>DATBFW010000054.1:0-5838 GCA_036558285.1 Mycobacteriales bacterium | reverse complement strand
GCGGCGGTCGCCGCCGATCCAACCGCTGCGCAGGTACCGCCCGCAGGCTAATCGCGCTGGCAGCGGAACTGGATGTGCTCGCCGCTGACGCCGAGCTGGCTACCGGTCACGCAGCCGTTGCCGGTGAACGGGATCGCGCCGAGCGCGTCGTGCACCGTCACGGTGCCGACCGTGTAGCCGGCCGCGGGCAACTGCTTCTGCCAGAACGACGTGGCCTCGTCACCGTCCGGCACGAGCATCGGCGCCGTGATGTCGGTGGCGCGCACCGCCACCCGGCCGATCGTGGTGCCGGCCGGCAGCGGGAACCCGTCCGGGATCTTGCCGTTCTTGACGTTGGCGCCGTTGGGCGGGTTGGCGACCCGGTTGCCGCCGGGGGAGCTGGCGTCGGGGCGTCCGTTGAGCGCGCCGCCGGCCGTGTTGATGGTGGGCGTCTGCGAAGCGTCGGTGGGCTGGTCGCTGCCGCAACCGGCGAGCGCGATGCCGGCCGCGACGAGCAGGGCGGCGAGGGCTGCGGAGCGCGGGGTCATCACTCGATCCTTCGGCGGTCTGGGCTGGGCTACCGGAACGCGAACCGGGTGGTCCAGGGTGCACGTCGGATACAGGGTGTGCCACGACGCCGCCGCAGTGGAATCCCTGATTGAGGGGGGTTCTGCGCCGAGGACCTGGTCCCGGGTCGGGACACCTCTGTCACAGATTCCCCCGAACGGGGAGTTGACCGGCAGGGCCGGCCGGGCGAGCGTTGGGAACGTTCCCAGCCCGTCCCAGACCTGGTGAGCCCCATCGGGGCCGGCGGCGCCAGGCAGCGTCAGGAGACCTGCCATGCCGCTCGCGCACCGGCGTACCCCGCTGCTGATCGCCCTGGCCGTGCTGTCCCTGCTGGTCACGTACCTGGCGGTGGCGCCGGGCCGGGCCGGTGCCGCGGTCTGCGGCACGGCGAACGCGGCACTCGGCCGGCCGGCGACCGCGTCCTCCACCGAGAACACCTCGTTCCCGGCCGGCAACGCGGTCGACGGCAACCCCGGCACCCGCTGGTCGAGCGCGTTCAGCGACCCGCAGTGGGTGCAGGTCGACCTCGGGGCGAGCACGACGGTCTGCGGGGTGACGCTGACCTGGGAGACGGCGTTCGCGCGGTCGTTCCAGATCCAGGTCGCGCCGGCCGCGAACGGCCCGTTCACGACCGTCTTCTCGACCACGACCGGCGCCGGCGGCACCCAGAACCTCACCGTGAACGGCACCGGCCGGTTCGTCCGGATGACCGGCACGGTACGGGCGACCCAGTGGGGTTACTCGCTGTGGGACTTCGCGGTCCGCACGACCGCGCCGGGCACGCCGCCGCCCCCGGACGCGTTCTGGGGCGACACCGCGTCGATCCCGCCGGCGCAGAACGTGGTGATGGTCAAGGTGCTCAACCGCACCAACGGCCAGTTCCCGGACAGCCAGGTGTTCTGGACCTTCGCCGGTCAGACGCACTCGATCGCCGAGCAGCCGTTCGTCGACATGCCGGCGAACTCGGCCGGCCGGATGGTCTTCCACCTCGGCAGCGCGACGAGCCAGCTCACCGACTTCATCGAGTTCACGGTCGGCCCGGACGTGTTCAACGGGAACACGACCAGGGTCGACGGGTTCGGGCTCAAGCTGGCACTGCGGCTGCACGCGCACGACGGCGTCGACGTCCAGGTCGGCGAGGACCAGGCGACGTTCGCGCAGTCCCGCGCGGCGACGTTCCAGCAGTTCGTCAACGAGGTGCCGGCGCAGTTCGACGTGCTCGCGCAGGACCCGGCGCTGGTGCGGATCCCGTCGCCGGCCAACCACCCGTCGTTCCGCGCCGGCGGGGTGAACGCCAACTACTTCAGCGCGTACGCCTCCTCGCTCGGCATCACCGCGCCCACGTCGGACATCTTCGGCTGTGCGGGCGTGCTGGCCCAGGACCCGAACCACTGCGCGGCGCTGAACCGGCACGTCGCCCAGCTGCCGCAGGCGCAGTGGGGCACACCGTCGCTCTACTACCAGGCCTCACCGGCGAACTGGTACGCGAAGTTCTGGCACGACCACGCGATCAACCACCTCGCGTACGGCTTCCCGTACGACGACGTGGCCGGCCAGTCCTCGTTCATCTCGCACGGCGACCCGCAGTGGCTGCTTGTCGCCGTCGGCTACTGAGCCGGGCTAGGCGGGCACGGCCAGCTCCAGCCGGGGGAGGAGCCGGGTCGGGTCGACGGTGCTGGCGGACTCGCCGGTGCGCACGGCGCCGGCGTGCCGGTAGAACGGCTCGGCGTTCGGGTCCGAGTCGATCTCCAGCGCCGTCATCCCGAGCCCGGCCGCGATCCGGACCGCGTGCCGCAGCAGCAGCCCGCCGACGCCGCGGCCGATCGCGGCCGGGTCGACGAACAGGCCGGCGAGCTCGCCGACCGGTGGCTCGCCGGCCACCCGGGCATACCCGAGCAGCGCCCCGTCCTGCTCGGCCACCACCAGCCGCACGCCGTCGCACCACTCCGGCCGGATCGTCAGCTCGTCCCGGCAGGCGTCGAGGAACGCCGGGTCGTACCCCCAGTGCGCCTTGCTGCGCAACGCGAGCGCGCTGATCGCGGCCGCCTCCGCGGGCCGCGCCGCCCGCACGGTCGCGGTCACCAGCCGCGGGCGCGCCACTCCGGAATGGAGGGCCGCTCGGCGCCGAGGGTGGTGTCCTTGCCGTGGCCGGGATAGACCCAGGTCGAGTCGCCGTACGTGCCGAAGACGCGCGCCTCCAGGTCGTCCATCAGCGAGCCGAACCGCTCCGGGTCCTTCTCGGTGTTGCCCGGGCCGCCCGGGAACAGCGAGTCGCCGGTGAACAGGTGCACGACCCCGTCCTGCGGGTCGGTGTAGGCCAGCGCGATCGAGCCGGGCGTGTGGCCGCGCAGGTGGACCACGGTCAGCCCGGACGAGCCGACCGTCACGGTGTCGCCGTGCCCGACCGTCTCGGTCACCGGCACCGGCAGCTCCGGCGCGTCCAGCTCGTGCGCGACGGTGCGGGCACCCGTCTGCTCGACCACCTCCGGCAGCGCCTGCCAGTGGTCCCAGTGCCGGTGGGTGGTCACCACGGTCGCCAGCGGGGTGTCGCCGACGAGCTCGATCAGCCGGTCGGCCTCGTTGGCCGCGTCGATCAGCAGCCCCTCGCCGGTCGACCGATCCACGAGCAGGTAGGCGTTGTTGTCCATCTGTCCCACGGCCAGCTTGCTGATCGTCAGCCCGCCCAGCTCGCGGGTGTCGGCGACGCCGCCGACGGTCACGTCCCCGGTGTAGGTCATGCCCCGATCCTGCCGCACGGCGTACCCTCGACTACCACCCAGGGAGGTGCCGAGATGGCGTACGAGACCGGAGCCCCACCGCCGCCCGAGCACACCCCGATCGCCGTCGAGATCGTCCAGCACCAGCACGACCCGCTGCGGCCGGCGCTGCGGCCCGCCGCCGGATACGACGCGACCGCGGTCATCGCCGGCCTTGGCGGCCCGCCGCCGGGCACCACGACCTACCGGCTGCGCAGCACCGAGACGACCGAGACGACTGACTGACCTGCACCCTCGCGCTCGGGAAGAAACTGTCGGACCCGGTCGCTACGGTAGGGCCGACCTTCCCTCCCGTCGGCCGGAGAGAGAAACACCCTGTGGCAGACCGTCTGGTAGTACACGGTGCGCGCGAGCACAACCTCAAGGACGTCAGCGTCGACCTGCCCCGGGACAGCCTGATCGTCTTCACCGGGCTGTCCGGGTCGGGGAAGTCCAGCCTGGCCTTCGACACGATCTTCGCCGAGGGCCAGCGTCGCTACGTCGAGTCGCTGAGTGCGTACGCGCGGCAGTTCCTCGGCCAGATGGACAAGCCCGACGTCGACTTCATCGAGGGCCTGTCCCCGGCGGTCTCCATCGACCAGAAGTCGACCAACCGCAACCCGCGCAGCACCGTCGGCACGATCACCGAGGTCTACGACTACCTCCGGCTGCTCTACGCGCGGGCCGGCCGGCCGCACTGCCCGAAGTGCGGGCGCCCGATCAGCCGGCAGACGCCGCAGCAGATCGTCGACCGGGTGCTGGAGATGACCGAGGGCACCCGGTTCCAGGTGCTGGCCCCGGTGATCCGCGGCCGCAAGGGTGAATACGTCGACCTGTTCGGCGAGCTGCAGGCCAAGGGGTTCTCCCGGGTCAGGGTCGACGGGGTGGTGCACCAGCTGACCGACCCGCCGAAGCTGAAGAAGCAGGAGAAGCACACCAGCGAGGTCGTCGTCGACCGGCTGGTGGTGCGCGAGTCGTCCAAGCGCCGGCTCACCGACTCGGTGGAGACCGCGCTCGGCCTGGCCGGCGGCCTGGTCATCCTCGACTTCGTCGACCTGCCCGAGGACGACCCGCACCGGGAGCGGACGTTCTCCGAGCACCTCGCCTGCCTCTATGACGACCTGTCGTTCGAGGCGCTGGAGCCGCGGTCGTTCTCGTTCAACTCGCCGTACGGGGCGTGTCCCGAGTGCACCGGGCTCGGCACCCGCAAGGAGGTCGACCCGGAGCTGATCGTGCCGGACCCGGAGCGCACGCTGCGGGAGGGCGCGATCTCGCCGTGGGGCACCGGCCAGACCGCTGACTACTTCCTCCGCCTGCTCACCGCGCTCGGCGACGCGATCGGGTTCACCATCGACACCCCGTGGGAGCGGCTGCCGGCCCGGGCGCAGAAGGCGATCCTCTACGGGCACGACTCGCAGGTGCACGTCCGCTACAAGAACCGGTACGGCCGGGAGCGCGCCTACTACGCCTCGTACGAGGGCGTGGTGCCGTTCCTGGAGCGGCGGCACGCGGAGACCGACTCCGACTTCAGCCGGGAGAAGTACGAGGGCTACATGCGCGAGGTGCCCTGCCCGGCCTGCGGCGGCGCCCGGCTCAAGCCGGAGGTGCTCGCGGTGACCCTCGGCGGCAAGTCGATCGCCGAGGTCTCGAGCTACTCGATCGGCGACGCGAGCGTGTTCCTGCGGTCACTCGACCTGACCGAGCGGGAGCGGATGATCGCCGAGCGGGTGCTCAAGGAGGTGCACGCCCGGCTCGGGTTCCTGGTCGACGTGGGGCTCGACTACCTGTCGCTGGACCGGCCGGCGGCGACCCTGGCCGGCGGCGAGGCGCAGCGCATCCGGCTCGCCACCCAGATCGGCTCCGGCCTGGTCGGCGTGCTCTACGTGCTGGACGAGCCGTCGATCGGGCTGCACCAGCGGGACAACCGGCGGCTGATCGACACGCTGCTCCGGCTGCGCGAGCTGGGCAACACGCTGATCGTCGTCGAGCACGACGAGGACACGATCCGCACGGCCGACTGGATCGTGGACATCGGTCCTGGGGCCGGCGAGCACGGCGGCGAGATCGTGGTGGCCGGCACGGTCGACGACCTGATGGCGGCCGAGCGGTCGGTGACCGGGGCCTACCTGTCCGGCCGGCGGGCGATCCCGGTGCCGCGCAGCCGGCGGCCGGTCATCCCCGGCCGGGAGCTGGTGGTCGAGGGCGCCCGGGAGCACAACCTGCGCAACGTCGACGTCGCCTTCCCGCTCGGCACCTTCACCGCGGTCACCGGCGTGTCCGGGTCGGGCAAGTCGTCACTGGTCAACGACATCCTCTACACGGCGCTGGCCAACCGGCTCAACGGCGCGCGGATGGTGCCCGGCCGGCACAAGCGGGTGCGCGGCGTCGACGAGCTGGACAAGGTCGTCGGCGTCGACCAGTCGCCGATCGGCCGGACCCCGCGGTCCAATCCGGCGACGTACACGGGCGTGTTCGACCACATGCGGCGGCTGTTCGCGGAGACCACCGAGGCGAAGATCCGCGGCTACCAGCCGGG
>DATBFW010000053.1:0-6130 GCA_036558285.1 Mycobacteriales bacterium | reverse complement strand
CCAGGGCTCGGCCCCTCGGGCTCCAGGTGCAGCCGGGCCAGCGCGGCCGCGGGCACCCTGGTCATCGTGTCGAACTCGGGGGCGAGGGCGCGCAGCGGCGCGAGGATCTCCGCGGCCGGGCCGTCCGGTCCGAGCACGGCGCCGTCGACGACCACCAGCCGGCGCCCGCGCAGCTCCGGGGGCACCGACGGGGCCGGCGGGACGTGCAGCACCCGGAAGGACGTGGTCGCCTCGTCCGGTGCCTCGGCGCACCACGCCGCCCAGCTCGGCAGCACCCGCTCGATCTGCGTCCAGTCCCAGGCCAGGAAGCCGGCGACGACGCTGTCGATGGGGTGCAGCTGGAACTCCAGCGCGGTGACGACGCCGAGCGGCATGCCGCTGCCGCGCAGGCCCCAGAACAGCTCGGCGTCCGAGTCGGCGGTGGCGCGGACGAAGCTCCCGTCGGGCAGCACCACCTCGGCCGCCGTCAGCGTGTTGCACTGCAGCCCGAGGCGGCGGGCGTACCAGCCGATGCCGCCGCCGATCGAGTAGCCGACGACGCCGACGTCCGGGGAGGACGGGTGCAGGCCGGCCAGGCCCACGGTGCCGGCGGCGTCGACGAGATCGCCCCAGAGCACGCCGGCGCCCACCCGGGCGATCCGCCGCTCCTCGTCGATGGACAGCTCGCCGAGGGCCGCGGTACGCAGCAGCACCGCGTGACCGAGCCGGCCCCGCAGCGGTGCCGCGCCGTGCCCGGTGCCCTGCGGCGCGACGGAGAGGCCGGCCGCCGCGGCGGCGCGGAGCACCTCGGCGACCTCGTCGGCGAAGGCCGGGTAGGCGACGGCGGCCGGGAACGTGGCCGCCTGGACGTTCCAGGGCGCGCGGGCGAGGTCGTAGCCGGGGTCGCCGGGCAGGTGCACCGCCCCGCCGCAGAGCCCGCGCAGCGTCTCCGCGCGGGCCTGCGCGGATGCCGGGGGCGGCGAGACGGTCATGTCGCCACCCTCCCTCGCCGGACTTGAGACCGACTTGAATGATCATGGTCGGCGGGCCGGCTCATGCCTCCGCCCCCACCTGTGCGTGCTCCAGCGCGGCCCGCACGGTGCCCGGGGTGAGGAACAGCCGCTGCGCGACCTCGTGCACGCCGAGGCCCGTACCCGCCAGGTCGAGGATGCGCCGCACCGTGACCGACACCGGGGCCGGCAGGTCGCAGGCTCCCTCGACGGCGTGGCCGCGCTCGGCCAGCGCCGCGCAGGCGTCCGCGAACACCTGCTGGGCGCCGCAGTCCCTGGCCCGGGCGACGGCGGAGTGCAGCAGCGGCACCGCTTCGTCGCCGGGCACGTCCGGCGACCGGCCGAGGGCGTACTCGGCGCGGGCCTTCTCCAGCTCCGCCGTGGTCGGCGCGAGGACGGCCACGGCCTCGCGCAGGTGCTCCAGCCCGGCGCCGCCGGTGATCTCGCCCAGCCGGCGCAGCCCGGTCCCGAGGAAGCTCGGCGCGCCCCACCGGCGCAGCAGCGCCACCTCCTCCTGCTGCACCTCGACCGCCTCCGGCCGGCGCCCGAGACCGGCCAGCGCCGCGGCCCGCAGCGCGCGCTGCCGGTTCCAGGCCGGGTTGGCCCCGCCGAGGACCGAGTCGCCCGCCGCGTCGACGAGCCCCAGCGCCCCGGCCCAGTCGCCGTGGACGAGCCGCAACCGGGCGACCGCGTGCCGCACCAGCCGGCCGCCCTCCCCGCCCGGCTGCTCGGCCAGCGCGAGCTCGGCGGTGCCCCGGGCGGCGTCGAGGTCGCCGCGGTCGACGTGCGCGCCGACCAGGAAGGCCAGCGCGTACGAGCGGCCGGTGCCCGAGCCGCCCCACATGCGCTCCTGCTCGAGCATCGCCTCGAAGCAGGCCACCGCGTCGGCCAGCTCGCCGCGCCGCCACTGCCACAGGCCCTGCCAGAGGTTGACCGACAGCGCGGTGAACAGCGATCCGCGGGCGTGCGCCTGGGCCCTGGCCCGCTCCCAGAAGTCGCCGAGATCGTCGTCGGCGACCATCCGCGCGTTGGCCGCCACCACCCAGAACAGCCCGCTGTCCACCTCGAACAACCGGTCCTCGCGCAGCGCGAACCGGGCCAGCTCGACGGCCCGGTCCCGGTCGGTGCCCGCGCAGGTCACCTCCCAGGCCAGGGTCGCGGCCAGCATCCGGGCGCCGTCGCCGTCGCCCTGCACCACCGGCTCCGCGCCGGCCTGCCACAACGCCGGGTCGAGCCCGTGCATGAACCCGCTGATCCGCTGCAGGGCGACCAGCCCCTGCCGGGCGTCCACCAGCTCCTCCGGCAGCGCCGCCGAGGCGTCCTGGGCGAACGCGGCGGCGACGCCAGGCGAGCTGGTGAACACGTGCGTCCAGGCGATCGCGACGGCCAGCTCGGCCCGGTCCGCCGGCTCCGTCGCCAGCTCGTACGCGGCGCCCAGGTGCTCCAGCCCCGCCGGCCCGTCGACCAGCGTCTCCAGCAGGCCGAGCTCGCACAGCACGTCCAGCCGCGGCCGACCCTCGGCCGGCTCCGCGAGCGCGCGGCGCAGGTAGGTGACCGCGCTCTCGGACGCGCCGCGGGCGGCCGCCGTCCGGGCCGCGGCGCTGAGCACCTCGACGCTGCCGGCGTCGCCCCGGCTGGGCGCCAGCAGCAGGTGCGCGCCGACCTGCTCGGCCGACCCGCCGCGCAGCCGCACCAGCCGCCCGGCCCGCTCGTGCGCCAGGGCGCGCTCGGCGCTCGGCACCGCCCGGTAGACGGCGTCCCGGACCAGCGGGTGCACGAACCCGACCGGCTCCTCGTCGCGCAGGATCTCCGCCCGGGCCAGGTCCGCGAGGGCGGCCGCGGTGGTGATCTCGTCGAGGTCCGACATCTCGGCGATCGACGGCAGGTCGGCCCGCTCGCCCAGCACCGCCACCGCGCCGGCGACCGCGGTCGCCTCGTCCGGCAGCCGCCGCAGCCGGGTCAGCACCATGCTGGCGACCGCGCGGGAGCCGCAGGCCATGACCCGGTCGGCGTGGGCGGCGTCCGGCCGGACCCGGTCGGCCTCCAGCGCCCGCAGCAGCTGGCGGAGCAGCAGCGGGTTGCCCGCCGTCGTCGTGTGGCAGGCGGTGAGGAACAGCGGGGCCGGCTCGCCGAGCCGGCGACGGACCAGCTCGGCCGTCCCCTCCCGGGTGAGCGGGCCCGGCCGGACCACCGCGGTGGACGGGTCGAGGAGGACCTCGGCGAGCAGGTCGTCGTCCTCGTGCCGCTCGCCGGTACGCAGCGTCGCGAGCAGCAGCAGCGGCAGCCCGTCGAGCCGGCGGGAAAGGTAGACGACGAACCGCAGCGACGCGGTGTCGCACCACTGCAGGTCGTCGATGGCCAGCACCAGCGGCCGCTCGGAGGCGAGGCCGGCGGCCAGCCAGTAGAGCCCGTGCAGCACGGCGAACGAGCCCTCGGCCGGCTCGTCCAGCACGTCGAACACCCCGCGGGCGCTGGCCGCCGCCCCGGTGAGCAGCCGTTCCCGCCGGTCGGAATCGACCAGCACCGGCTCGAACAGCTGCCGTACGGCGCCGAAGCCGAAGGTCCGTTCGAGCTGGCTGCCCCGCGCGCCGAGCACGGTCAGGTCGTGCTCGGCGGCCAGCCGGCGGGCCTCGGCCAGCAGCCGGGTCTTGCCGACGCCCGGCGGCCCCTCGATCAGCAGCAGCTGCGAGGCGCCGGCGGCGAGGTCGGCGACCGCGGTCCGGATCACCCCCAGCTCACCGTCGCGGTCGACGAGGTCGGGCGGGACGGCGGACGCCGGTGCGGCCGCCGGTGCGGGTGCCGGGGGAGCGGGCGGGGCCGGCGCCGGTACGGCGGGCGGGACCGGCGTCAGCGCCGGTGACTGAGCCAGCACCTCGGCCTCCAGCGCGCGCAGCGCCGGGCTCGGGTCGATGCCCAGCTCGGCCGAGAGCAGGTTCCGCGCCCGCCGGAGCGCGGCGAGCGCGTCCGCCTGCCGATGGGCGCGGTACAGCGCGAGCACGAGCAGCCGCCACCGCTCCTCCCGCAGCGGCTCGTCCGCGACCAGCGCCTCCAGCTCCGGGACGAGCAGCGCGGCCTCGCCGCGGTCGAGCCGGGCGGCGAGCAGCCGCTCCCGGGCGACCGCCCGCAGCTCGGTGAGCCGGGCGATCTCGGCCTCGGCCCACGGCTCGCCCGCGTACTCGCTCAGCGCCGGGCCGCGCCAGAGCTCGAGCGCCTCGGTGAGCAGCTCGGCGGCCCGCTGCGGCTCGCCGGCGGAGGCGGCGGTCGCGGCGTCGCGGACCAGCTGCTCGAACCACCAGGCGTCGACCGCATCGGGCGGCAGCCGGACGGCGTAGCCGGAGCCGGCGCTGGCGATGATCCCGCGGCGCGAGCGCGGCGCGCCGTCCGGCTGGAGCCGCCGCCGGAGGTGGGACACGTACGACTGGACGGCACCGCTGACGTTGCCGGGAAGGTCGGCGCCCCACAGGCAGTCGGCGATCCGCTCGGCCGGCACGATCTCGCCGCGGGCGAGGACCAGCACGGCGAGGACAGCACGCTGACGGCGACCGCCGAGGTCGATCTCGGTGTCGCCGTCGCAGGCGTCGAGCCTGCCGAGGATCCGGACCTGCGGCCCGTCGCGCCCTGCCACCTCACCTCCCCCGCTGTCCCCCGGCTCGACGGTAAAGGAGGGCTGCGCGCTTAGGGCCGAAACCGAACCGCGGCCCAGCGGCGGAACGCGGGAACCGTTCCCGGTACGGCCGGATGATCCGGTTCCGGTGGCGGCGACAGCCGGCGGCTGACTGCTCAACCGCCGCTGCCGCGGGCAGGCCCGCGGCAGCGGCGTACCCGGGACGGCCGGGCCGATGCCCAGTGCAGCGAACCGGCTAGATCCAGCTCGGGAACCAGATCCGGGACCGCCACTCCTCGTACGTGATGAGCTGGCCGGTGAGGATCGGCCACAGCCAGGCCGAGTTCACGACGACGACCGCGACGTAGCCGCAGACCGCGACGAGCCCGATCATCCGCCGCTGTTCGGACGCACGCGCCGGCCCGAGCACGGCGCCCAGGACGAGCGCCACGCCGATCACCAGGAACGGCACCAGCGGGGTCATGTAGAACAGGAACATCGTCCGGCCGGGCACCGAGAACCAGGTCAGCCAGCCCGCGGCGAACGCCATCAGCACGGCCCAGCCGCGCCAGTCGCGCCGGACCAGGCCGATCCACAGCGCCCACAGCACGGCCGGCACGAACGCCCACCACAGCGCCGGCGTCCCGACGTCCAGCACGGTCCGTACGCACTGGTTCGCGCCGCAGCCGGTCGGCGACGGGTCACTCGGGTAGTAGAAGAGCACCGGCCGGCCGTCGACCAGCCACCCCCACGGCGAGGACTGGTACGTGTGCGGGGTCCGCAGCGTGCTGTGGAAGTCCCACATCTGGGCGTGGTAGTTGAGCAGCGAGCGGATCGGCCCGGGCAGCCAGGACCAGTAGCCCGTGTGCGTGTCCGCCCAGTGCCGGTCGTAGGAGTTCTCCCCGAGGAACCAGCCAGACCAGCTCATCAGATATGCGGCGACCGGGGCGAGCACGAACGACCCGGCCGCGCCGGGCAGGTCGCGCAGCGCGGTGCCCTGCCACGGCCGCGACATCCCGGCCGCCCGGCGGGCGCCGAGGTCCCAGAGCACCGACAGCAGCCCGAAGCCGATCAGGAACCAGATCCCGCTCCACTTCACCCCGCAGGACAGCCCGAGCAGCACGCCGCCGGCCAGCCGCCAGCCCCGGAACCCGATCCGCCCGCCGTACCGGCCGATCACGTCCAGCCGGTCGCGGACCACGTCCCGGTCGACCACCAGGCAGGCGAACCCGGCCAGCACGAACACGGCCAGGAAGATGTCGAGCAGTGCGAACCGGCTCTGCACGATCGAGAGCCCGTCCGCGGCGAGCAGGATGCCGGCCGCGGCGCCGAGCAGGGTGGAGCGGGTCATCCGCCGGGTGACCCGGATCAGGATCGCCACGCACAGCGTGCCGGCGATCGCGGCCGGCACCCGCCAGCCGACCGAGTTGTCGCCGAACACCGTGATCCCGCCCGCGACCAGCCACTTCCCGAGCGGCGGGTGGACGATGAACATGTAGCCGGGGTTGTTCTCGTAGCCGCCGTTGCGCAGGATCTC
>DATBFW010000052.1:0-41831 GCA_036558285.1 Mycobacteriales bacterium | reverse complement strand
GAAGTTCGGCACCGAGATCACGTCGTCCGGGCCGAGACCCTGCGACTCCGCGACCGTACGGGCCGCCGCGTACAGCGTGTTCTGGCTGTGCACGACCGCCTTCATCGCGCCGGTGGTGCCGGAGGTGTAGAGCAGCAGGACCGGATCGTCCGGCCCGCTCGGCGCGATGTCGTCGAGCGGGTGCCGCTGCTCCCACGGCGTGCGGACGAAGAACTCGTCGAAGTCGATCGCGCCGGTGCGCGCGGCGTCGCCGACCACGACCCGGTGTTTGAGCGTCGCCGGGGCGACCTCCGCCAGCCGGCGGTCGTAGTCGACCCCGCCGAAGCCGTCCACGGTCACGCAGACCGTCGCCCGGCTGGCCTCGAGCACCAGCGCCAGCTCGCGGCCGGCCAGCACCGGGATCACCGGCGAGCTCACTGCACCGATCCGGGCGCAGGCGAACAGCAGCGGGCCGAGCAGCCAGCGGTTGGGCAGGTAGACGGCGACCACGTCGCCGGCCCCGACGCCGAGCTCGACCAGCGCGGCCGCGCACCGCTGCACGCCCGCCGCGTAGTCCGCCCAGGTCAGGGTGCGTTCGGGGGCGTCGCCGGTGTAGCCGACCACCGCCTCGCGGTCGGGCCGCTCCCGGGCGTTGCGGGCGATGTCGTCGAGGAACGTCTGCTCCCGCCACCACCCGGCGGCGTAGTAGGCGGCGCGCTCCTCGGCCGGCGGCGGTCGCAGGGTGTCCCACATGGTCGGAGACCTCCTCGGACGGACCCGGCGGGGCCCGGCGGTGTACGGATCGGGTTAGACATGACCAAAATAGTCTCTGCAGCTCGAATTCCTGTAGGACCTACCCGTACACGACCGGGGAGGGACACGTGAAGATAGGTGTGCTCGGATGGGACCGCGGCGACGAGGACCCGGACTCCCCCGGCCTGGCCGAGGCCGGCCGCCGGCTCGGCCACGACACCAGCCTCGTCCTGCTCGACGAGGTGACCTACGCGGCCGCCGCGTCGGGCCTGCGGGTGCTGCTCGGAGGCGAGCCGGCGGACTCGTTCGACGCGGTGATCTGCCGGGCCAACCTCTACGGCGACTGGCGCCACCGGCCGTTCACCGGCTGGGAGGAGCGGCTGGAGCGGCTGCAGTCGGTCAGCGCCGTGCTCGGCGCACGGATGTTCGACCCGGCGGACGTCTGGTTCGCCGGCTACAGCAAGTTCCTCACCGCGCAGAAGCTCGCCGCGGCCGGGCTGCCGGCGCCGCCGACCCGGTCGGCGACCTCGATGGCGGACGTGGCCGCGGCGGTCGCCGAGTGGGGGCCGACCGTGGTCAAGCCGTCGTTCGGACTGCGGGCGATGGACGTCGAGCGGGTCACCGACCCGGCCGACCCGGCGGCGGTGGAGCTGGTCGGGCGGCTGCTGGGCAGCTACGGCGCGCTGCTGTGCACGCCGTACTACCCGACCGAGTTCGGCGAGTTCCGGATCACCGTCGCCGGCGAGGCGCACCCGATCGACATGCTCAAGCTGCCCGCGTACGGGTCGTGGCGGGTCAAGACGCTGGAGGGGGCGTCGTTCGAGCGGCTGGAGACCCCGCCAGAGCTGGCCGACCTCGCGCTGCGGGCGACCAGGGCGATGGGCATGACGCTGGCCGGGCTCGACATCCTGCCGACCCGGGACGGGTACGTGGTGCTCGAGGTCAACCCGGTGGCCGGCTTCCTCAACATCTTCGGCGAGGGCCCGCAGTGGGAGATCTACACCGGCGTGTACGACTGGATCGAGAAGCACGCCGGGTGAGGATCATGGGGGCATGCGACTGACTGTTCTGGGCGGAAGCGGCGCGTGGCCGGGGGCGGGCGGGGCCTGCAGCGGCTACCTGGTCGAGCAGGACGGGTTCCGGCTGCTCGTCGACCCCGGCTTCGCGACGGTGCCCCGGCTGCTCGGCGTGCTGCCGGCGGGGGACGTCGACGCGGTGCTGGTGACGCACGGGCATCCGGACCACTGCGCCGACCTCAACCCGCTGCTGCGGGCGCGGGTGCTCGGCGGCGGCGCGCCGGTGCTGCCGGTGCACGCGCTGCCGGGGGCGCTGGACGCGGTGCTGGCGCTGGATGCGCCGCCGATGCTCTACGGCGCGTACGAGCTGCACGACCTGGCGGCGACGACGCAGATCGGGCCGTTCGCGGTGCGGTCGGCGCGGCTGCCGCACTTCGTGCCGAACCTCGGCGTGCGGCTGACCGCCGGCGCCGGCGCGCTCGCGTACTCCGGTGATGCCGCGGCGGACGACGCGCTGGTCGAGCTGGCCCGCGGCGCCGATGTGCTGCTGGCCGAGGCGTCCTTCGTGGACACCGTGCCGGAGCGGCAGCGCAGCGGGCTCAACACCGCGGCCGGGGCGGGGCGGCAGGCCGCGGCGGCCGGCGTGCGGCGGCTGGTGCTCACCCACCTGTTCCCGACCACCGACCTGGTCGCGGCCCGGGCCGCGGCCGGCGCCGCGTACTCCGGGCCGGTGGACGTGGCGGTCCCCGGGCTGCTCGTCGCGATCGCGTGACCTGCCGCTAGGCGAACAGGACCTCGGCGGCGACCGGGCGGTAGCCGGCGGCGAGGAACATCCGCAGCGAAGCCACGTTCGCCGGCGAGACCTGGGCCCACAGCGGTTCGCCCGGCGGCACCAGGCCGGGGGCGGCGGCGATGAGGGCGCGGCCGATCCCGCGTCCCCGGTACGCGGGGTCGACCTCGAGCGAGACCTCCCAGCGGCCGGCCAGGCCGCGGCCGACGATGAGGATCGCGCCCTCGACCGTCCAGGCCAGCACGCCGACGCGGTAGCGCTCGGCGCGGCGCAGCCGGGGCGAGTCGGCGTCGGTGACCGGGGCGAGACCGGGCAGCGGCACCGGGCGGTCCGGCGCCAGCAGCACCGCGTCGTACGCGCCGGGCTCGGCGCCGACGCGGTCGGCGAGCGCGGCCAGGAAGCGGGCCGACATCGGGGCGGACAGCGAGCCGGGCGGGAGGATCGAGTGCACCCAGTCGGGGTCGACGTCCGCGGCGACGACGTTGTGCGCGGTGAAGCCGACCACGCCGGCCTTCGCGCCGCCGGCCGCGCGCGGAAGCACGGTGACCGAGCCGTCGGCCGGCGGCGGATCCCCCGCCGCGGCCGCCGCCAGCATCTCCCCCAGATCCACCCCGCCACCCTAGGCAGGCGGGCTCACGTTGGTCGCGAGGGTGTCGAGGAGGGCGGCGAGGCGGGCGACGTCCTCGTCGGAGAGCCCGGCGCGCAGCCGCCTGTCGTGCGCGACCGCGGCCTCGCGCAGCCGCAGGAACAGCTGCGTCCCGGCGTCGGTCATCTCGACCACCGACGTGCGCCGGCTGGCCGGGTCGCGCCGGCGGGTGACCAGCCCCGCCGCCTCCATCCCGTCCAGGTGGTGGCTCAGCGTCGCGCCGCGGATCCCCACCGCCTCGGCCAGCTCGCTCTGGCTGCGGGTGGCCTGCGTCTTGAGCGCCAGCAGGATCAGCCAGATCGGCAACGAGCCGCCGGCCGCCGCGAGCCGCTCGTCGAACGCGCGGCTGACCGCGCGGCTGGTCCGGGTCAGCACGAGCCCGATCGGCTGGTGGTGCGTCACGGCTCTATCGTACCCACAATCGGTAGACATCTAAACGTTAGAGGTCTAACGTTGCCGGCATGGACGACATCATGGCGACAGGACAGAAGTGGGCCGCGGCCGAGGCCGCCGGCGACGCCGCGGCGCTCGCCGACCTGGTCACCGACGACTTCCGGGTGGTCGGCCCGGTCGGGTTCATCCTCGACCGCCACCAATACCTGGGGCGTTACCAGGGCGGGTTCAGCCCAGAGTCGGTGGCGTGGGACGACGTGATCGTGCGGGACTACGGCAGCGCCGCGGTCACCATCGCGACGGTCACCCAGAAGGCCTCGTTCCAAGGCCAGCGCTCCGACGGGCAGTTCCGGGTGACGCACGTGTTCGTCAAGCCGGGTGACCGCTGGCAGATCGCGAACGTGCAGTACAGCATGATCGGCGGCCCGCCGCCGTTCGCCCGTCCCGGTCAGTGACCGGGCCGGAGTGAGCCGACCGCGAAACTGCGTTGCGGCCGGGGCCGGGCCCGGTCATGGTCGAGGATCGTGACCCTTCCCGCGGGCGTGACCCGCCAGGCCCCGGCCGCCTCCACCGCGACACCGGCGGTGGAGGTCGTCGGCCTGCGCAAGGAGTTCCGCCGCCGGTCCCGGCGTGGCACGCCAGGCCCCCGGGTCCGGCGGGTCGCCGCCATCGACGACGTGACGTTCTCGATCCGGCGCGGCGAGACGATCGCGATCCTCGGCAAGAACGGCTCCGGCAAGTCCACGCTGGTCCGGATCCTGTCCACGCTGCTGCTCCACGACGGCGGCGAGGCCAGGGTGTTCGGCTTCGACGTCGGGCGGGACGCGCGCGAGGTCCGCCGGCTGGTCAACCGGGTCTCGGTGGAGGCGAGCTTCTTCAAGAAGATGTCGCCGGCCGAGAATCTCGGCTACGCGGCCCGGTTCTACGGGATGACCGCCCGGCAGACCCGCGACGAGATCCCGCGGATCCTCGGCCGGGTCGGCTTCCCGGAGGGCCGCCGGCACGAGCCGATGGAGAACCTGTCCCGCGGCATGCAGCAGAAGGTCGCGCTGGCCAGGGCGCTGCTCACCTCCCCGGTGCTGCTGCTGCTCGACGAGCCGACGACCGGGCTCGACCCGCGGTCCAAGCGCGAGGTGCAGGACTTCGTCCGGGAGATCCGGGCCGAGCACGACGCCACGATCCTGCTCTGCACGCACGACATGGCCGAGGCCGAGGTGCTCGCCGACCGGGTCGGGATCATCGAGCGCGGCCGGCTGATGCGGCTGGAGCGCCCGGACGAGATGTCCGCGCACTACGGCGCGGCGACCCTGGAGGAGGCGTTCCTCGCCGCGACCGGCCGCGAGCTCGGCACCGCGGACGAGGAAGACGACGAGGACGACCGGGACGTGTTCGCGTGAGCGGACGCCGGAGCGTGCGGTTCGAACGGACCGCCGCAGTCGGATCCGAGGAGCTGCGATGACCGTCACCCCGATGCGCCGGCGGGTGCGGGACAACCTGGTCGGGCTCGGCGGCGTGGTGGAGCGCAACGTCTACCTGACCCGCCGCTACATCTGGTGGGACCTGGCGTTCTTCGTCTGGACGATCGCCAACACGCTGACGATCGTCTTCATCGCCGACGGCGTGCAGGCCACCGGCGGCGACATCGACGTCGCCCGGGCCACCACGTTCCTGCTCATCGGCGCGGTGATCTGGGCGTACCTGGGGATCATCTTCGAGTTCATGACCGAGACGGTGGCCTGGGAGCGCTGGGAAGGGACCATCGAATACACGTTCATGGCCCCGCTCGGGCGGTTCACCCACCTCGCCGGCATGGGCGCGTACTCGGTGCTCTACGGGCTGATCCGGGCCATCGGGCTGTTCCTCGTGGTCGGCCTGTTCTTCGACCTGAGCATGCCGGACGCGGACTTCCTGGCCGCGCTCGTGGTGCTGCTGGTCGCGAGCATCTCGTTCATCGGTATCGGGATGATGACCGCGGTGCTGCCGCTGATCTCGCCGGAGAAGGGCGCGCAGCTCGGGTTCGTCGCGCAGGGCGTCCTGCTGGTCGTCTCCGGCGTCTACTACCCGGTCGACGTGCTGCCCGCCTGGATGGAGAAGATCTCCGCGATCTCGCCGGCGACGTACGCGCTGGACGGCGTGCGGCGGGCGATCCTGGACGGCGACGGGCTGAGCACGATGGGGCCCGACCTGCTCAAGCTCGCGGTGATCGGCGCGGTCTGCATCCCGCTCGGGATGGGGCTGTTCTCCGCCGGCGAGCGCTACGCCAAGCGCAACGGCAAGCTCAAGCGCTCCGGCTGAGGCGGACGCAAGCTCACACGTTGAAGCCGAGCGCGCGCAGCTGCTCGCGCCCGTCGTCGGTGATGCGGTCCGGACCCCACGGCGGCATCCAGACCCAGTTGATCTTGAAGTCGGCGGCGATGCCGCCGCCCGGGCCGCCGCACAGCGCCTCCCGGGTCTGGTCCTCGATCACGTCGGTCAGCGGGCAGGCGGCCGAGGTCAGCGTCATGTCGAGGGTGACGACGCTGTCCTGGCCGACCTGCACGCCGTAGACGAGGCCGAGGTCGACCACGTTGATGCCGAGCTCGGGGTCGACGACGTCGCGCATGGCCTCCTCGACGTCGTCGACGGTCGGGGCCGTCGCCTCGGTCATGTCTTCGCTCCTTCCCGCTCCACGGCCTGGGCGGTCGCGTCCTTCCACGCCATCCAGCCGAGCAGCGCGCACTTGACCCGGGACGGGTATTTCGAGACGCCGGCGAACGCGACCGCGTCCTCGAGCACCTCCTCGTCCGGCTCGACCGCGCCCTTGGACTGCATCAGCCGGAGGAACTCCTCCTGCACCGCGACGGCCTCCTCGACCGGCTTGCCGACCACCAGGTCGGTGAGCACGGACGTGGACGCCTGGCTGATCGAGCAGCCGGCGCCGTCGTACGAGACGTCCTCGACCACCCCGTCGGCCACCTTGACCCGCAGCGTGACCTCGTCCCCGCAGGTCGGGTTCACGTGGTGGACCTCGGCGTCGTACGGCTCCCGCAGGCCGCGCCGG
This sequence comes from Mycobacteriales bacterium, assembly GCA_036558285.1. GTDB lineage: Bacteria > Actinomycetota > Actinomycetes > Mycobacteriales > CADCTP01 > CADCTP01. Next base: position 35,214 of record DATBFW010000052.1, on the reverse strand, counting down.
TGCGGGTGCTTGTAGTGGTCCAGGATGATCTCCTGGTACAGCGAGTCGAGTTTCACCCGAAGACCTTCCGTACCTCGTCCAGACCGCGGACCAGGGCGTCGACCTCGTCCCGCGTCGTGTACAGGTAGAACGACGCTCGGGTGGTCGCCGGGATTCCGAACCGGTCGCAGACCGGCTTGGCGCAGTGGTGCCCTGCCCGCACCGCGACCCCGACCGAGTCGAGCACCTGGGCCACGTCGTGCGGGTGGATCCCGGCGAGGGTGAAGCTCACCGCGCCGCCGCGGTCGACCGGCGTGTCAGGGCCGATGATCGTCAGCCCCGGCACGTCGTGCAGCCGCTCCAGCGCGTACGCGGTGATCTCCCGCTCGTGCGCGGCGATCGCGTCCATCCCGAGCGCCGTCAGGTAGTCGACCGCCGCGCCGAGCCCCACCGACTGCGCGATCGGCATCGTCCCGGCCTCGAACTTGTACGGGATCGGCGCGTACGTCGAGCCGGTCATCGAGACCGTCTCGATCATCTCGCCGCCGCCGAGGAACGGCGGCAGCTCGTCGAGCAGCTCGCGCCGGCCCCAGAGCACGCCGATCCCGGTCGGGCCGCACATCTTGTGCCCGGTGAACGCGTAGAAGTCGGCGCCCAGCGCGGCCACGTCGACCGGGATCTGCGGCACCGCCTGGGAGCCGTCGACCACGACGACCGCCCCGGCCGCGTGCGCCTTCTCGGCGACCCCGGCGACCGGGTTGAGCGTGCCGAGCGTGTTCGACACGTGCACCAGCGAGACGACCTTGGTCCGATCCGTGATCAGGTCGTCCACAGTGGACAGATCGAGCCGGCCGTCGTCGGTGATGCCGAACCAGCGCAGCGTCGCGCCGGTGCGCTCGGCCAGCAGCTGCCACGGGACGATGTTCGAGTGGTGCTCCATCTCGGTGATGACGATCTCGTCACCGGGGCCGACCTGCAGCGCCGACCGCCAGGCCATCGTGTTCGCCACCAGGTTGAGCGCCTCGGAGGCGTTCTTGGTGAAGATCACCTCGTCCCGGGACGGCGCGTGCACCAGCCCGGCCACCTTGTCCCGGCCGAGCTCGTACGCCGCGGTCGCCTCCTCGGCGAGCACGTGCTGGGCCCGGTGGATGTTGGCGTTGTGCCGCTCGTAGTGCTCGGCGATCGCGTCCAGCACCTGGCGCGGCTTCTGCGAGGTGTTGGCGCTGTCCAGGTAGACCAGCGGCAGCCCGTCGTGGACCCGCCGATCGAGGATCGGGAAGTCCTTCCGGACGAGGTCGACGTCGTAGCTCACGACACTGCCGCCGCGGTGAACCGCTCGTAACCGGATGCCTCCAGCTCCTCGGCCAGCTCCGGGCCACCCTCCTCGACGATGCGGCCGGCCACGAACACGTGCACGAAGTCCGGCTTCACGTACCGCAGGATCCGGGTGTAGTGGGTGATCAGCAGCGTGCCGACGCCGGTCTCGCGGACCCGGTTGATGCCGTCGGAGACGACCCGCAGCGCGTCGATGTCGAGGCCGGAGTCGGTCTCGTCGAGGATCGCGAACTTCGGCTTGAGCAGCCCGAGCTGCAGGATCTCGTGCCGCTTCTTCTCGCCGCCGGAGAAGCCCTCGTTGAGGCTGCGCTCGGCGAACGAGCGGTCGATGCCCAGCGCGGTCATGGAGTCGTTGACCTCCTTGACCCAGGTGCGCAGCTTCGGGGCCTCACCGCGGATCGAGGTCGCGGCGGTGCGCAGGAAGTTGGACACCGACACGCCCGGCACCTCCACCGGGTATTGCATGGCCAGGAACAGGCCGGCCCTGGCCCGCTCGTCGACCGTCATCGACAGCACGTCCTCGCCGTCGAGCAGCACGCTGCCGCGGGTCACCACGTACTTCGGGTGGCCGGCGATCGAGTACGCCAGGGTCGACTTGCCCGAGCCGTTCGGGCCCATGATCGCGTGCGTCTGGCCCGACTCGATGGTCAGGTCGACGCCCTTGAGGATCTCGTCGGCCGCGCCCTCCACCGACACGTGCAGGTCGCGGATCTCCAGGGTGGACACGGTCTCTCAGCTCTCCAGTCGGACGAGGACGGCGTCGCCCTCGATCTTGGTGTCGTAAATGGGAACGGGAACGGTCGCGGGCAGGCCGGTCGGCTTGCCGGTGCGCAGGTCGAAGCGGGAGCCGTGCAGCCAGCACTCCACGGTGGTGCCCTCGACGTCGCCCTCGGACAGCGGCACGTCCGCGTGCGAGCAGACGTCGCGGATCGCGAACACCTCGCCGTCAGTGTTCACCACGCACACCGGCTCGTCGCCGAACTCGACCCGGACGGCCGCACCGTCCGGGACGTCGGCGAGCGCGCAGGCCCGTTCCCAGGTCATGCGCCCACCCCGGCGAGCTCGGCCTCGACGGCGGCGGTGAGCCGCTCGGCCACGGCCGGCACGCCGATCGCGTTGATCACGTCGGCGAAGAAGCCGCGGACCACCAGCCGGCGCGCCTCGACCTCCGGGATGCCGCGAGCCATCAGGTAGAACAGCTGCTGGTCGTCGAACCGACCGGTCGCGCTGGCGTGCCCGGCGCCGGTCACCTCGCCGGTCTCGATCTCCAGGTTGGGCACCGAGTCGGCGCGGGCGCCGTCGGTGAGCAGCAGGTTGCGGTTCAGCTCGTACGTGTCGGTCGCCACGCCCTCCGGCCGGATCCGCACGTCGCCGATCCAGACCGTGTGCGCGTCCCGGCCCTGCAGCGCGCCCTTGTACGTGACCCGGGACCGGCAGTGGTCGACCGCGTGGTCGACGTACAGCCGGGCCTCCTGGTGCTGGCCGGCGTCGGCGAACGACAGCCCGAGCAGCTCGGCGTCGCCGCCGGGGGCGGTGAACCGTACGGTCGGGCTGACCCGGACCAGGTCGCCGCCGAACGTGACGACCGCGTGCCGCAGCCGCGCGTCCCGGCCGAGCTCCGCCGCCTGCGCGACCACGTGCACGGCGTCGTCGGCCCAGTCCTGCACGGACAGGAACGTCAGCGACGCGCCGTCGCCGACCCGAAGCTCCACGTTGGCGGCCAGCCGGGCCGAGCCGACGTGGTCGAGCACGACCACCGCGTCGGCGGCGGGCTGGACGTCGACGACGAGGTGTCCGTACGCCCGCTCGCCCTGCCCGCGCAGGGTGATCGTGACCGGCTCGGCCACCGAGGTGCCCTTGGGCACGGTCACCACGTGGGCGCGGCGGACCCGCTCCAGCGCCAGCGCGCTGACCCGGTCCGCCGGGGCGAGCACGGTGCCGACCGGGTCAGCGTCGCCGGCGACCTCGCGCACCTCGACCTGGTCGGGAGCGTCGGTCTCGACGGTCAGCGCCTGGTCGGCCTCGAACGGGTCGAGCAGGTCACGCAGCCGGGCCAGCGGGGTGAACCGCCACACCTCCTCCCGGCCGGTCGGCACGCCGAACTCGTCCGGGTTGCGGGAGGTGAACCGCTCCGCCCTCGGCCGCTCGCCCGGCCCGTGCGAGTGGCCGCCGGCGCTGGACGCGCCGGGCTGGACCGCGGTCGCCCTGGCCGGCGTGCGCGGCGGGCCGGCCTGCGCGCCGACGCCGGGGGCGAACAGCTCGCCCGCGAGAGCCGCCCGCTCGGCGGCGCCCTGGTCGACCTCGCCCGGGTCAGTCCGGGTCTCGGCGCCCGACTGGTCGGGTGCCGGGTGGGGCGAGCTCATCAGCCGACGGCCCCTTCCATCTGCAGCTCGATGAGGCGGTTGAGCTCGAGCGCGTACTCCATCGGGAGCTCGCGGGCGATCGGCTCGACGAAGCCGCGCACGATCATCGCCATCGCCTCGTCCTCGGTCAGGCCGCGGCTCATCAGGTAGAACAGCTGCTCCTCGCTGACCTTCGAGACCGTCGCCTCGTGCCCCATCGACACGTCGTCCTCGCGGACGTCCACGTACGGGTAGGTGTCGGAGCGGCTGATGCCGTCGACCAGCAGCGCGTCGCACTTCACCGTCGAGCGGGAGTGGTGCGCGCCCTCGTTGACCTGCACCAGCCCCCGGTAGGAGGTGCGGCCGCCGCCGCGGGCCACCGACTTCGAGATGATCGTCGAGGACGTGTTCGGCGCCGCGTGCACCATCTTCGCGCCGGCGTCCTGGTGCTGGCCCTCGCCGGAGAACGCGATCGAGAGCACCTCACCCTTGGCGTGCTCGCCGACCATCCAGACGGCCGGGTATTTCATCGTCACCTTGGAGCCGATGTTGCCGTCGACCCACTCCATGGTCGCGCCCTCGTGCGCCAGCGCGCGCTTGGTGACCAGGTTGTAGACGTTGTTCGACCAGTTCTGGATCGTCGTGTAGCGGCAGCGGCCGCCCTTCTTGACGATGATCTCGACCACCGCGGAGTGCAGCGAGTCGGACGAGTAGATCGGGGCGGTGCAGCCCTCGACGTAGTGCACGTACGCGTCCTCGTCGACGATGATCAGCGTCCGCTCGAACTGGCCCATGTTCTCGGTGTTGATCCGGAAGTAGGCCTGCAGCGGGATGTCGACGTGGACGCCCTTCGGCACGTAGATGAACGAGCCGCCGGACCAGACCGCGGTGTTGAGCGAGGCGAACTTGTTGTCGCCGGGCGGGATGACCGAGCCGAAGTATTCTCCGAACAGCTCCGGGTGCTCCTTCAGCCCCGTGTCGGTGTCCAGGAAGATGACGCCCTGGTCCTCCAGCTCCTTCTGGATCTGGTGGTAGACGACCTCGGACTCATACTGCGCGGCCACACCGGCGACCAGCCGCTGCTTCTCCGCCTCCGGGATGCCAAGCCGGTCGTACGTGGACTTGATGTCGTCCGGCAGGTCCTCCCAGCTGGCGGCCTGCTTCTCGGTCGAACGGACGAAGTACTTGATGTTGTCGAAGTCGATGTCGGCCAGGTCGGCACCCCAGGTGGGCAGCGGCTTGCGCTCGAACAGCTTCAGGCCCTTCAGCCGCAGCTTGAGCATCCACTCCGGCTCGTTCTTCTTCCCCGAGATGTCGCGGACGACCTCGTCGGACAGGCCGCGCCGGGCCGAGGCACCGGCGACGTCGGCGTCGGCCCAACCGAACTTGTAGCGAGAGAGCTGCTCGATCTGCTCGCCTTGGGTCAAGGTCATGCTCGCGTCCTCCCGGAAGCGATGGACGTGCTCGGAATGTGGGTGGTGCAGACCGCGTCGCCGCGGGCGATGGTGGCCAGCCGCTGGACGTGGGTGCCCAACAGCCGCTCGAACGCCTTTGTTTCTGCCTCGCACAGCTGCGGGAACTCGGCCGCGACGTGCGCGACCGGGCAGTGGTGCTGGCAGAGCTGGCCGCCGGAGCCGACCTTGTGGGCCGACGCAGCGTAGCCCTCGCTGGTCAGGGCCTCGGCCAGCGCCTCGACCTTTTCCTCGGCGGCCCGGACCTCGCGGCCGTGCCGTTCCTCGACGGTGGCGACCCGCAGGGCGGCGAACTCGGCTACCGCCTGCTCGCCGCCGGTCTCGGCCAGGAACCGCAGCGCCGCCGCGGCCAGGTCGTCGTACGCGTGCGGGAAGCTGCCCCGACCCTGCGCGGTGAGCAGGAACTCCCGGGGTGGCCGGCCGCGCCCGCGCTGGGCACCGCCCAGCGGCCGCTGCTCGCGGTCGGTCGCCAGCCCGTCGGCGACGAGCGCGTCGAGGTGCCGGCGGACGGCGGTCGGGCTGATCCCCAGCCGCTCGCCCAGCGCGGCAGCGGTGGCCGGGCCCTGCTCCAGGAGCAGGCGGGCCACCTCGTCCCGCGTGGGAGCCGGCCGAGTGAATTTCACACCGTCGATGTTACTTATATCCACGACCGAGTGCACACCCGGCCCCGCACCCGCGTGTCGCGTCTCACGCTTCTATCTTGGGAGATGTGGACCATCCGGCGGTCGAGGTGCGCGACCTGGAGAAACGGTACGGCACCGTTACCGCGGTCGCAGGACTGTCGCTGACCGCCGACCCCGGACAGGTGCTCGCGATCCTCGGCCCGAACGGCGCCGGCAAGACCACCACCGTCGAGATGTGCGAGGGCTACCGCCGGCCGGACGCGGGGACCGTCCTGGTGCTCGGCCTCGACCCGGTCGCCGACGCGCGCCGGCTGCGCCCCCGGGTCGGCGTGATGCTGCAGGGCGGCGGCGGCTACCCCGGCGCCAAGGCCGGCGAGATGCTCCGGCTGCTCGCGGCGTACGCGGTGGACCCGCTCGACCCCGGTGCGCTGATGGAGCGGCTCGGCCTGACCGGCGCCGCGAACACCGCGTACAAGCGGCTGTCCGGCGGCCAGAGGCAGCGGCTGTCGCTGGCGATGGCCGTGGTCGCCCGGCCCGAGCTGGTGTTCCTGGACGAGCCGACCGCTGGCCTCGACCCGCAGGCCCGGCACGCGACCTGGGACGTGGTCCGGCAGCTGCGCGCCGACGGGGTCACCGTCGTGCTGACCACGCACTACATGGAGGAGGCCGAGCGGTTGGCCGACCAGGTCGTGGTCGTCGACAGCGGGCGGGCGGTCGCGGTCGGCAGCCCGGCCGAGCTGACCCGGCACGGCACGGAGGGGCAGCTGCGCTTCACCGCGCCGCCCGGGCTCGACCTGGTCGCGCTGGCCGGCGCGCTGCCGCGGGGCGTGACGGTGTCCGAGCCGCGCCGCGGCGAATACCTCGTCACCGTCCCGGGGCCGGTCGACCCGCAGCTGGTCGCCGCGGTGACCGCCTGGTGCGCCGACAAGGACGTGCTCGCCGAGGAGCTGCGGGTGCGGCGGCGCTCGCTGGAGGACGTGTTCCTCGAGCTGACCGGGCGCGGGCTGCGGTGAGCACGTTCGCGCCGGCGCCGGGTGCGGCCCCGACCGGTCGGATGCTGGCCGCGCAGGCCCGGATGGAGCTGCGGCTCTCGCTGCGCAACGGCGAGCAGGTGCTGCTGACCCTGCTGATCCCGCTGCTGCTGACCGCGGTGCTGGTGGCCGAGCCGTTCATCCAGGTCGACAGCGGCTCGCGGGTGGACTTCGTGGTGCCGGGCGTGCTGGCCCTCGCGGTCACCTCGGCCGCGTTCACCGGCCTGGCCATCGCCACCGGCTTCGAGCGCAAGTACGGCGTGCTCAAGCGGCTCGGCGCCACCGCCCTGCCCCGGTCGGTGCTGCTGCTCGGCAAGACCGGGGCGGTGCTGTGCATCGAGCTGCTGCAGCTCGTCCTCGTCGGCGGGCTCGGGTTCGCGATGGGCTGGCGGCCGACCGGCGGTGCCGGGGCGGCGCTGTCCACGGTGCTGCTCGTAGTTATCGGCACGGCCGCGTTCGCCGGGCTCGGCCTGCTGCTGGCCGGCACGCTGCGGGCCGAGGCGACGCTGGCCGCGGCCAACCTGACCTGGTTCCTGCTGCTGTTCTTCGGCGGGGTGCTGTTCCCGCTGTCGAAGTTCCCGGCCGGGCTGGCCGAGGTGCTGCAGTTCCTGCCGACCGCGGCGCTCGCGGAGGGCTTCCGCAGCGTCCTGCGGGACGGCGGCGGGCTGCCCGTACAGTCGCTGCTCACGCTGGCGGTGTGGGCGATCGTCACGCTCTGCGCGGCAGCTGCCACGTTCAAGTGGGAGTGATGCCGGGTAGGCCGGTCGGCAAGTCGTCAGTCGATCGGAGGCCCCGACCATGAGTCTTGCTCGTCGCGCCGCTCGCGCGGCGCTGGCCGCCAGCTTCATCAGTGGTGGCATCGACCAGATCCGCAACCCGCAGCCCAAGGCTGCGCCCGCCTCGCCGATCGCCAAGCCGATCGCCGATCGCGTCCCGCAGCTGCCCAACGATCCCGAGTCGCTGGTCAAGCTGGATGGAGCGATCAAGGTCGTCGGCGGGCTCGGGCTGATCGTCGGGCCGTTCGCGCGTCCGGCGGCACTGGTGCTCGCGGGCACCCTGGTGCCGACCACGCTGGCCGGGCACCGGTTCTGGGAGACCAGCGACCCCGACCAGCGGGCGTCCGACCGGGTGGAGTTCTTCAAGAACGTCAGCCTGCTCGGCGGCCTGCTCATGACCGCGCTCGACACCGGCGGCCGGCCGTCCGTCCCCTGGCTGGCCGGCAAGGCCGCCCACGGCGCCGCCGAGGCGGTCGGCGACGCGGCCGGCACCGTCGGTGAGGCGGTCACCGGTGCGGCCGGCGCGGTCACCGGCGCCGCCGGCGCGGTCGCGTCCGGTGCCGGCAAGGCCGTCGGCGGCGGCTCCCCGTCCCTGTCCAAGCGCGCGCAGAAGGCGCTGGACAAGTCGGAGCGGCGCACTGCGGCCATGCTCGCCGCGGCCGAGGCGCAGACCGCCAAGGCGTTGGCCAAGGCCGAGCGCACGAGCGGCAAGGCGGCCGCGAAGGGCGGTGCCGCACTCGGGGCGGCGGGCAAGGCGCTCGGGTCGGCCCAGCAGTCGGCCGGCTCCGCGCTCGACTCGGCGCAGGCGCTGTCCGGCCGGGCGCTGCGCAAGGCCGACAAGGCCGCGGCCAAGGCCCAGCGCAAGCGCCGTACGAGCGCGCCGGCGGTGGCCGACGCGGCCCGGACCGCGGCGTCCGCGACCCGGGAGGGCGCGCAGACCGCCAAGGAGGGCCTCGTCGCGGCGAAGGACAAGCTCGCCGCCGCGACCCGCTGACGCACGACACGCGACCCCCCGACCCCTGCCGGGTCGGGGGGTCGCGGCCTGCCCGGGTCAGGTGCCCAGGCGCAGCGTCTCCGCCGGCGGGGTGCGGTCGGCGACCCGCTGGGCGTGCAGTGCGGTCAGGGCGGCCACCACAGCGACCGCGGCCGCGGCGCCCACCAGCACGGCGACCGGCAGCACCAGCAGCGGCGTCGGCGGCCGGATCGGGTCGACGTCGAGCATCCCGTGCACCAGTTCCAGCGCCACCCAGCTGAGCGCGACCCCGACCGCGTACGCCAGCCCGAGCAGCAGCCCGAGCTCGGCCAGCAGCGAGCGCAGGTGGGTGGCCCGGGACAGCCCCATCCGCCGCCCCAGCGCGTACGCGGCGACCCGGGTGCGCTGCCGGGTCTCGACGTACAGCAGCAGCGCGCCGACCGAGACCAGGCCGACCAGCCCGGCCAGCGCGGTCAGGTAGCCGAAGGTCCAGGTGATGCCGAGGTAGTCGGCCGCGTCGAAGACCTGGGCCTGGTCGATGGTGTCGAACAGCAGCTGGTCCTGGGCCCGTACCGCGGCCTCGGCCGCGGCGGCCGGTCCGTCGGTCCACAGCTCGTCGAACGAGCCGGCGTGCGGGTCGATCGGGCCGAGCCGGTTGCGGTCGACGATGATCATTGGCTCCGGCAGCCGCCGGCCCGGGAACAGCGAGGCGGTCGTCGCGGTCGCGACGTTCGCGGTGCTGGTGCCGAGCGTGACGTCCGCGGTGGGGCCGAGCTCGTGCCGCGGGTCGACCACGATCGCCGGCAGCCGACCGCCGGCCGCCGGCCCGGCCAGCGCGGTGAGCAGGTCGGGCAGCGACCGGCCGGCGAACTCGTCCCGCCAGTACGCCGTGTCCGGCAGCGTGGCCGGGTCGACCGCGATGAACGCGACCTTGGTGTCGCCGCCGACCGTGCCGTAGCTGTACCGGCGCACGATCGTGCCGAGCTGGTCGGTCCGCGCGGTGCGGGTCAACTGGCCGGTCGTCTCGACCGAGATCGCCGCGCCGGTGAAGACCCTGGCCTTTGCGTCGAGCGTGTGCTGGGTGCCGGTGGTCAGTCCGGCCGCGTAGACGGCGATCGCGACCGGCGCGGCGGCCGCGGCCAGCAGCACGACCGCGGCCAGCCGGGCCGCGGACAGCCGCCGGGCGGCCAGATACCAGGCCGCGGGCAGCCGGGTCGCCCGCGACGAGAGCAGCGGCAGCAGCAGGGTCAGCAGCCGTACCGCGAGCACCGACCCGCCGAGGATGAACAGCAGCGGGAACAGCACGACGAGCAGGTTCACCTGGGCCACGTTCTGCACCACGGTGACCGCGTCGCTGCCACGCAGCGCCGCGTACGTGCCGGCGGCGCCGGCGAGCAGCAGCAGCTCCCAGGGCACCCAGGCCAGCCGCGCCCGGCGGGCGCCGACCGGCCGCTCGGTCGCGTTGCGGCTGCGCAGCCCCGCGACCAGGCCGAGCAGGGTCAGCCCGGCCAGCAGCCCGGCGACCACGACGAAGGCCGCCTGCCGGAACGCGGACGGGTCCAGGTTCGGGCTCGGCCCGAGCCGGGCGACCAGCCAGCGGGCCAGCAGCGCACCGAGCACGGTGCCGACCACGGCGGGCAGGGCCAGCTCCAGCACCGCCTTGCCGGCCAGCGCGCCCGGGCCGACGCCGCGGGCGGACAGCAGCCGCACCTCGCGGTAGCGCCGGTCCGCCCAGTACGACCCGGCCGCGCCCACCAGCAGCAGGGCCAGCAGCGTGCCGCCGAGCGCGATCGGCAACACCGGGCCGCGCAGCCCGGAGCGGATCAGATCGGCCCGGTCGGCGAGGGTGGGCAGCTGGCCGGTGCCGCCGTCGGTGCGGGCGAAGTCGAGCGGCACCGGCAGCCCGGCGGCGTGGTAGGCGGCGGTCTGCCGATCGGAGACGTCGCGGGCCCGGCTGACCGTCTCCCCCGCCGTGTCGACCGGCGACACCCATTCGAAGTCGGCGTCGCTCGGCCCGACCAGCCGGCTGAACGTGGCCGGGTCGGTGGCCAGCACCCATGGCGACGGCACGTCGTTGGAGGTCTCGCTCGCCTGCACCAGGTAGCCGTACTGGCACCAGAACGCCGGCAGCTGCTCGTCGTAGAAGTTGCGGTAGTAGCCGGCCAGCCGGACCGGGACGCCGCTGACCGTGACGGTGCCGCCGGGCCGGGCGCCGAGCCGGTCACCGAGGTACTTCGGCAGCCACACGCCGCTGCCGCCGACCGCGCCGGGGAGCTTGGTGATGTGGTCGGCGGCGCCGGCCCGGTAGGCCAGCCGCGAGCTCGGCTGCTGCACGAGCTCGGCTCCGGCGCCGACCGCGTAGAGGTTGGTGGCCAGCACGGACAGCGCCGGTGGGGCGAGGCCAGCGCCGGTCATCGCCCGCGGCACCCGGCGGTTGAGGCCGGCCAGCTGGCCGGCGTCGTCCTGCCGCTTGACCGCGGCCGTGCCGGCGCTGGCGCACTGCTGCCCGAGCAGCCGCTGCAGCGCCGCCGAGGACGCCGAGGACAGGAACAGCGGTGCCGAGGCGGCCGCGCAGGCCAGGATCGCGGCCGCGGCGATGACCGCGAGCAGCACGGCCGGCTGGCCGAACGGCAGCAGCGGTGCCCGCCGCCAGGGCGGCAGCAGCAGCACGCCGCCGGCCGTCCGCGGGCGCGCCGGCGCTCCGGCGTCGGCCACCCTCGGGGCAGCGGGCGGCGGCGCGACCGGCGGACCGGGGCGCGCCGCGGGCCCGGCCACCCGGTCGAGGACGCCCGCGGCCCACCGCGCCGCGGCGGCCGGCGCCGGGTGCGGCGGGACCGGCAGGCCCGCGGCGGCCGGTCCCGCGGCGGCCGGTCCCGCGGCGGCCGGCACGGGGGCGGCCGGCACGGGGGCGGCCGGTACGGGGGCGGGCGGTGCGGCGGCCGGTGGCGGGGCGGGGAGGCGGGCGACCGGCACGGGCTCACGGTAGGGCGGCCGGGCCGGGCTCCGCGCCGGTCGTGACCGGATCGTGAGGGCGGGCGCGCCGGCCGGGTCCGCGCCGCCTACGCTGGGGCGGTGCAGCTGCCCCGAGCCTCCGACGTGCTGGTCCGCCGGCTGGCGGTCGCGTCGGTGGTGGCCAACGCCGGCATCGTCGTCACCGGCGGCGTCGTCCGGCTGACCGGCTCCGGACTCGGCTGCCCGACCTGGCCGAACTGCACGTCCGACTCGCTCGTGCCGACCGCCGAATACGCGCAGCACGGTGCGATCGAGTTCACCAACCGGATGCTCACGTTCGTGCTGACCGCGATCGTGCTGGCGACGCTGCTGGCGGTGCTGCGCTCGGACCGCCGTGACCTCACCCGGCTCGCGGTCGCCGCGCTCGTCGGCATCCCCGCGCAGGCCGTGCTCGGCGGCATCACGGTGCTCACCGGGCTGAACCCGTGGACGGTCGCCGCGCACTTCCTGCTGTCCATGGTCATCCTGGCGATCACCACGACGATGGCCTCCCGGGCGTACCAGCCGCCGGGGCCGGCCCGGGTGATCGTCAACCCGAGCCTGGTCACGCTGATCCGGGTGCTGGTCGGGGTGACCGCCGCGGTGCTCGTGCTCGGCACGGTCGTCACCGGCAGCGGGCCGCACGCCGGCGACGTGGACGTCCCCCGCACCGGCTTCGATCCCGAGACGGTCAGCCAGCTGCACGCGGACGCGGTGATGCTGCTGGTCGGGCTGACCGTCGCGACCCTGCTCTGGCTGCGCGGCTCGAAGGCGCCGCCGGCGGCGACCAGGGCGGCGGCCGTGCTGCTGGTCGTCGAGCTGGCCCAGGGCATGATCGGGTTCGTGCAGTATTTCACCGGCCTGCCGGTGGTGCTGGTCGGCTTCCACCTGCTCGGCGCCTGCCTGGTCTGGATCGCCGCGCTGCGGCTACTGCTGGCGACCTCGACCCGGCAGCCGGCACCGGCGCCCGGCCCGGTCACCTCGGTCGCCGACGAGTACGTGGCGGGCTGAGCCGCCCTGCGGGACCATCGGCGCGTGTCCGACACCGAGCAGGTCCCCGCCGAGCCCGGCCCCACCGGGACCAGTCCCACCGCGACTGCCACCGCGGCGTCGATCGAGCGCAACGGCGTCAACGTCATCGCCGAGCGCGAGCGCAAGGGCAAGCCGGCCGACCTGTTCTGGCCGTGGTTCGCCGCCAACATCTCCGTCCTCGGCGTCGCGTACGGCGCCTTCGTGCTCGGCTTCGGGGTGTCGTTCTGGCAGGGCGCTATCGCCGGGGTGGTCGGCGTGATCGTGTCGTTCGCGCTCTGCGGCTGGGTGGCGCTGGCCGGCAAGCGCGGCTCCGCCCCGACCATGGTGCTGTCCCGGGCCGCGTTCGGGGTACGCGGCAACCGGCTGCCGAGCGCGCTGTCCTGGCTGCTCACCGTCGGCTGGGAGACCGTGCTGGTCATCCTGGCCACCCTGGCCACCGCGACCGTGCTGGACCGGCTCGGCTGGGGCGGCGGCACTGGCACCAAGATCGTCGCGATGGTGGTCGTCGCCGGCATCACGATCGTCGCCGGCGTGCTCGGCTTCGAGTTCATCATGCGGCTGCAGACCTGGATCACCGTCCTCACCGCCGCGCTCACGGTCGTGTACGTGATCCTCTCCGCCGACACCATCTCGTGGTCCACGGTCAGCTCGATCCCGGCCGGCTCGGCGCAGGCGTTCATCGGCGCGCTCGTATTCGTCATGACCGGGTTCGGGCTGGGCTGGGTCAACGCCGCCGCGGACTACTCGCGCTACCTGCCCCGCCGGTCGTCCAGCCGCGGCGTGTTCGGCTGGACCACGTTCGGCGGCGCGCTCGGGCCGGCCGTGCTCATCGTCTTCGGCCTGCTGCTGGCCGGCTCGTCCCAGCAGCTGTCCCAGGACATCGGCTCCGACCCGATCGGCGCGCTGGCCGAGGTGCTGCCGACCTGGTTCCTGGTGCCGTTCGCGATCGTGGCCGTGCTCGGCCTGATGGGCGGCGCGGTGCTGGACATCTACTCGTCCGGGCTGTCCCTGCTGGCGGCCGGCATCCGGATCCCGCGACACCTCGCCGCGCTCGTCGACGGCGTGATCATGCTGATCGGCACGATCTACGTGGTCTTCGCCGCCGACAACTTCATCGGGCCGTTCCAGGGCTTCCTCATCACCCTCGGGGTGCCGATCGCGGCCTGGTGCGGGGTGCTGCTGTCCGACATCGCGCTGCGCAAGAGGGACTACGCCGAGGCCGAGCTGTTCACCCCCACCGGCCGGTACGGCGACGTGCGCTGGGACGCGATCGGGCTGGTCGTGCTCGGCACCGTGCTCGGCTGGGGGCTGGTCACCAACACCTTCGCCGGCTGGCTGGACTGGCAGGGCTACCTGCTGGCGCCGTTCGGGCTCGGCGGCAAGGACGGCGCCTGGGCGTTCGCGAACCTCGGCGTGCTGGTGGCGCTGGCGGTCGGGCTGCTCGGCACGCTGCTGACCGCGCGCGGGCGGATCCGGGCGCAGGAGACAGCGTCGGCCTGAGCGCAGCCGGCGTGGACGCTACGGGCGGACGACGGTGCGGATCGCGCCGGCCAGCCGGTCCGCCGCGCCCGGCGCGGAGGACAGCCACAGCGACGGCTCGGTGAGCTCGAGCTCGATCACGACCGGGTGACCGGCCTCGTCCGGCAGCAGGTCGACCCGGGCGTAGAGCAGCCGGGCCGGACCGCCCGGCACGGCGTCCAGCGCCCGCGCGGCCACCTCCCGCTCGGCCGGTGTCGGCTGCCGCGCGGCGACCTCCTCCGGCCGGAACAACGCGTCGGTCTCGGCCGACTCGCCGGCCCGCAGGATCGCCTCCTTGCGGAAGCCGTGGCTGTAGCCGCCGCCGACGTGCACGAGCATCGACTCGCCCGCGGTGTCCACCCCGGACAGGTACGGCTGGACCATGACCGGCCGGCCGGCGGCGAGCAGCCGGTCGGCGTGCGCCCTGGCCTTCTGGTGCCCGTCCGGGCCGTACCGGGCGGTGTCCTGGGCGCCGGCGCTGACCGTCGGCTTGACCACGAGGTCGGGCCAGCCGGGCCAGTCGACCGGCTCGCCGGGCGCGAGCCACGCGGTCGGCACCACCGGCACGCCGGCCTCGGTCAGCTCCCGCAGGTAGGTCTTGTCGGTGTTCCAGGCGACCACGTCGGCCGGGTTGGCCAGCCGCGGCACGCTCGCCGCCCAAGCCGCGAAGTCGTCCCGGCGCGGCGCGTAGTCCCACGTCGCCCGGATCACCACCAGGTCGTACGAGTCCCAGTCGACGGCCGGGTCGTCCCAGATCCGCCACTCGGCGTCCAGCCCGGCGGCGGAGCAGGCGGCCAGCAGCGGCCCGGAGTCCTCGTCCCCGGCCGGCAGCTGCCGGCAGGTGGCCAGTGCGATCCGCGGCACCCGGCGGGCGGGGCCCGCCTTCCCGAGCCCGCGCACGCTCAGCGCACCAGGGCGTCGACGGCCACCCCGACGAACAGGATCGCCAGGTAGGAGTTGGAGAGGTGGAACAGCGGCAGCGTCCTGGCCGGCGCGCCCCGCGTGACCCGCGCCAGCAGACGGTGCGCGGCGACCAGGAACCAGGCGCCCGCGCCCACCGCGACCACCCCGTACACCCAGGAGGTCGCCAGCGGCCACAGCACCAGCGAGGTCACGACGGTGAGCCAGGTGTAGCCGACGATCCGGCGGGCCACCTGCACCGGCGTGGCCACCACCGGCAGCATCGGCACCCCGGCCCGGGCGTAGTCGTCCTTGAACCGCATGGCGAGTGCCCAGAAGTGGGGCGGGGTCCAGAAGAACACTATGCCGAACAACACCACCGGCGCCCAGGCCAGCGTGCCGGTCACCGCGGCCCAGCCGATGAGCACCGGCATGCAGCCGGCGGCGCCGCCCCAGACGATGTTCTGCGCGGTCCGGCGCTTGAGCACCAGCGTGTAGACCAGGACGTAGAACAGGATGGCGACGGCGGTCAGCGCGGCCGGCAGCCAACCGGTGCTGAGCATGATCGCGATCGAGACCGCGCCGAGCGCGATGCCGAAGACCAGCGCGGCCCGGGGCGAGACCGCGTGCCGGGCCAGCGGGCGGGCCACCGTGCGCCGCATCACCGCGTCGATGTCCCGGTCGAGGTAGCAGTTCAGCGCGTTGGCGCTGCCCGCGGCCAGCGAGCCGCCGATCATCGTGGCCAGCACGGTGCCAAGCGGGGGCAGCCCGCCGGCCGCGAGGATCATCGCCGGCAGCGTCGTGACCAGCAGCAACTCGACGATGCGCGGCTTGGTCAGCGCCAGGTACGCGCGCAGCACCGCCAGCCCGCGGCTGCGGCGCGCGGCCCGCTCGGCGGGGACGTCGATGGGAACCGGCGCAGCAGGCGGCGCTGGTGGACGCCCAGTGGTTCCCCGCGCCCCCGGCAACACCTGCGTCACGCGAAGCACTGTACGCACCGCGGTGCCGTACCTCGGCCTGAGGGGTATCGGACCCCGCCCGGCCGGGTACGTGCCGGGCAGCAGGGCGGCCGGCCGGCGAACTGCGCGCGACGGTCCGTCCGTCGCGGGGGTGCGTCGGGCGGTGCAGGACTACGCTCGCAGTGATCAAGATTTTCGGCTCTGCCGCCCGCAGGACCAGCCCGACGACGAGGGCCGGCAGGGCCCGGCCCGTCCGCAGAGGAGCATCCGCGTGAACGACAGTTCCGAGCAGCCGGCCCCGGGGGCCGACGCCGCCGAGCCCGTCGAGCAGGCGCCCGAGCCGGCGCCGGCCAAGCCCGCGGAAGCGCGCCCACCGGCATACCCGGAGGGCTGGACCGACGAGGACACCCGCATCGTCGACATGATCCGCGCGCTGGCGATGGACGCGGTGCAGAAGACCGGCAACGGCCACCCGGGCACGGCGATGAGCCTGGCGCCGGTCGCGTACACGCTGTTCCACCGGATCATGCGGCACGACCCGGCCGACCCCCACTGGCTGGGCCGCGACCGGTTCGTGCTGTCGGCGGGCCACTCCAGCCTGACCCTCTACATCCAGCTCTACCTGTCGGGCTATGGGCTGGAGCTCGACGACCTCAAGGCCCTGCGGACGTGGGGCTCGCTCACCCCTGGCCACCCGGAGCACGGGCACACCGCCGGGGTGGAGACCACCACCGGCCCGCTCGGCCAGGGCGTCGGCAACGCGGTCGGTTTCGCGATGGCCGCCCGGCGCGAGCGCGGCCTGCTCGACCCCGACGCGGCGCCCGGCGAGAGCGTCTTCGACCACCGGATCTTCGCGATCGCGTCGGACGGCGACATGGAGGAGGGCGTCTCCGGCGAGGCGTCCTCGCTGGCCGGCCACCAGAAGCTGGGCAACCTCACGGTGATCTACGACGACAACAAGATCTCCATCGAGGACGACACCAACATCGCGCTCAGTGAGGACGTCGGCCTGCGCTACGAGGCGTACGGCTGGCACGTGCAGACGATCGACTGGCGCCGCCCGGACGGGACCTACGTCGAGGACGTGGCCGCGCTGGAGGCCGCGATCAAGGCGGCCGAGGCGGAGACCGAGCGGCCCTCGTTCATCCGGCTGCGCACGATCATCGCCTGGCCGGCGCCGGACGCGCAGAACACCGGCAAGGCGCACGGTGCGGCGCTGGGCGTCGACGAGGTCGCGGCGACCAAGAAGGTGCTCGGCCTCGACCCGGACAAGACCTTCGACGTCGACCCGGAGCTGCTCGCGCACGCCCGCGAGGTGCGCGCCCGCGGCCGGGCCGAGCACGCGGCCTGGGTCCCCCGGTTCGACGCCTGGTCGGCGGCCGAGCCGGAGCGCCGGCAGCTGCTCGACCGGCTGCTGACCCGGACGCTGCCGGCCGGCTGGGAGGAGGCGCTGCCGAGCTTCGACCCCGACCCGAAGGGCATGGCGACCCGCAAGGCGTCCGGCAACGTCCTGGACGCGATCGTGCCGGTGCTGCCGGAGCTCTGGGGTGGGTCGGCCGACCTGGCCGAGTCCAACAACACGACGCCCAAGGGCGAGCCGTCGTTCATCCCGACCGAGCACCAGACCAAGGAGTTCCCTGGCGGCCCGTACGGGCGGGTGCTGCACTTCGGCATCCGCGAGCACGCGATGGGCTCGATCATGAACGGGATCACCCTGCACGGGCTGACCCGCGTGTACGGCGGCACGTTCCTGGTCTTCAGCGACTACATGCGCCCGGCCGTCCGGCTGGCGGCGCTGATGCAGCTGCCCGTCACGTACGTGTGGACGCACGACTCGATCGGGCTCGGCGAGGACGGCCCGACCCACCAGCCGATCGAGCACCTGGCGGCGCTGCGCGCGATCCCGGGGCTCGACGTGGTCCGCCCTGCCGACGCCAACGAGACCGTGGTGGCCTGGAAGACGGTCCTCGAGCACACCGACCGGCCGGCCGGGCTGTGCCTCACCCGGCAGAACGTGCCGACCTTCGACCGCTCCCCCGACTCGCCGGACGGCACCACCGGCGCGGTGTCCGGCACCGCCCGCGGCGCGTACGTGCTGGCCGAGGCGGCCGCGAAGCCGACGCCGGAGGTGATCATCATCGCCACCGGGTCGGAGGTCTGGCTCGCGGTCGAGGCGCGGAAGCGGCTGGAAGCGGACGGCGTTGCTACTCGTGTGGTGTCCATGCCGTGCCGGGAGTGGTTCTTCGAGCAGGACGTCGCGTACCAGCAGGCGGTGCTGCCGACGGGCGTGAAGGCCCGGGTGAGCGTCGAGGCTGCGGTCGCGATGGGCTGGCGCGACCTGATCGGCGACGCCGGCGAGTCCGTCAGCATCGAGCACTTCGGCGCGAGCGCCGCCTACACCACGCTGTTCGAGCAGTTCGGCTTCACGCCGGACCACGTGGTGGCCGCGGCCCACGCCAGCCTCGAGAGGGCGGGCCGGGTCACCGGCACCACCACCGGAAACTGAGGAGGACCCTATGAGCGACACGCTCGCCGACCTCTCCGCCGCCGGGGTGGCGGTCTGGCTCGACGACCTGTCCCGGGAGCGGCTGCGCACCGGCAACCTGCAGCGGCTCATCGACGAGAAGCACGTGGTCGGGGTGACGACCAACCCGACGATCTTCCAGAAGGCGATGGCGCAGGGCGACGCGTACGACGAGCAGCTCGCCGAGCTGGCGCTGCGCAAGGCCGACGTGGGCGAGGCGGTGCACGAGCTGACCACCCACGACGTCCGCTGGGCCTGCGACGTGCTGCGGCCGGTCTACGACCGGACCGACGGCCTCGACGGCCGGGTGTCGATCGAGGTCGACCCGCGCCTGGCCCACGACACCCCCACGACCGTGGCCGAGGCCAAGGCGCTGTGGTGGCTGGTCGACCGGCCCAACCTGTTCATCAAGATCCCGGCCACCCGGGAGGGCATCCCGGCGATCACCGACACGCTCGCGCTCGGCATCAGCGTGAACGTCACGCTGATCTTCTCGCTGGCCCGGTACGACGAGGTGATGGACGCGTTCCTGGCCGGCATGGAGAAGGCCAAGGCCAACGGCCACGACCTGACCAGGCTGGCCTCGGTGGCGTCGTTCTTCGTCTCCCGCAACGACACCGAGACCGACCAGCGGCTGGACAAGATCGGCAGCGAGGAGGCCAAGGCGCTACGCGGGACCGCCGCGATCGCCAACGCCCGGCTCGCGTACGAGCGGTACGAGAAGGTCTTCGCCGGCGACCGGTGGAAGACGCTCGCGGCCGCCGGGGCCAAGCCGCAGCGGCCGCTGTGGGCCTCGACCGGCGTGAAGGACCCCGCGTACGAGGACACCCGGTACGTGATCGAGCTGGTCGCACCGGGAGTGGTCAACACGATGCCGGAGGCCACCTTGGATGCGGTCGCCGACCACGGCCAGCTCCGCGGCGACACCGTCACCACCATGTACGAGCAGGCCCACCAGATCGAGCAGCGGCTGGCCGCGGTCGGCGTCGACTACGACGACGTCGTACAGACCCTCGAGGACGAGGGCGTGAAGAAGTTCGAGGACTCGTTCGCCGAGATGTCCAACCAGGTCGCCGACTCGCTGAAGGCCGCCGGGGACGGATCGGCCTGATGACGGAGCTGTCCGTCCCGGCCGCCGCCGGCGGGAGACCGGCGGCGGCCGGGCCGGAGCTCGTGGCGCGGGCCGGCGCCGCGGGGCCGGCAGGGGGGCCCGCCGCCGGTGACCCGACGCCGCGGGATGCCGAGCCGGCGGCGACGATCCGGGTCGGCCGGGTCGGCCGGGTCGGCCGGGTCGGCCCGCTCGGCCCGCTCGGCCGGGTCGGCCGGGTCGGCCGGCTCGGCCGGCTCGGCCCGCTCGGCCGGGTCGGCCCGCTCGGCCCGCTCGGCCCCCTCGGCCCGCGGGCGACGCGGGCTGCCGATGACCGGCAGACACTCGCCCAGCGCGGCCGGGCGCTGCTACACCTGCATCTGACCGACCGCGCCGCCGGTCTCGGACAGTTGCTGGAGGCCACACCGTGACAGACCCGATCCTCGGCGAGGAGCGCCGGCCGAACCCGCTGCGCGACCCGCGGGACCGCCGGCTGCCCCGGGTGCCGGAGCCGTGCGCGCTGGTCGTCTTCGGCATCACCGGCGACCTGGCCCGCAAGAAGCTGCTGCCGGCCGTCTACGACCTGCACAGCCGCGGGCTGCTGCCCACCGACTTCGTGCTGGTCGGGTTTGCCCGGCGGGACTGGGACGACGGCGACTTCGAGGACATGTCCCGGGACGCCGCCCGCAAGGGCGCCCGCACGCCGTGGCGGGAAGAGGTGTGGTCGCGGCTGGCCGGCAACATCCGGTTCGTGCCCGGCTCGTTCGACGACGACAACGCCTTCGACACGCTGTCGACCTGCATCGACGAGATGCGCGACTCGCACGGGATCAAGGGCAACGCGGCGTTCTACCTGTCCATCCCGCCCTCGGCGTTCCCGGTCGTGCTCAAGCAGCTGCAGCGCACCGGGATGTCCGACAACGGCAAGTCCGGCGGCTGGCGCCGGGTTGTGGTGGAGAAGCCGTTCGGCTACGACCTCGAGTCCTCGCGCGAGCTCAACGACCTCGTCGACGACGTGTTCACGCCGCAGGACGTGTTCCGGATCGACCACTACCTCGGCAAGGAGACGGTCCAGAACATTCTCGCCCTGCGGTTCGCGAACCAGCTGTTCGAGCCGGTGTGGAACTCCAACTTCGTCGACTCGGTGCAGATCACCATGGCCGAGGACGTCGGCATCGGCACCAGGGCCGGCTTCTACGACCAGACCGGCGCCGCCCGCGACGTGTTGCAGAACCACGTGCTGCAGCTGCTCGCGCTGGTCGGCATGGAGGAGCCGGTCGAGTTCACCGCGGACGCGATCCGGACCGAGAAGCTCAAGGTGCTGCGGGCGATCACGCTGCCCGACCCGCTGGCGGAGGGCGCGATCCGCGGCCAGTACACGCAGGGCTGGCTGGCCGGCGAGCGGGTCGCCGGCTACCGGCAGGAGAAGGACGTCCCGTCCGACTCGAGGACCGAGACGTACGCGGCGGTCCGGCTCGGCGTGGAGACCCGCCGCTGGGCCGGCGTGCCGTTCTACCTGCGCACCGGCAAGCGGCTGCCGCGCCGGGTCACCGAGATCTCGATCATCTTCAAGAAGGCGCCGCACCTGCCGTTCTCCAAGACCGACACCGAGGAGCTGGGCAGCAACCAGCTGGTGATCCGGGTGCAGCCGGACGAGGGCGTGACGCTGAAGTTCGGGTCCAAGGTGCCCGGCTCGCAGATGGAGGTCCGGGACGTCGCGATGGACTTCCTGTACGGGCAGTCGTTCACCGAGTCCTCGCCGGAGGCGTACGAGCGGCTCATCCTCGACGTGCTGCTCGGCGACGCGACGCTGTTCCCGCAGGCGGCCGAGGTGGAGGCGTCCTGGCGGGTGGTCGACCCGCTGGAGGACTTCTGGGCCGGCAAGGAACCGGCGTTCTACCGGGCCGGTGAGTGGGGACCCAAGGAGGCCGACGAGATGCTCGCGCGCGAGGGGCGCACCTGGAGGAGGCCATGACCACCCTGTGGGACACCACGGGCACCGCGGTCGTCACGGCACTCGCCGCCGAGCGGCGCTCCGGCGGCGCGGTGATGTCCGGCCTGGCGCTGACGCTGGTCGTCGTCGTCGACGAGCGGGACGTGCACGAGGCGGAGGCCGCGGCGACCACCGCGGCCTCCCGGCACCCGTGCCGGCTGCTGATCGTGATCCGGCGCCAGGTGGAGGCGCCGATCCCGCGGCTGGACGCGGAGGTCCTGGTCGGCGGCCGGCTCGGCCCCGGCGAGGCGGTGGTCATGCGGATGTACGGCCGGCTGTCGCTGCACGCCGAGTCGGTCGTGCTGCCGCTGCTGGCGCCGGACGCTCCGGTCGTCACCTGGTGGTACGGCGCGCCGCCCGACCTCATCGCGCACGACCCGCTCGGGGTGTCGGCCGACCGGCGGGTCACCGACGTGCTGCGGGCCGAGGACCCGGCGGCCGCGCTGCGGCAGCGGGCCGAGGACTACCGGCCCGGTGACACCGACCTGGCCTGGACCAGGACCACGCCGTGGCGGGCCGAGCTGGCCTCCGCGTTCGACACCGTGCGGGCTCCGGCGAAGGCGGCGACCCTGGTCGGCCGGCAGGACGACCCGGCGACGCTGCTGTTGGCCGGCTGGCTGTCGGCCCGGCTGGGCTGCGAGGTGCCGGTCGAGCAGGCCGGCGGGCGAGCCCTCGGGGTCGGCGGGATCGGCGTGGCCAGCGTCCGGGTGGAGCTGGTCGACGGCGGCCTCGTCGAGCTGACCCGCAGGGACGCCGGCTCGGTCGTGCTGTCCCGCACCGAGCAGCCGGACAGCGACGTCGCGCTGCCCGAGCGCGACCTCGGCGACCTGCTCGCCGAGGAGGTACGCCGGCTCGACGCCGACCAGCCGTACGCGGAGGCGCTCGGGGTGGCCACCGGCATACCCGGGCTGACCGAGCGGGCGGACGAGCCGCGGACGCTGATCTGGGTGGACCCGATGCAGGCCGACGGCCAGCCGGTCGCGGCGCACTCGTCGACCGAGTCGCCGGCCGCGGTCGCCTCGTCGGCGGCCGCCGACGAGGCGGCCTCGACCACGGCGGCCGAGGGGGCGCGGGCGAAACTGGCCGTGGAGCGCGACGCGACTCCCGGCCCGACACCCGAGGGCGCGCCGGGCCCGCCGGCGGAACAGGAGCGGGCATGAGCACCGACATCGTCGTGCACGCCACCGCGGACCTGCTGGCCAAGGCCGCGGCCGCGCGGCTGGTGACCCGGCTGGTGGACGCGCAGGCCGCCCGCGGGGTGGCCACGATCGTGCTCACCGGCGGCCGGGTCGGCGGTGGCGTGCTGCGCGAGCTGCGGGACAACCCGGCCCGGGACGCGGTCGACTGGTCCCGGGTGGAGATCTGGTGGGGCGACGAGCGCTGGCTGCCCGACGGCGACCCCGAGCGCAACGACAAGCAGGCCAGGGACGCGCTGCTGTCGTCGGTGGCGGTGGACCCGGCGCGGGTGCACCCGTTCCCGGCCGCGGACGGTCAGTACGCGGGTGACCCGGAGGCGGCCGCCGCCGCGTACGCGGCCGAGCTGGCCAAGGCGACCCGGCCGGAAGACCACGGCCCGGTGCCGCGTTTCGACGTGCTCATGCTCGGCGTCGGCGAGGAGGGGCACGTCGCGTCGATCTTCCCCGAGTCGCCGGCCGCGTACGAGAGCCGCTCGGTGGTGGCGGTGCGCGGCTGCCCGAAGCCGCCGCCGACCCGGCTCACGCTGACCTTCCCGGCGATCGCCGCGGCGACCGACGTGTGGCTGATGACGGCCGGCGCGGAGAAGGCGGGGGCCGTCGCGCTGGCCCTCGGCGGGGCCGGCGCGATCCAGGTGCCGGCGGCTGGCGTGCACGGCCGGGCGCACACGCTCTGGCTGCTCGACCGCGAGTCCGCGGCCAAGCTCCCGCCCTCCGTGCTCCGCCTCCCCATCGGCTGACCCCCGCCCGGCCGTCCCCGCCATGCGACCGGACCGACGCATCCGGACCGAGCGGCTGCGTCCCAGCCGGGCGGCCGGGTCCCCGGCGGGTGGCCGGGTCCCGCCGGGGCGGCCGGGTCCCGCCGGGCGGTCGGGTCCCGCCGGGCGGTCGGGTCCCCGCCGAGCTCCCGCCCGGTGGCCGGACGGACACACACCTGGAGCGGGCGGCGCCCGGCTGAGCCGTGCTGTCGGGCGTCAGTCCGCTTCGACGGTGAGGCCGAGCTCGGTGGCCAGGCGGGGGGCGATGGTGACGGTCTGGTCGGCGGTGATGCGGGCGCCGCGGAGGGTGGCGAGCCCGCGGGCGCCGCCGAGCCGGGACTCGCGCAGGTCGCAGCCGGCGGCCGCGGTCGCGGCGAACTCGGCGCCCTCGAAGGTGCAGCTGGTGAAGACCACCGCAGACAGGTCGCCGCCGATCATCGCCTCGGTGAACGTGCAGCCGTCGAAGACGACCAGCCCGCGGACCCGGCTGATCCGCAGCGTGGCCGAGTCGAACCGGCCGCCCTCCACGTACACGTCCTGGCCGAGGTCGACCGACAGCCGCAGGCCGAGCGCCCGGCAGTCGAGCAGCTCGACCTGGCGCATCGTGACGGCCTGCCACACCGCCGCAGACAGGTCGCAGCGGCGCAGCACGCTGTCGACGAGGGTCAGCGGCGAGCGCCGGGTCTCGGCCAGGTCCGCGCCGTCCAGCGCGACCCCGATCGCCATCTCCTCGGGCAGGGTCTCCGCCGGCTCGGCGCCGCCGGACGGCCGGCGCAACCGCCGCTTCTCACCCAGCTGCCGCCAGGCGGCCGTCACTGGCCGCGGCGGTCCCGCAGCTTGGCCAGCGCCTCCTCGAGGATCGCCTCGCCGTCGGCGTCGGTGCGGCGCTCCCGCACGTACGCCAGGTGGGTCTTGTACGGCTCGTTGCGCGGCGCCGGCGGCGGCGCCTGCTCGCTGCGCCCGGCCGGCAGGCCGCAGCGCGGGCAGTCCCATGTCTCCGGGACCGCGGCGTCCTCGGCGAACGCCGGACGCGTCTCGTGCCCGTTGGCGCACCAGAACGGGACCCGGCGGCGCGGCGCGGACTCTCCGCGCTCAGCCTCACCCATCGGCCCGGCCCCGACCCTGCTGCCCCGGATGGCGCTGCCACCAGCCACTGTGTCTGCTCTCCTCGACGAACGGTGAAGCCCCGGACGTGCGTCCGGGGTTGGGGAAGGGGATCTATCCCCCGGCCTTGAGAAGCAGGCCGAGGCCCACGATGCAGATGGTCCAGACCGCCCCGCAGAAGAGAGTCAGCCGGTCAAGGTTCTTCTCGACCACCGAGGACCCGGACAGTGACGACGACACCGATCCGCCGAACAGCGACGAGAGGCCGCCGCCCTTGCCGCGGTGCAGGAGGATCAGCACCACCAGCAGCCCGCTGGTGATGATGAGCAGGATCGACAGGCCGATGATCACCGGGTTGGGGTCCTTCGTTGGGGTTCAGTTGCCGAGAAGGTCAGCCTACTCGACTCCGAGCGATGCGAGATCGTAGCCGCGGTACGCGGGCTGGACGTACGCGTTCCGCAACCGGGCGCTGCCGATGAGCACGGCCCGGTCCTCGACCAGCGGAGCGTAGCCGGCGGTCTGCATCGCGGTCGCCGCGACCTGGCGCCAGGAGGCGGTCGCCTGGACCGGGTCGAGGGTGGCCGTGGCGCCGTCGATGGCCTCCTCGTCGCCGGACAGCTCGGCCACGTTCGGGTTGGCGGAGCTCCGCACGCTGCGCCCGTCCACCAGCGGGTCGAGGAACGCGTACGGCGAAGGGAAGTCGGCCGCCCACTCGCCGACGATGAGGCCGAGACCGTCGGCCCTGACGGTCGCCGGTGAGCCGGCGACCGAGGCCAGGAACGCGCCCCGCGGGTATTGCTTCGGCGTTGCGACGATGCCGACCCTGGCCAGCGAGCGGACCACGACGTCGGCGGCAACCTTGCCGCGGCCGTCGTTGACCGTCCCCAGCGTGGTGCTGAAGCCGCCCGGCTTGCCGCACAGCCCCAGCTCGCGCTTGGCCGCGGCGAGGTCGCCCCGGTTGCCGACACCCACCGGGTAGGGCGCGGCGGCCGGGTAGCCCGGCAGCACCCGCGGCCACAAGGTTGTCGCCAGCGCCGCCGCGTACGGGCCGCCGAGGGCATCCTTCACCGCCGCCTTGTCCAGCGCGTACTGCACGGCGCGGCGGCAGTGCACGTCGCCGAGCGCGCCGACCGCGGACGGCATCGCGACGAACCGCACCGTGCCGGTGCTCGGGTCGTCGGTGCGGGCGGTGAGCGCCGCGTCGGCGAGCACCTTCGTTGCCGCGTCCGGCTGCAGGCCGCTGCCGGAGACATCGGCGTCGGCGGCGCCGGAGAGCACCCGCCGGTCCCGCTCGGCCGGGACGATGTCGGTCTGCAGCACCACCTTGTCCGGCAGCGCGGTGCGCACCGGGTCGGTCGCCTTCGACCAGTAGCGGTTGCGGACGAAGGTGATCGTGCCGTTGTCGGCCACGGACGCGATCTGGTACGGCCCGCTGGACAGGGGCTTGTCGCCGTACTCGGCGCCGGTGTCGGCGCGCTGTTCGACCGGGCTGCCGGCCGGCAGCGCCAGCACCTGGTCCCAGTCGGCGAACGGCCTGGTCAGCGTGAAGCGGATGGTGCGCGCGTCCGGGGTGGCGATGCTTTTCAGGCCGCGGCGGTCCGCGTACGGCCCGTCGTACGGGGTGGTCTTGTCGTCGAGCAGCTGGACGGCCCAGGTGGGGCCGCCGGTGATGAGGTCGGAGGCGAACAGCCGCTCGATGCCGTACTTGACGTCCGCGCTGGTCAGCGGGTGCCCGTCCTGCCAGCGCAGGCCGGGGCGCAGGGTGTAGGTCCAGGTCCGGCCGCCGTCGGTGGTGCGGCCGGGCGCGGTGGCGAGATCGGGGACGACGCGGGCGCCGGCCGGGCCGGGCTTCGGTGCGAACGCGACCAGCTGGCGGGTGTAGAGGCGCATGACGTTCCAGACACCCGGCGAGTAGGACCGCTGCGGGTCGAGGGAGTCCACCGCGCCGGTGACGAGGGTGAGCGTGCCGCCGGGCTTCGTCGACGGCTGGCGGACCGCGGTGCTGCCGAGGTCGAGCCCGCGCACGGTCGCCGGGTCCACCGCCGGGTCCCGGTCGCCGCGGCTGCACCCCGCCAGCGCCACCCCACCCACCAACACCCCGACCAGCACCCACACCCCGAACCCCACCCGCCGCCGCACCCCGCGCCGATCGCCGGCGCGAGCCGGCCGACGACCGTAAGGCGAGGCGGCGCCGGCCCGTTTCCCAACGACCCGTTTCCCAACGGCCCGTCCGCCACCGAACGGCCCACCACCGCCAGGCGCGGCGGCGCCAGGCGGGGCGGCGCCAGGCGGTCCACCGCCCGCCGGTCCACCGCCCGCGGGAGCAGCGGGCGTGGGGGTAGCGGCCGGCGGGGGGCCGGCGGCTCGTGCGCGAGGGCGGGGGTTCACTTCTCCTGGGGGTCCGGGAGGGCTGCCCGGCAGATGGCGGCGAACTCGTCGCCGTCGATGCTGGCTCCGCCGACCAGCGCGCCGTCCACGTCCGGCTTCATCATCAGCTCGGCCGCGTTGGCGGCCTTCACCGACCCGCCGTAGAGGATCCGCACCCCGTCGGCGAGATCCCCCGAGTAGTGCTCGGCGAGCACGGTGCGCAGCTCGCCGCCCATCTCCTGGGCGTCGTCCGGCGTCGCGACCTGACCGGTGCCGATCGCCCAGACCGGCTCGTACGCGACCACGAGCGACCGCGCCTGCTCGGCCGACACGTCCGCGAGCGCCGCGTCGAGCTGGGCCGAGCAGTGCTGGACGTGGCCGCCCGCGTCGCGCACGTGCTCCGGCTCGCCGACGCAGAGGATCGGGGTGACACCGTTGCGGTAGGCCGCGACCACCTTGGCCGCGACGATCCCGTCGGTCTCGTGGTGGTATTGCCGGCGCTCGGAGTGGCCGACCACCACGTAGGTGCAGCCGAGCTTGGCGAGCATCGGCCCGGACACGTCGCCGGTGTAGGCGCCCTGGTCGTGCTGGGACAGGTCCTGCGCGCCGTGGCTGAGCAGCAGCTTGTCGCCGTCGATCAGGGTCTGCACGCTGCGCACGGAGGTGAACGGCGGCAGCACGACGACCTCGACCGCCTCCAGCTCGGTCTCCTTGAGGCTGAACGCGATCTTCTGCACCAGCGCGATCGCCTCGAGGTGGCTCAGGTGCATCTTCCAGTTGCCGGCGACGAGCGGCCGGCGCCGGGGCTTCGCGGGACGGGCAGCCACGTCAGGACTCCAGCACGGCCACGCCCGGCAGGGTGCGGCCCTCGAGGTATTCCAGCGACGCGCCGCCGCCGGTCGAGATGTGGTCGAACCGGTCCTCGCCGATGCCGAGCTGGCGCACGGCGGCGGCCGAGTCACCCCCGCCGACCACGCTGAACGCGTTGCTCACCGCGATCGCCTCGGCGACGGCCCGGGTGCCGGCCGCGAACGGCGCGACCTCGAAGACCCCCATCGGTCCATTCCAGAACACGGTGCCCGCATTGGAGACAGCGCCGCCGAACGCGTCCGCGGTCACCGGCCCGACGTCGAGCCCCTTCTGCCCGGCCGGGATCTGGTCGATGTCGACCACCTGGGCCTGCGCGTCCGGGCTGATGTCGGCGGCGACGACCACGTCGCTCGGCAGGTCGATCCGGTCGCCGTCCCGGCGCAACAGCCGCCGGCAGTTCTCCACCTGGTCGTCCTCGAGCAGCGAGCCGCCGACCTCGAAGCCGCGCGCCTTGAGGAACGTGAAGCACATCCCGCCGCCGACCAGCAGCCGGTCGACCTTGGGCAGCAGCGCGGAGATCACCCCGAGCTTGTCGGAGACCTTGCTGCCGCCGAGGACCACCACGTACGGCCGGCGCAGCTCGTCGCCGTGGCCGGTGAGCCGGGACAGCACCCGCAACTCGCCGAGGAGCAGGTCGCCTGCGTACGCCGGGAGGCAGCGGGCCACGTCGTAGACGCTCGCGTGCTTGCGGTGCACCGCACCGAACGCGTCGTCCACGTACGCGCCGCGGGAGCCGACCAGCGCCGCCAACCGGTGGGCGAAGGCCTCCCGCTCGGCGTCGTCCTTGCTGGTCTCCCCCGGCTCGAAGCGCACGTTCTCCAGCAGCGCCACGGCGCCGTCGGCCAGCGTGTCGACGGTGGCGGCGGCTCCGTCGCCGGCGGTGTCGGTGGCGAACGCGACGTTCCGGCCGAGCAGCTCGCCGAGCCGGTCGGCGACCGGCTGCAGCGAGTAGGTCGGGTCGGGCGCGCCCTTGGGCCGGCCGAGGTGCGCGGTCACGACCACCCGGGCGCCGGCGTCGGCGAGCCGGCTGATCGTCGGCACCGAGGCCCGGATCCGCCCGTCGTCGGTGATCCGGGTGCCGTCCAGCGGGACGTTGAGGTCGGACCGGACCAGCACCCGGCGCCCCGAGACCCCCTCGGCAAGCAGGTCGTCGAGCGTCTTCACAGTGGCCGCCGGCTCAGCTCAGCCGCGAGCCGACCAGCGTGACCAGGTCGGCGAGGCGGTTGGAGTAGCCCCACTCGTTGTCGTACCAGCCGACGACCTTGGCCTGGTCGCCGATGACCTTGGTCAGCCCGGAATCGAAGATGCAGGAGGCCGGGTCGGTGACGATGTCGGTGGAGACGATCGGGTCTTCGGTGTAGCGCAGATAGCCCTTGAGCGGTCCGTCGGCGGCCGCCGCGTAGGCCGCGTTGACCTCCTCGACGCTGGACTCGCGGGACAGCGTCACGGTCAGGTCGGTGCACGAGCCGGTCGGCACCGGCACCCGCAGCGCGTAGCCGTCCATCTTGCCCCGCAGCTCGGGCAGCACCAGGCCGATCGCCTTGGCCGCGCCGGTGCTGGTCGGCACGACGTTGATGGCCGCGGCACGGGCCCGGCGCAGGTCCTTGTGCGGGCCGTCCTGCAGGTTCTGGTCTGCCGTGTAGGCGTGCACGGTGGTCATCAGGCCGCGCTCGATGCCGAACGTGTCGAGCAGCACCTTGGCTAGCGGGGCCAGGCAGTTGGTCGTGCAGGAGGCGTTGGAGATGACCGTCTGCGACCCGTCGTACATCGAGTCGTTGGCGCCGAGCACGATCGTGAGGTCTTCGCCGGTGGCCGGCGCGGAGATGATCACCTTCTTGGCGCCGCCCTGGTCGACGTGCTTGCGGGCCTCGGCGGCCTTGGTGAAGAAGCCGGTCGACTCGATCACCACGTCGACGCCGAGGTCGCCCCACGGCAGCGCGCCGGGGTCGCGCTCGGCCAGGATCTTGAGCTCCTTGCCGTCGATCTCGATGCCGCTGTCGGTGGCCTGCACGTGGTGCTGGAGCGGGCCGAGCACCGAGTCGTACTTGAGCAGGTGGGCCATCGTGTTGACGTCACCGAGGTCGTTGGCGGCGACGATCTCGATGTCATGGTCACTGGCATCGACCGCGCGCCAGAAGTTGCGGCCGATGCGGCCGAAGCCGTTCACGCCGACGCGGACCGTCACGGTGGACCTCCCTGCTGGTGGTGTGTCGGCAACGACCCTACCGGGCGTCGGAGGCCCGCCCGAACCGAGCCTGAGCCCGTGCACAACCCCGTGGCCTGCATCGCCGCGGGGGCGATCGGGTATGGCAGCGGCATGGTTGAGGGACCCG
This sequence comes from Mycobacteriales bacterium, assembly GCA_036558285.1. Classification (GTDB taxonomy): domain Bacteria; phylum Actinomycetota; class Actinomycetes; order Mycobacteriales; family CADCTP01; genus CADCTP01. The sequence goes on along the minus strand of DATBFW010000052.1, from coordinate 5,054 downwards.
TACCCGACTCGGCGATGGACACCAAGAGCGAAGAGGGCGAACCGGGCGACGAGGATCGCGACACCAGGCCGCTGGACGCCGACGAGCAGGCGATGCTGGAGAAGTTGCGGGCTGCCGGGGTGACGGTGCCGGCGGAGGAGCCGGGCGCGGACACGACGCTGCCCCCTCCCCCGCCGGACAGCAAACCCGACCCGCTCGACCCCGTCTTCCGCGAACCCAACGCCTGACGGGCCGCGGACGGGACGGTCAGGGGGCGAGCATCTCCGGCGTGACGGCGGCCTCGGTGTCGGGGACGCCGAGGTCGGCAGCCCGCTTGTCGGCCAGCGCGAGCAGCCGCCGGATCCGCCCGGCGACCGCGTCCTTGGTCATCGGCGGTACGGCGAGCTGGCCGAGCTCCTCCAGCGAGGCCTGCTTGTGCTCCAGCCGCAGCCGCCCGGCCTCGGCCAGGTGTTCGGGCAGGTCGTCGCCGAGGATCTCCAGTGCCCGCTGCACCCGGGCGCCGGCCGCCACCGCGGCCCGGGCCGACCGGCGCAGGTTGGCGTCGTCGAAGTTGGCCAGCCGGTTGGCGGTCGCCCGCACCTCCCGGCGCATCCGCCGCTCCTCCCAGGCCAGCACGCTCTCGTGCGCGCCGAGCCTGGTCAGCAGCGCGCCGATCGCGTCGCCGTCGCGGACCACCACCCGGTCGATCCCGCGCACCTCGCGCGCCTTGGCCTGGATGCCCATCCGGCGGGCCGCGCCGACCAGCGCAAGCGCCGCCTCGGGGCCGGGGCAGGTGATCTCCAGCGACGACGACCGGCCCGGCTCGGTCAGCGAGCCGTGCGCCAGGAACGCGCCCCGCCAGGCGGCCTCCGCGTCGCACACCCCACCGGAGACCACCTGCGGCGGCAGCCCGCGGACCGGCCGGCCGCGCTGGTCGAGCAGGCCGGTCTGCCGGGCCAGGCCCTCGCCGTCCTTGACCACCCGGACGATGTAGCGGTTGCCCTTGCGCAGCCCGGAGCCGGCGAGCACCTGCACCTCGCTGGCGTGCCCGTAGACCTCGGCGATGTCCCGGCGCAGCCGCCGCGCGGTCGAGCCGGTGTCAAGCTCGGCCTCGACCACCACCCGCCCGCCGACGATGTGCAGCCCCCCGGCGAACCGCAGCAGCGCGGAGATCTCCGCCCGCCGGTCGCAGGTCTTGGTCACCGACAAGCGACTGAGCTCGTCCTTCACCGACGCCGTCATCGCCACTGGCGCATCCCCGCTTCCCGTCCCCCGTCGGACCCACTTCCGGCCGTCTGCTGCACGACAGCCGGCAACTCCTCCAGCACCGTCCCGTATGCCGCGGCGAGCCGCCCGGGATCGTGCCGCGCGGTGCCGTCGCCGGCCGCGACCGGAGCGAGCACGAGGCGGGCTCCGAGCGCGGACACACCCGACATCAGACCATGTGCGTCGGTCACCGCGTCGGTGTCCGCCACGACGGCGTCCACCCGCAGTCGCGGCGCGTGCGCCGCCAGCACCTCGAGATGCTGCTGCGGAGAGAAGCCGGCCGTCTCGCCCGGTTGCGCGGCCAGGTTGAGCGCGACCACGCGCCGCGCCGGCGTGCTGACCAGCGCCTCCAGCAGGTCGGGTACCAGCAGATGCGGCAGCACGCTGGTGAACCAGGAGCCGGGCCCGAGCACGACCAGATCGGCCGCCTCGACCGCGGCCACCGCCTCCGGGCAGGCCGGCGGCGCGGATGGCACCAGCGACACCGACTCGACCCGGCCGACCGTGGTGGCCACCGCGACCTGGCCGCGGATCCGGTGCACCTGGTGCGGGTCGGCGTCGTCCAGGCCGCTCACCTCGGCCGCGATCTCCAGCGGCCGCGGGCTCATCGGCAGCACCCGGCCGACCGCGCCGACCAGCCGGGCGACCGTGTCCAGCGCCGGCACCGGCCCGCCGAGCTGCTCGGCCAGCCCGGTCAGCAGCAGGTTGCCGACCGGGTGGCCGGCCAGCGCGCCGGTGCCGCCGAACCGGTGCTGCAGCACGCCGGCCCAGGTGCGGCCCCAGTCGTCGTCGCCGGCCAGCGCGGCCAGCGCCATCCGCAGGTCGCCGGGCGGCAGCGCGCCGAGCTCGCGGCGCAGCCGGCCGGACGAGCCGCCGTCGTCGGCCACCGTGACCACGGCGGTGACGTCCGGGGTGAGCTGGCGGAGGGCGGCCAGCGACGCGGCCAGGCCGTGCCCACCGCCGAGCGCGACCACCCGCGGTGGCCGGCTACTCACGCCCGATGTCCCGGTGCGCGACCGTGGTCTGCACGCCGTCGCCGGCGAGCCGCTTGGCGATCTCCTCCGCCATCGCGACCGACCGGTGCTTGCCGCCGGTGCAGCCGATCGCCAGCGTCAGGTAGCGCTTGCCCTCCCGCTGGTAGCCGGCGCCGACCAGGCGGAGCAGCTCGGTGTAGACGTCGAGGAACCGGCCGGCGCCCTCCTGCGACAGCACGTAGTCCCGTACGTCTCGGTCCTGGCCGGTGTGCGGACGCAGCTCCGGGATCCAGTGCGGGTTGGGCAGGAACCGCACGTCGGCGACGAGGTCGGCGTCCAGCGGCAGCCCGTACTTGAAGCCGAACGAGAGGACGGTCGCCCGCAGCGCCGGCGGCGCCTCCCCGCTGAACTCGACCTCCAGCTGCCGGCGCAGGTCGTGCACGGACAGCCGGCTGGTGTCGACGACCAGGTCGGCCACCGCGTGCAGGTCGGACAGCAGCTCCCGCTCGGCCGCGATCCCGTCGACCAGCCGGCCGCCGGCCTGCAGCGGGTGGGCGCGGCGGTTGTTCTCGAACCGACGCACCAGCACGTCGTCGGCCGCCTCGAGGAACAGCACCCGGGGCCGGTAGCCGCGCTCGTCCAGCTCGCCGATCACGCTGCGCAGGTCGGCCGAGAACGCCCGGCTGCGCACGTCGACCACCACCGCGATCCGGGTGACCTCGCCGGACGTGTGGCTGCCGAGGTCGACCATCGCCGCGATCAGCGACGGCGGCAGGTTGTCCACGACGTAGTAGCCGATGTCCTCCAGGCACTTGGCAGCGGTGCTGCGGCCGGCTCCGGACAGCCCGGAGACGACCACGACCTCGAGGCCGGACTCAGCCATCGAGCACCTCCCCGGTGACGGGGTCCACGGCCGGACCCGGCTGGGCGTCCTCCCGGTGCAGCGCGGCGGCGACCGCCTCCGCGGTGCGCCGTCCCACCCCTGGAACGGCCATGATGTCCTCAACCGACGCCGCGCGGAGCCGCTTCAGCGAGCCGAACCGAGTCAGAAGCGCCTTCTTCCGGGTCTCGCCCAGCCCCGGCACCCCGTCCAGGGCCGAGGTGGTCATCGCCCGGGACCGCTTCTGCCGGTGGTACGTGATCGCGAACCGGTGCGCCTCGTCCCGGACCCGCTGCAGCAGGTACAGCGCCTCGGAGGTGCGCGGCAGGATCACCGGCTGGTCCTCGCCGGGCAGCCAGACCTCCTCCAGCCGCTTGGCCAGCCCGCACAGTGCGACGTCGTCGATGCCGAGCTCGGCCAGCGCGGCCGCGGCCGCGGCGACCTGCGGCGCGCCGCCGTCGACGACGAGCAGGTTCGGCGGGTACGCGAACTTGCGCGGCCGGCCGGTCTCCGGGTCGACCGGGCTCGGCCGCTGCGGCACCGCGGCCGGGTCGCCCTCGTCGTCCCCGGTGTCGTCGGCCTCCTCGCCGGTGTCGATCCGCTCGTCCAGGTAGCGGGCCATCCGCCGGCGTACGGCCTCGTGGATCCACTGCACGTCGCCGCCCTCGACGGTGTCCGTGCCGGTGCCGCCGACGCCGCGGATCGCGAACCGGCGGTATTCGGACTTGCGCGGCAGCCCGTCCTCGAACACCACCATCGAGGCGACCACGTTGGTGCCCTGCACGTGCGAGACGTCGAAGCACTCGATCCGCAGCGGCGCGGTGCCCAGCCCGAGCGCGTCCTGCAGCTCGGCGAGCGCCTGCGACCGCGCGGTCAGGTCGGTGGCCCGCTTGAGCTTGTGCTGGGTGAAGGCCTGCTGCGCGTTGCGGGCGACGGTCTCCAGCAGCGCCCGCTTGTCCCCGCGCTGCGGCACCCGCAACGTCACCCTTGCCCCGCGCAGCTCGCGCAGCAGCTGCTCGAGCACCTCCCGGTCCGGCGGCAGCTCCGGCACCAGGATCTCCCGCGGCACCGAGTCGGCGTCGTCGGACCCGTACACCTGCAGGCAGAACTGCTCGACCAGATCGCCGGTGGTGACGTCCTCGACCTTGTCCACGACCCAGCCGCGCTGGCCGCGCACCCGCCCGCCGCGGACGTGGAAGACCTGCACCGCGGCCTCCAGCGCGTCCTCGGCGAACGCGACCACGTCGGCGTCGGTGCCGTCGCCGAAGACGACCGCCTGCTTCTCCATCGCCCGGCGCAGCGCGCCGATGTCGTCCCGGATCCGGGCCGCCCGCTCGAACTCAAGCTCGGCCGACGCCGCCGCCATCTCCCGCTCCAGCCGGCGGATCATCAGGTCGGTCTTGCCGGCCATGAAGTCGCAGAAGTCGTCGACGATCGCGCGGTGCTCCTCCGCGGTGACCCGGCCGACGCACGGCGCGCTGCACTTGCCGATGTAGCCGAGCAGGCAGGGCCGGCCGATCTGCCCGGCGCGCTTGAACACGCCTGCGCTGCACGTGCGCGCAGGGAACACCCGCAAGAGCAGGTCGAGTGTCTCCCGGATCGCCCAGGCGTGGCTGTACGGACCGAAGTAGCGCACTCCCTTGCGCTTCGCGCCGCGCATCACCTGCAGCCGCGGGAACTCCTCGTACAACGTCACCGCGAGGGACGGGTAGGACTTGTCGTCGCGATATTTGACGTTGAACCGCGGGTCGAACTCCTTGATCCAGTTGAACTCGAGCTGCAGCGCCTCGACTTCGTTGCGCACCACCGTCCACTCGACCGCCCCCGCACTCATGACCATCTGGCGGGTGCGCGGATGCAGCGAGGCGACGTCGGCGAAGTACGAATTGAGCCGCTGCCGCAGGTTCTTCGCCTTGCCGACGTAGATGACCCGGCCGCGCTCGTCCCGGAACTTG
>DATBFW010000051.1:0-41798 GCA_036558285.1 Mycobacteriales bacterium | reverse complement strand
GGGCGGCGGCCTCGGCGAGCGGGCGGGTTCAGCCGTTCGGAAGGGGTCAGAAGCCGCGACGCCCGGCGCGGGAGCGCCGGGCGTCGGGGAAGGAGTGGGTCAGCGGTCGTCGAAGCGGCGGCGGAAGCGCTCCTCCATGCGCTGCAGGAGCGGCGCCTTCCGCTGCTTGCCGCGGCGGGGAGCAGCCGGCTTCCCGTCGGTGCCGGCGACGCGCAGGTCGGGGCGCCCGGCGGCCTTCTTGTATTGCGAGGCCGCGTACACGAGGGCGAACAGCATCAAGCAGAACCCGGCCACGCCGAGCGCGATCGTGCTCGTCATGACGCCGGCGAGCAGTCCACCGAGGCCGAGGACCAACAGGATGACGGCACGGCGAATCCGCCGGCGGGCGTGCGTGCGCAGATCCGTCGAGCTGACCGTCGAGGCGAACTTCGGGTCCTCGGCGTACAACGCGCGCTCGATCTGCTCAAGCAGGCGCTGCTCGTGGTCCGAGAGCGGCACGGCGCCCCTCCTGACAACAGGTGCGACCGCAACGGCAGGGGACCGCCGCGGGACAACGTGGCGACGGCCGCATCGGGCCGCCACCACGAGGATACGAGGCGATGTCGTACGGGGAAAGGTGGGCGGGCGCCCCCTGCGGCCTGATGTCGCACAAGATCGCGCCTCGGCAGGTCAACCCGGGTCTCAGGACCGCTCGACACGCCCGGAATCCGGCATTTCTCCGGGCGTGTCGCGAGCGCCCACCCCCATATTTTGGGTGGCGGGTGAGACCAGCGTCGCGGGCCGCACCGCGCCGGTCCCGAACCGGTCGACCGCGCGGTCGACGGCCCGATCGGCGTCCCGCCAGCCGCGGTCGCGCGCACCGAGCTCCAGCTGCCGGGCCGACTCCCCGGCTGGGGCGATCCCCTCGACCCGGACGCCGACCAGCCGGATCCGCGGCCGGTCCAGCTCCAGGCCGTCGTAGAGGGCCCGGGCGGTCGCGTAGATCTCGTGCCCGGCGTCGGTCGGCGCCGGCAGCGTGCGGGCCCGGGTGATCGCGGTGAAGTCGGCGAACTTGATCTTCAGGCTCACCGTGCGCCCCGCCTGCCCCGCGGTCCGCAGCCGGGCAGCGGTCTTCTCGGCCAGCCGCAGCAGCTCCCGGTGGATCACCGCGTGGTCGTCGACGTCGGCCTCGAACGTCTCCTCCGCGCCGATCGAGCGGTCCGGCTCGTCCGGCACGACCGGCCGCGGGTCCTCCCCGTTGGCCAGCGAGTGCAGGTGGGCGGCCACGCCGTCGCCGAGCGCGCGGGCCAGTGCGGGCAGTGGCAGCGCGGCCAGGTCGCCGACCGTACGAAGGCCGAGCCCGGCCAGCTGCGCCGCGGTCCGCTCGCCGACGCCCCAGAGCGCGCCGACCGGCAGCGGGTGCAGGAACTGCCGCACCCCGTCGACCGGCACCACGAGCAGCCCGTCCGGCTTGCACCGGGACGAGGCCAGCTTGGCCACGAACTTCGTCGGCGCCACCCCCACCGAGCAGGTGATGCCCTGCTCGTCGGCGATCCGGGCCCGGATCCACTCGCCGATCCAGCCGGGCCGGCCGAGCCGCCGGCGGGCGCCGGTCACGTCCAGGAACGCCTCGTCCAGCGACAGCGGCTCGACCAATGGAGTCACCGAGCGGAACACCGCCATCACCCCGGCCGAGGCCACCGCGTACCGCCGCATGTCCGGCGCGACCACCACCGCCTCCGGGCACATCCGCACCGCCCGGCCCATCGGCATCGCGCTGCGTACCCCGAACTCCCTGGCCTCGTACGTCGCGGACAGCACCACGCCGCGCCGGCCGCCGCCGACGATCACCGGCCGGCCGCGCAGCTCCGGGCGCCGCCGCAGCTCCACGCTGGCGTAGAAGGCGTCCATGTCGACGTGCAGGATCGGGCAGCCGGTGTCGTCTGCCGGCGGCCCGGCGGGCGGACCGGTCCGGCCAAGCTCCTGGCTGCGACCCACGGTGACCAGCGGCCTCAGCGCCGGGCCAGCAGGTGCAGCTGCGCCGCCACGTCCCGGTACGGCGAGCGGCCGGCGACCGCGGCTTCCAGCTCCCGCAGCGACTCGATCGCCCCGGGCTGGCCCTCCAGCATCGCGCCCGGCACCAGGTCGGCCACCACGCCGACCCCGTGCACCTCCTCCACCCGCAGCCCGGCCGCGGTGACCAGCTCGGCGAGCTCGGTCGCGTCGAACCGGCGCAGCATCGGGTCGGCCGGCCCGGACCGCCCGTCCGGGTCGGTGGCCAGCCGGATCGCGTCGGCCAGCCGGCCGCCGAGCGCCCGGGCCAGCACCGCCGCCGCCCGCCCGGCCGCCAGCACGCTGGCGCAGCCGCCCGGGCGCAGAGCGCTGGCCACCGCGGCCAGCGTCTCGGCCGGCGAGTCCACCACCTCGAGCAGCCCGTGGCAGAGCACCAGGTCGTACGAGCCCGGCGTCACCGCGGCGGGCAGCCGCTCGACCTCTCCCTGCAGCGGGGTGACCCGCTGGGCCACCCCGGCCTCCTCGGCCCGCCGGTGCAGCGTTGCCAGCGCGTCGGCGCTGACGTCGAGCACCGTCACTCGGTGTCCCAGCTCGGCCAGCGGCACCGCCGACACTCCACTGCCGCCGCCCAGGTCGAGTACGTCCAGCCCGGCGGCACCGGCCGCCGACCGGCGATCGAGCTCCTCGCCGAGCACCGACCACACGACCCCGCCCCGGGCGAAGCCTCGCGACCTGACTGTCTCCGCGCCCATCTCCGGGCCCACCTCCCGACGCTCAGCCAGGCGAGCGTAGGCGAGAGAGCCGGTCGCAGCCGAGCCACCGGGTCAGCCGGCTCGCGGCACGCCGACGGGCATGGTCGGCACCAGGCCGAGCGTGGTCTCCACCAGCGCCAGGAACGTGGCCGCGTCGCGCAGTAGGTCGTCGGCCTCCCGGCCGGTCACCGCCCTGGTCACGCCGGCCTCGGCGGCGGCCCGCTTGGCCGCGCCGGCGGCGAAGAACGCCGCCCACTCCCCCAGCTCCGGGGCCACCTCGGTCAGCAGCACCCACGCGCTGGTCGGCCGGCGCCGCCGCAGCCGCGGGTCGGTCGGGCGGGTCCTGGCCGCGAGCACCGCGGCGGCGCCGCGCAGCGCGGCCAGGTGGGCGGTCGCGTAGCGCTCGGCGGGCAGGGTGAGCGTCGCGGCCTCCTGCAGCCCGCGCCGGGCCTGGTCGAGCAGGCCGAGCGCGGACGGCAGCAGCTGCGACGGCACCCGGGACGGGCCGAGCCGCCGCACGGTCGGGGTCATCTCCCTCACTCCTCCACCAGCGTCGCGGTCCACCGCGGCGGACCGGCCGCCACGTCCCGGCACAGGTCGAACACCTCGACCCGGGCGGACATCCCGGCGGCCGCCTCGACCCGCCACAGCTCGCGCTCGGCCAACTCGACGGGGACGGAGTGGATCACCGCCATCGCGCCGGAACCGGCGCCGGCCGCGGCCGGCCCGGCGGTCCGGCCGGGTCCGGACCAGCGCCAGCCGCCGGGCTCGCGCCAGCGGGCCAGCACCGAGCGCACCGCGTAGAGCCGGCCCCGGAGCAGGAACATCTCGGGGTCGCCGGCCGTACGCGCGACCTCGACCTGCTCCTCGAGGACCGTATGGACCGAACGCATCTGGTGATCTCCTCCGACGACGGCGAGCTGGGCGAACGGGACGGACGACCGGGCTACCCGCCGGGCGGTGCGGGGGTCGAGGGCCGCACCGCCCGACGGGAGCGTGTTCGAACTGGTGTTCGAACACGACGAGACTATCCAGTGATCCGGCCGGTCCGCAACGGGACTGCGGCGTGTCGCGCCAAGATCTTCGAACAGATTCGAACGTGCAGGTCAGAGCCCGAATCAGGACGGCGGCGAGCCGGCCCAGAGCCGGTCGCGCAGGCCCACGACGTCGCCCACGACGACCACCGCGGGCGGGCGCAGACCTGCGTCGGCGACCGCCGCCGCGACCGTCTCCAGCGTCGCCACGAGCACCTGCTGGTCCGGCAGCGTCGCCCGCCGGACGACGGCCACCGGGGTCGAGCCCGGCCGGCCCCGCTTGACCAGCTCCGCCGCGGCCGCACCCACCCGGTCGAGCGCCATCAACAGCACCAGGGTCGCCGGGCCGTCGGCGAGCGCCTGCCAGTCGATCACCGAGCCGGACGACTCCCCCACCGCGCTGCCCGGGGCACGGTCCGGGGCACGGTCCGGCGACGGCTCGACGTGGCCGGAGACGACCGCGAAGTCGGCGGCGACGCCGCGGTGGGTGACCGGGATGCCGGCTGCGGCCGGGCCGGCGGTCGCCGAGGTCACCCCGGGCACGACCGTCACCGGCACGCCGGCCCGGACGCAGGCGGCCACCTCCTCGCCGCCGCGCCCGAGCACGAACGGGTCGCCGCCCTTGAGTCGCACCACCCGCTTGCCGGCCCGGGCCCGATCCACCAGCAGCGCACTGATCTGCTGCTGGGTCGGGCCGGCACCGTGCGGCACCTTGCCGACGTCGACGACCTCGACGGACGGGTCGAGCCGGTCGAGCAGCACCCGCGGAGCGAGCCGGTCGACGACGACCACGTCGGCCTCGGCCAGCAGGCGCCGGCCCCGGACGGTGATCAGCTCCGGGTCGCCCGGCCCGCCGCCGACCAGCGCGACCGAGCCGGCGGCGGGACGACCCGCGCGCAGCGGCAGCTCGCCGGTCTCCAGCAGCAGCGCCACCGCATCCCGGACCGCCGCCACCCGCGCCGGGTCGGGACCGGCGTCCGAGCCGACCGCGACGACGAGGCCGGCGTCGCGGGTCACGGCCGGGGTGCGGGCCGAGCCGCCGGCCGCGTCGTCGGCGCGGACGCACGGGATCCGCCGCCGCTCGGCCTCGGCCGCGACGGCCGCGTTCACGGCGGGATCGTCCGTGCAGGCGTGCACCACCCAGGCCCCGTCCAGATCGCCGTCCGCATAGTCCCGGAGTGAAACAGCCACCTCCGACAGTTCCGCGAGCTCCGGCAGCACCGCCGGGGCGATCACCGCGACGGACGCGCCCGCCGCCAGCAGCCCGCGGGTCCGGCGCAGCGCGACCGCACCGCCGCCGACCACGACGGCCCGGCGACCGCCGAGGTCCAGCAGCAGGGGGTACGCGCCCACCGGCCCATGATCCCAGTCACCGCACGGTGGCCGTACGCGACGAGATGTGCGACCGTGGGCACGTGAGTGACAGCGGGCGCCTGGTCTCCGTGCTCCTGGTGTCGCGTCGCCACATCGACCTCCGCCGGGTCGACAGCGCGGTCTGTCAGGGCTGACGACAGCCCCTGCGGCGTCCCCGACGCCGCGCCGCCTGCCCCCCGGAAGGACCAGACGTCCATGCCGCCCCAACGCGGCCAGGGCCAGTGGGCCCTCGGCCACCGTGAGCCGCTGAACCAGAACGAACGGGTGAAGCGGGACGACGACGGCCTCAACGCCCGGCAGCGGGTCATCGACCGCTACCAGTACACCGGGTTCGACAGCATCGACCCGGCCGACCTGCGCGGCCGGTTCCGGTGGCTCGGGCTCTACACCCAGCGCGCGCCGGGCATCCCGGGCGGCCGCACCGCGGTGCTCGAGCCGGAGGAGCTCGAGGACCCCTACTTCATGCTTCGCGTACGGATCGACGGCGGGACGCTGAGTAGCGAGCAGCTGTCCACCATCGCGACCATCGCGACCGAGTTCGGCCGGGATGTGGCGGACATCACCGACCGGCAGAACATCCAACTGCACTGGATCCGGATCGAGGACGTACCGGAGATCTGGCGCCGGCTCGAGGCGGTCGGCCTGGACACCACCGAGGCCTGCGGCGACACCCCGCGGGTCATCCTCGGCTGCCCGCTGGCCGGCGTCGCCAAGGACGAGGTGCTGGACGCGACGCCCGCGCTGCGCGAGGTGCGCGACCGCTACATCGGCGACCCCGAGTTCTCCAACCTGCCCCGCAAGTACAAGTCGTCGATCTCCGGCTGCGCGCACCACTGCACCAACCACGAGATCAACGACGTCTCGTTCGTCGGTGTGACCGGACCGGACGGCACGCCCGGCTACGACCTGTGGGTCGGCGGCGGGCTGTCCACCAACCCGAAGTTCGGCCAGCGGCTGGGCGCGTTCGTCGAGCCGGACCGGGTCGCCGAGGTGTGGGCCGGGGTCACCGGGGTCTTCCGCGACCACGGCTACCGGCGGTCCCGCCAGCACGCGCGGCTGAAGTTCCTGCTCGCCGACTGGGGCACCGAGCGGTTCCGGCAGGTGCTGGAGAAGGACTACCTGGACACGCCGCTGCCGGACGGCCCGGAGCCGGTGCGGTACGACGGGGCCCGCGGGCACGCCGGGCTGACCGAGCAGGTCGACGGCAGCTACGCGGTCGGCTTCGCGGTGCGGGTGGGGCGCACCTCGGGCACCCAGCTGACCAGGATCGCCGGCCTCGCCGACGAGTACGGCCGGGGCCGGATCCGCACCACCGCCCAGCAGCAGCTGATCATCCTTGACGTCCCGGGCGACCGGACGGACGCGCTGGTCGCTGAGCTCGCGGCCGACGACCTGCCGGTGCACCCGAGCCCGTTCCGGGAAGGCACGCTCGCCTGCACCGGGATCGAGTTCTGCAAGCTGGCGATCGTCGAGACCAAGGGCCGGGCGCAGGAGCTCTACCGCGAGCTGGAGCGGCGGATGCCGAACTTCCCGGAGCCGGTGAGCATCACGGTCAACGGCTGCCCCAACTCGTGCGCCCGGTTCCAGGTCGCGGACATCGGGTTCAAGGGCTCGGTCGCGCGCGGGGCGGACGGCGAGGACGTCGAGGTCTACCAGGTGCACCTGGGCGGGCACCTCGGCGCCGAGGCCGCGCTGGGCCGCAAGTTCCGCGGGCTCAAGGTCGAGGCGGACAACGCCGCGGACTACGTCGAGCGGGTGCTGCGCGGCTACCTGGAGCGCCGGGAGCCCGCCGAGAGCTTCGCCGCGTACGCGGCGCGGGCCGACGAGGCGTGGTTGTCGTGAGCCACGCCTCCGCGCCCTTCTTCTGCCCGTACTGCGGGGACGAGAGCCTCCGGCCGTACGGCGAGACGCACGGGCAATGGCGGTGCGAGTCCTGCCGGCGGGCGTTCGCGCTGCGCACGGTGAAGCAGGCACCGGTCCCCGAGCGGACCGAGGTGGGGCGATGAGCGCCCCGCACGACCAGTGGCCCCGGCTCGAGCGGCTCGCCGAGCAGGCGGCGCGGGACCTGGCCGGCGCACAGCCGCTCGACGTGCTGCGCTGGGCGTCGGACACCTTCGGCGACGGGCTGTGCGTGTCGTCGTCGATGACCGACGCGGTGCTCGCCCACCTCGCCGGCCGTGCCCGGCCCGGCGTCCCGGTCTACTTCCTCGACACCGGCTACCACTTCGCCGAGACGATCGGCACCCGGGACGCGGTCGCCGCGACGCTGCCGGTCGACGTGCGCACGATCCTTCCACTGTGGACGGTGGCGGAGCAGGACGCCGACCTGATGCCCCGGCTGCACGACCGGGACCCGGACCGGTGCTGCTGGCTGCGGAAGGTCGAGCCGCTCGGCCGGGCGCTGGCGCCGTTCTCCGCGTGGGTGAGCGGGGTGCGCCGGGACGAGTCGCCGACCCGGGCGGACACGCCGGTGGTGGCGTGGGACGCGCGGCGCGCGATCGTCAAGGTGCACCCGCTGGCGTACTGGACCCAGGACGACGTGGACGCGTACATCGCCGAGCACGGCGTGCTGGTCAACCCGCTCGTGTCCGACGGGTACCCGTCGATCGGCTGCGAGCCGTGCACGGCCCGGGTCGAGCCGGGCGCGGACCCCCGGTCCGGCCGCTGGGCCGGCCTCGCCAAGACCGAGTGCGGGATCCACGTGTAAGGAGCGCCACGCGGGCCGGTGCGCGATCGCGGCGTCAGTAGGCTGGCGTGCGTGCCGGTGACGATCGACTTCGCGCAGGAGAAGGCGGCGGACATCCCCGAGCACGTCGCCGCGCTGTGCGACGAGCTGGAGGCAGCCGACGCCGCCGGGTTCTACGCGGCGCTGACCGTCGAGCGGCCATGGTCGCGACACAACCCGGTGCTGGAGGGCGAGTTCGCGTCCCCGGCCGCGATCCGGCCGTACCTGGACCGGGAGCTGCGCCGGCTGGCCGCGGCCGGCGCGCGGATCTCGGCCGCCCGGTCCCGCCCGGCGCTCGAGCTCGACGACCCGGCCATGCTCGACGCGCTCGACGAGGGATCCTGGGACCTGCGGCGGAAGAAGCTGTTCTTGTTCCGGCCGGAGCGGATGGCGCTGTCGATCGACCGGCTGGCGCACTACACCGGCACCCCGGCCGAGGCGTTCCAGCGGTACGTGCTGTTCACCAACTACGCCTGGCACGTCGACGCGTTCCGGGACGCGTTCCCGGACGCGGTCGGTCCGGCCGCGCCCGGGCGGCAGATGCCGGCCTGGCACGTGTCCCGCCCGGGCCGCGACGGCGTCACGCTGGTCGACATCGGGGTCGGCCCGTCGAACGCGAAGACGATCACCGACCACGTCGCCGTGCTCCGCCCTGACCTGATGCTGATGATCGGCCACTGCGGCGGGCTGCGGAACCACCAGGACATCGGCGACCTGGTGCTGGCCACGACGTACCACCGGGCCGACGGCGTGCTCGACCACGTGCTGCCGACCTCGGTGCCGGTCGCGTCGAACCACCGGCTCAACAGCTACCTGCTCGACGCGCTGGTCCGCCGCGACCTGCCCTACCGGCTCGGCACCGTCTACACGACCGCCAACCGCAACTGGGAGTTCGAGCAGGACTCCGTGCTCGCCGACATGCGGCTGTCCCGCGCGGTCGCGGTCGACATGGAGTCGGCGACCGTGGCCGCGAACGGCTTCCGCTACCGGGTGCCGACCGCGACCCTGCTCGCGGTCAGCGACAAGCCGCTGCACGGGCGGCCGAAGCTGTCCGAGGCGGCGCAGGAGTTCTACGCCGCCACGAAGCGCTGGCACCTAGAGGTCGCACTCGAGGTCGTCGCCCGGGTCCGGGAGACGCACCCGGACGGGCTGCCGGCCGCCGACGTCCGCTCGGTCGACGAACCACTGCTCGGCCGGGACTAGGCGGGCAGCGGGCCGCCGGGCGGCCGGATTCGAAGCGAACACGGGATCGCCGTGGGGCGGGCGGAAAACCAGGTGCGCCGGTCGCCTACCGTGGCCGGGTGACGAAGTCGCAGCATGCCGGAGTTGTGAGGGTCGCCGACGCGCTGGCCGCGGCCGGTGCGACCGGCGAGGTGGTCGAGCTGGCCGCGGAGGTGCGGACGGCGGCGCTGGCCGCCGCGGCGCTCGGGGTCGAGGTCGGCGCGATCGCCAACTCGCTGGTCTTCGACGCGGACGGCGAGCCGCTGCTGGTGCTGACCAGCGGCGCCCACCGGGTCGACACGCCGAAGGTCGCCGCGCTGGTCGGGGTGCAGGAGCTGCGCCGGGCCAGCCCGGAGTTCGTCCGGTCCGCGACCGGGCAGGCGATCGGCGGCGTCGCCCCGGTCGGCCACCCGGCGCCGCTGCGCACGCTGGTCGACGTCGTGCTCGCCGACTACGACGTGGTCTGGGCCTCCGGCGGAGTGCCGCACGTGGTGTTCGCCACGACGTACGACGAGCTGGTCCGGATCACCGCGGGGACCCCGGCCGAGGTCGGCTGAGCGGTCCGCCCCGGTTCCACCTACGCTCACGCTCATGCGGGAAGCGGGGCCGGAGCTCGTCACGCTGCACCTGTGGCGGGTGCCCCGGCTCGCCGTGCCCGCAGCCGTGCTGCGGATGGGGGTCGACCGGCGTGCGGTCCGGGGGACGGCAGGCGTGCGGTTCGCGAAGCTGCTCGGGACCGGGGACGGCGGCTCGTTCCGGGTCCGCGACGCCGACCCGCGCACCTGGGGACTGCTGGCCAGCTGGGCCGACCGGGCCTCGGCGCTGGCCTTCGAGCGGTCCGCGGTCGCGGCCCGGTGGCGCCGGCTGGCCGAGGAGACCTGGCGGGTGGAGCTGCGCCCGCTGTGGGCCCGCGGACGCTGGTCCGGGCAGGAACCGTTCGGCCGGCCCGCCGGTGGCCGCGCGGGCGGCCCGGTGGCGGCGGTGACCCGGGCCAGGCTGCGGCCGTCCCGGGCCCGGGCGTTCTGGCGGGCGGTGCCGCCGGTGTCGGCGGACCTGCGCGCGCAGCCGGGACTGCGGCTCGCGGTCGGCATCGGCGAGGCGCCGGTCGGGCTGCAGGGCACGTTCAGCGTCTGGGAGTCGGCGGCCGCGCTGCGTGGGTTCGCGTACGCCGGTGCCGCGCACAGCGCGGTGATCGAGCGCACCGTCCCCGAGCGGTGGTACGCGGAGGAGCTGTTCGCGCGCTTCGCGGTCGAGGCGGCCGACGGGACGGTCGACGGCAGGGACCCGCTGGCATGAAGGTGCTGCGACTCTCGCCCGCCGAGGCCCGCGAGCGGATGACCGAAGCCATGTCGGTGTACGCCGAGGCGATGGGGTATCCGCCCGAGGCCGGCCAGCACCGGGCGGGATTCGCGATCGCGCACACCAGGCGGCCGGCGTTCCGCGCGGTCGCCGCCGTCGCCGACGGCGACGGGCTCGGCGTGCCCGGGGAGCTGCTCGGCTTCGGCTACGGGTACGCGGCCGCGCCGGGCCAGTGGTGGCACGACCAGGTCCGGGCCGCGATGCCGGCGGCGGTGGCCGAGCAGTGGCTGCACGGCGCGTTCGAGCTGTCCGAGCTGCACGTGCGCCCGGCGTACCAGGGGCGCGGCGCCGGGCGGGCGTTGCTGCGCACGCTGGTCGACGGGCTGACGCAGCCGGCGGTGCTGCTGTCCACGCCGGAAGGAGACACCAGGGCCTGGCGGCTCTACCGGTCGCTCGGGTTCGTCGATCTGATCCGGCACCACCTGTTCCCCGGCGACTCGCGACCGTTCGCCGTGCTCGGCCGCCGGATGCCGCTGCCGCCGGATGCCTGAGCGTTCCCGCCCACCCACCGCCCCCGCCGCCGGGCGCCGTGCGGTGGTGCGGGAACGGCTACGCGCGGCGCCCGCCGTGCTGGCGGGCGCGGTGGTGCTCGCACAGATCGCGTACCCGCTGACGCCGGAGGGGACGGCGCGGGACCGGCTCACCGTGCTGACCGTGCTGCTGTTCGCGGCGGCGTCGGTGCTGCACGCGGCGACCAGCCGGGGCGTCCGGGCCGCGGCCGCGCTGGTCGTCGTCGCGGGCGGTGGCGGCCTGCTGGCCGAGGCGGTCGGGGTCGCGACCGGCGTCCCGTTCGGCTCGTACGCCTACACCGGCACGCTCGGGCCGACAGTCCTCGGCGTGCCGCTGGTGATCCCGCTTGCCTGGGTGATGATGGCCTGGCCGGCGTACCTCGTCGGGGTCAGGCTCGGCCACGGTCCGCTCGCCCGGGTGGCGATCGCGTCGGCGGCGCTGGCGTCCTGGGACCTGTTCCTCGACCCGCAGATGGTCGACGCCGGCCACTGGCGGTGGTCCGACCCCTCCCCCGCGCTGCCCGGCGTGCCGACCGTGCCGCTGACCAACTACGCCGGCTGGGCGCTGGTCGCGCTCGTCGTGATGGCGCTGCTGCACCGCACCGTCCGAACCGGACCGTCCACACTGGACACCGTCCCGTACGCGCTCTACCTCTGGACGTACGCCTCCTCGGTGCTGGCGCTGGCGGCGTTCTTCGGGCTGCCGGCCGCCGCGCTGTGGGGCGGGATCGGGATGGGCGCGGTGGCCGTCCCGCTGGCGCTGTCGCTGCGCCGGCGGCCGCCGCGATGAGCCGCTGGGGGCGGGTGCTGGTCGCGACCGGCTCGGCACTGGCAGCCGCCGGCACCGTGCATGCCGCGGTCAACGCGGTCCTGCTGCGCCGGCCGGCCCCGACCGCCGGGCCCGGACCGGAGCGGGTCTCGGTGCTGGTGCCGATGCGGGACGAGGCGGCCGCGGCCGCGGACTGCCTGGCCGCCGCGCTGGCCCAGGACGGCGTGAGCGAGGTGCTCGTGCTCGACGACGGCTCGACCGACGGCACCGCGCGGATCGCCCGGGCCGCCGGCGCCCGGGTGCTGACCGGCCGGCCGCTGCCGCCAGGCTGGCTGGGCAAGCCGCACGCCTGCCAGCAGCTGGCCGACGCCGCCGACCCGGCGGCGGACGTGCTGGTCTTCCTCGACGCCGACGTGCGGCTGCGGCCGGGCGCGATCGCCGCCACCGTGGCGCTGCTGGGCGATCGCGACCTCGTCTGCCCGTACCCGCGGCAGGTCGCCGGGACCGCGGCCGAACGGCTGGTGCAGCCGCTGCTGCAGTGGTCCTGGCTGACGTTCCTTCCGCTGCGGTTGGCCGAGCGCTCGCCGCGGCCGTCGCTGTCGGCCGCGAACGGGCAGCTGCTCGCGGTCCGCCGGACCGCCTACGACCGGGCCGGCGGGCACGCCGCGGTCCGCGCCGAGGTGGTCGAGGACGTCGCGCTGCTGCGGGCGGTGAAGCGGACCGGCGGTCGCGGCGGGGTCGCGGACGGCACCGCGCTGGCCGACTGCCGGATGTATGCGGGCTGGCCGGAACTGCGCGACGGCTACACCAAGTCGCTGTGGGCGGCGTTCGGGTCACCGGCTCGTGCGGCCGGCGTCGTCGGCCTGCTCGCGCTCGGGTACGTGGTGCCGCCGCTGGGCGCGCTGCTGGGCTCCAAAACGGGTTTAGCCGGATACGCTGCCGGGGTGATCGGACGGGTGCTGACCGCGCGCCGCACCGGCGGCCGGGCCTGGCCGGACGCGCTCGCGCATCCGGTCTCGGTGGGCACGCTCGGCTGGCTGACCGCGCGCTCGCTGCACGCGCACCGGGCCGGCACGCTGACCTGGAAGGGACGGCGGCTGCCGTGAGCCGGGTGGTCGTGGTCGGCGCCGGGGTGGGCGGGCTGTCCGCCGCCGCCCGACTCGCCGCCCGCGGCCACGAGGTGACCGTCTGCGAGCAGGCGGACGTGGTCGGCGGCAAGCTCGGCCGGCTGGAGCGGCACACCGCTGCGGGCACCTTCCGGTTCGACACCGGCCCGTCGCTGCTGACCATGCCGGAGGTGTTCGCCGACCTGTTCGCGGCGACCGGCGACCGCTGGCCGGCCGGGCTGGAGCTGCAGCCGCTCGACCCGCTGATCCGGCACCGGTTCGCCGACGGCACCCGGCTGGACACGGCCGGCGACCTTGACGTGACCAGCGCCCGGATGGACGCCGCGTTCGGGCCGCCGGCCGGCGCGGACTGGCGCCGGCTGGCCGCGCGCACCGAGCGGATCTGGGAGGCGGTCCGCCGCCCTTTCCTGGAATCGCCGGTCGCCGGCGTGCGCGACCTGGCCCGGCAGGCGGTCCGCGTCGGCGACCTGCGCACGATCGCGCCCGGCCGCACACTGCGCTGGCTCGGTGAGCACTACCTGACCGACCCGCGGCAGCGCACGCTGTTCGAGCGGTACGCGACGTACACCGGCTCGGACCCGCGCCGCGCGCCGGCAGCGCTCGGCGTGGTGCCGTACGTGGAGCAGCGGTTCGGTGGCTGGTACCTGCGCGGCGGGCTGGGCACGCTCGCGGACGAGCTGGCCCGGCGGGTCATCGCGCTGGGCGGGAAGATCCGCACCGGCACCGAGGTGACCAGTATCGAGACCGCCGGCGACCGGGTCAGCGGGGTGCGGCTCGCCGGCGGCGGCCGGCTTCCGGCGGACGTGGTCGTCGCCAACGCCGACGCCGACCACGTCTACCGCGACCTGCTGCCGCGGCCGTCGTCGCTGCGCCGGATGCGCCGGTCGACGCCGTCGTTGTCGGCATTCGTGCTGCTGCTCGGCGTCCGCGGGCGCACGCCCAACCTGGCCCACCACAACGTGCTGTTCCCGGCCGCGTACGACGACGAGTTCGACGCGATCTTCGGCGACCCGGCCGCGCCGGTGGCCGACCCGACGATCTACGTGAGCGTCCCCGACGACCCCGCGGTCCGCCCGGAGGGGCACGAGGCCTGGTTCGTGCTGGTCAACGCGCCCCGGCACGGCAGTGGCCCGGGCGCGGTGGACTGGAACCCGCCGGCCCTGCGCGGCTCGTACGCCGGCCGGTTGCTCGGGCTGCTGGCCCACCGCGGGCTGCCGGTCGCCGACCGGCTGCTGTTCTCGCACGTGATCACGCCCGCCGACCTCGCCCGCGCGACCCGGGCGCCGGGCGGCGCGATCTACGGCAGCTCGTCCAACGGCGCCCGTGCGGCCTTCCTGCGCCCGCCGAACCGCTCGCCGGTGCGCGGGCTGTTCCTGGTCGGCGGCTCGACCCATCCCGGCGGCGGTCTCCCCCTCGTCGTCCTCTCGGCCCGCATAGTCGACCGCCTCATCGGCCCCGCCTGACTGCGGTCCCGGGTGCGAACGGCTCTGCGTCGAGTCCTGCGAGTGCCAGTGCGAGCCGGGTTCAGGCCAGGCGGCGATGGATGACGAGCAGGAGCTGGGTCAGGCCGACCGCGCCCAGTGCGATCCAGGCGGCGGCACCGGCCGTGGCGAGCAGTGCGGCGTGGGCCGGGAGCAGACCGCAGGCGAGCAGGAGGAACGCGGTGAGGATGACCCGGGTCGGCCGTTCCCAGACGGTGACCACGCCGACCTCGCCCATGCCGGCATTGCCGGCCCGCGCTCGGGCGTACTCCTGCAGGACCATGAGCGATCCGCCGGCCACGCAGACCGGTCCCGGCGCACCGAGAAACCACAGCGCGAGCAGGTACGCGGCATCGGAGAGCCGGTCTGCCAGCGAGTCGAGCACGAACCCCCAACGGGTGGTGCGGCCGGACAGGATCGCCACCGCGCCGTCGATGTTGTCCAGCAGCCCGGCCAGCACGACGATCGCGACGGCGACCAGCGGCCACCGCCCGCCCGGCGCCGCTGCCACCACCACCGCCACCGAGGCGAGGACACCCCAGGCCGTCAGTACGTCCGGCGACACGCCGCGGGCGGCGAGCGGGCGGGCCAGCGCATAGGCCAGGGACAGCCAACGACCGGCGAGGCCGTCCCGGGCCGGCGCGTAGCCGCCGTGCAGCGGCGCCCACCGCGCAAGGTAGTCGGCCAGGTCCGGGATCGGCTCGACCGGCCGGCGCGCGGTGAGCACGGCGAAGACCAGCAGCCCGACCGCGGCGGCCGCGAGGACCAGCCCCGCGATCACCTCAGGCGCGGGCCAGGGGGGCGCCGAGGCCGAGCGCCGCGTACACCTCGCGGGTCGCGGTCGACCGGTTCAGTGTGTAGAAGTGCAGGCCGGGCGCGCCCTCGGCGAGCAGCCGCTCGCACAGCCTGGTCGCATGCTCGACGCCGACCCGGCGGACCGCGGCCGGATCGTCCTCGACCGCGTGCAGCTCGGCGGCCAGCTCGGCCGGGAACGCCGCGCCGGACAGCTGGGCCGACCGCTCGATGCCACGCACGTTGGTGATCGGCATGATGCCGGCGATGATCGGCACCTCGCACCCGAGCGCCGACACCCGGTCCCGCATCCGCAGGTAGTCCTCTGCCCGGAAGAACATCTGGGTGATCGCGAAGTCGGCGCCGGCCCGGCACTTGGCCACGAAGTAACGGGTGTCCGAGTCGAGATCGGGCGAGCGCGGGTGCTTCTCCGGGAACGCGGCCACGCCGACGCAGTAGTCGCCGTGCGCCCTGACCAGCCGGACCAGCTCCTCGGCGTACGCCAGGCCCTGCGGGTGAGCCCGCCAGTCGCCCAACGGGTCGCCGGGCGGGTCACCGCGCAGCGCCAGCACGTTGCGCACGCCCGCGCCGGCGAGCCGGCCGACGACGTGCCGCAGCTCGGCGACCGAGTGGCCGACCGCCGTGAGGTGGGCCATCGGCAGCAGCGTGGTGTCGGTGGCGATCCGCTCGGTGATCTCCACCACCCGGTCGCGGTTGGACCCGCCGGCCCCGTAGGTCACCGAGACGAACGACGGCCGCAGCGGCTCCAGCTGGCGGATGGCCTGCCAGAGCTGACGCTCGCCTTCGTCGGTCTTCGGGGGGAAGAACTCGAAGGAGAAGGTCGGTCCGCCCGCCGCGAGCCGGTCCCGCACGGTTCCCGTCATGGCGGCCAGCGTAGCGGCACGCCGCCGACCGGCCGCGCGGGCGATCACAACAGGCGGAACCGGCGCCGCTCCCCGATACTCCCCAGGACAGCGACGTGCACGCCCCTGGAGCGATCGTGACCTCGACGCAGGACCGGCCCGTACCGGCGCTGCACCCTGCGCCCCGACCCGCCGCCGTGGCCGACCGCGCCGATCTACGCCGGCGCATCGCGGACGCGCTCACGGCGTTCCTCGACCGACAGGACGCGCGGCTGGTCGCGGTCGGCACCGAGACCGGCGAGCTGGTCCGCGCCGTGCGCGAGCTGCTCGGCGGCGGCAAGCGGCTGCGGCCCGCGTTCGGCTACTGGGGCTGGCGGGGCGCCGGGATGCCGGACGACGAGCGGGTCGTCACCGCGGTCGCCGCACTCGAGCTGTTCCAGGCCTGCGCGCTCATCCACGACGACGTCATGGACCGCAGCGAGACCCGGCGCGGGCGGCCGGCCGCGCACCGCCGGTTCGGCCGGCTGCACGGCTCGGCCGGCTGGCGCGGCGACGGAGACAGCTTCGGCACCGGCGCGGCCATCCTGCTCGGCGACCTGTGCCTGGCCTGGACCGACGAGATGTTCTTCGGCAGCGGGCTCGAGCCGGCCAGGCTCGACCGGGCCCGGCCGCTGTTCGACGAGATGCGCACCGAGCTGATGGGCGGGCAATACCTTGACCTGTTGGAGCAGGCCAGAGGAGGCGGCTCGGTGGTGCGCGCCCGACGGGTCATCCAGTACAAGAGCGCCCGCTACAGCGTGCTGCGCCCGCTGCAGCTCGGCGCGGCGCTGGCCGGTGCGGGCCGCCCGCTGCTGGCCGGGTACGAGGCGTACGGGCTGCCGCTGGGCGAGGCGTTCCAACTGCGCGACGATGTGCTCGGCGTCTTCGGCGACCCGGCCAAGACCGGCAAGCCGGCCGGCGACGACCTGCGGGAGGGCAAGCGGACCGTGCTCATCGCACTGGCGAGCCAGTCCAGCAGCGCGGCCCAGGCGCGGCTGCTGGAGCGGCACCTCGGCGACCCCGACCTGGACGAGGCCGGGCTGGACGCGCTGCGGGAGATCATCGTCGGCACCGGGGCACTGGCCGAGGTGGAGCGGATGATCCGCAGCTGCACCGAGCAGGCGGTGGCCGCGCTGGCGGCCTCGCCGGTCGACTCGTGCGCGGAGGTCGCGCTGCACGAGTTGGCCACTGCCGCCACCGTCCGCACGCTCTGAGCCGGAGGACAACGGGCGTGCGGACGGTGGTCGGGCCGACGGATCGAGTGGTCGTGGTCGGGGCCGGGCTCGGTGGACTCTCCGCGGCGCTGCGGCTGGCCGCCGCCGGCCGCGAGGTGATCGTGCTGGAGCGCGCCGCGGTGCCGGGCGGGCGGGCCGGCCGGCTGGAGCTCGGCGGCTACGGTTTCGACACCGGGCCGACCGTGCTGACCATGCCGGGGTTGATAGCCGACGCGCTCGGCGCCGTCGGCGAGCGGCTGGAGGACTGGCTCGAGCTGGCGCCGCTCGACCCGGCCTACCGGGCGTACTACCCGGACGGCTCGACGCTGGACGTGCACGCCGACGTCGATGCGATGGCGGCCGAGGTCGAACGGGTCTGCGGGCCGACCGAAGCGGCCGGCTACCGACGGTTCGCCCGGTACGTGAGCGAGCTCTACCGGGTCGAGATGCGCTCGTTCATCGACCGCAACCTCGACTCGCCGCTCGGACTGCTCGGACCGGACCTGCTGCGACTGCTGCGGCTGCGCGGGTTCGGCCGGCTCGCGCCCGCCGTCGCGAGGTACCTCAAGGACCCGCGCACCCAGCGGGTCTTCTCCTTCCAGGCCATGTATGCCGGCCTGTCGCCGTACTCGGCGCTGGCGATCTACGCGGTGATCGCCTACATGGACTCGGTCGCCGGGGTGTGGTTCCCGCGCGGCGGCATGCACGCGGTGCCGCGGGCGCTGGCCGGGGCGGCGGAGAAGCACGGGGTCCGGTTCCGGTACGGGACCGAGGTCGCCCGGGTGGAGGTCAGCGGCGACCGGGCCAGGGCCGTGCACACCACCGGCGGCGAGCGGATCGAGGCCGACGTGGTCGTGCTCAACCCCGACCTGCCGGTCGCGTACCGGGACCTGCTGCCGCGTCGCGTCGCGCCGCGGCGGGTCGGCCGGCTGCGTTACTCGCCGTCGTGCGTCGTGCTGCACGCCGGCTCGGCCGCCGCGTACTCGAAGATCGCGCACCACAACATCCACTTCGGTCGGGCCTGGCGGAGCACGTTCGACGAGATCATCCGGGACGGCCGGCTGATGTCCGACCCGTCGCTGCTGGTGACCAACCCGACCCGGACCGACCCGACGCTGGCGCCGCCCGGCCGGCAGGCCTACTACGTGCTGGCGCCGACCCCGAACCTCAGCGCCGGGATCGACTGGGCCGGCACCGGACCGCGCTACCGGGACGAGCTGGTCGCGGCCCTTGAGGCTCGCGGGTACGCCGGCTTCGGCGCCGGGATCGAGGTCGAGCGGCTGGTCACGCCGGCCGACTGGGCCGCGTCCGGGCTCGCCGAAGGCGCCCCGTTCGCCGCCGCGCACACCCTCGCCCAGACCGGGCCGTTCCGGCCGCCGACGCTCGCCCGCGGGCTGGACAACGTGGTCTTCGCCGGCTCGGGCACCCAGCCCGGCGTCGGCGTGCCGATGGTGCTGCTGTCCGGCCGGCTCGCGGCCGAACGCATCACCGGCCCCGACCGCTGAGCCCCCGCAACTGTTGTTACGTTCCGTACAGGGGTAGGTAGCGACGGGTAAGGAGATCCATACCACCCGGCGCGATCGGTCAACACTGCGCTTCCGGGCGGGAATCGTTTCGACGGACCCGGTAATCTTGAAGGCTGTGCTCGCCACGCTCCCGACCCGGCTCTCCCGATTCCGGGCGGTCGGGGAGCTGCGGCTCCTCGATCGCTACCGGATCCTGGGGCTGGCCGGGTCACTCGCGCTCGCGATCGGTGGGATAGCCGCCGGCGCGCTACCTCGGCATGACCCGTTCACGCAGTTCCGGGTCGTCCAGTGGCTGCGCGCGGGCGAGCCGCTCGCGCTCGCGATCGGCTACACCGGGCTCGCGCTGCTGGTGGTCGCGTGGCTGTTCCTCGGCCGGCGGATCGGCACCCCGGACGGCCCGAGCCGCCGCTCGCTGGTGACCACGCTGGCGGTCTGGTCGGCGCCGCTGGCGCTGGCGCCCCCGATGTTCAGCCGGGACGTCTACTCCTACGGCGCTGTCGGCTGGATGGTGCACGTCGGCGCCAGCCCGTACTTCTGGGGTCCGGGCGCGCTGCCGGACAACCCCTACCTGGCCGACGTGCCCGGGATCTGGTCGCACACCCCCACCCCGTACGGGCCGGCCTTCCTGCAGCTGGCCCGCTGGGTGGTCGACCTGTCCGGCGACCAGACGGTGCCGACCGTGCTCGGGATGCGGCTGATCGCGCTGGTCGGCGTGGTGCTGCTGGTCCGGTACGTGCCGCGGTTGGCGGCGCACTGCGGCGTGCCGGCCGATCGCGCGCTCTGGCTGGCCGTGCTCAACCCGCTGGTGCTGTTCCACTTCGTCAGCGGCGCGCACAACGACGCGCTGCTGATGGGCCTGGTCGTGGCCGGGCTGGTGCTGGTGCTCGACCGCCGGGTGCTGCCGGGCGTGCTGCTGCTGTCACTGGCGCTGCTGGTCAAGGCGCCGGCCGCGCTGGCGCTGGTGTTCGTGGTGCCGTTCTGGGCGCAGCGGATGACCGGGCGGTGGCGGCTGGTCCGGGCCGCGGCCGGCGTCGCGGCGGTCTCCGCCGCCGTGGTCGCGCTGGTCTCCTGGGCCACCGGCCTTGGCTACGGCTGGATCAACGCGCTCAACACGCCCGGCACGGTGCGCAACTGGCTGTCCGGGACGACGCTGGCCGGCGAGGCCGTCGGCGCACTGGCGCACGTGTTCGGGGCGGGTGACACCGCGACGATGGACACCGCGATCGCGGTGTTCCGGGGCGCCGGCGGGGTGGCCGCGATGGTGATCGTGCTGATGCTGCTCGCGCACATGGACCGGCGCGGGTTCATCGCCTCGCTCGGGCTCGGCTTCGTCGCCGTCGTCGCGCTCAGCCCGGTGGTGCAGCCCTGGTATCTGCTCTGGGGTTTCATCCTGATCGCCGCGGGCACCTCGAACCTGCGCACCCGCACCGCCGTGATCACGGCATCCGCCGCGCTGGCGGTGGTGGTGATGCCGAAGGGCGGCACGGTGGACGTGAGCGCGATCATCCAGGCGGTGCTGTGCGCCGCGGTGGTGGTGGCCGCGGCGGTCCTGTTCGAGCTGCTGCCCGGCCGGGCGAGCCTCGGCGACCAGCCCGCCCCCCACCGTCCCGCTCCGGAGCCCGTGCCGCGCGCAGTGCACGGGCTGTGACGGCGCCGGCGGCCGTGGCCGCCCTCCGCGACAGCCGGCCGGGCCGGGCCGTCCGGGCCCGGTGGGCCGGCTGGGGCAGCCCGCACCTGCGCACGATCGTCCTCGTCGGCCTCGGCGGGTCGGCGCTGCTCGCGCTCGGCTCGCTCGGGGCCGGCGCTCCCCCGGTCTACGACCCGGTCAAGCGCACCCCGGTCCTCGCGCTGCTGCGCGACCCGATCGGCGAGCGGGCCGCGCTCGCCTTCGTCTACGCCGGGCTGGCCATCCTCGGCATGGCCTGGCTCTACCTCGGCCGGGCGCTGCGGCGCGGCGAGGAGGGCACCGACACCGGCCGACTGCTGAAGATCACCGCGCTGTGGGGCGCGCCGCTGGTCTTCGCCGTCCCGCTGTTCAGCCGCGACCTGTACGCGTACGCCGCGCAGGCACAGATCGCGCACGCGGGCCTCGACCCGTACCGGTTCGGGCCGGTGTCGCTGCCCGGGCCGTTCCTGGACGAGATCTCCGGGATGTGGGTGGACACGCCGGCGCCGTACGGGCCGCTGTTCCTCGGGATCGGGCGCGCGGTGGCGACCGTGACCGGTGACCGGGTGGTGACCACCGTGTTCGTGATGCGGCTGGTCGCGGTGGCCGGCGTGCTGCTGACCGCCCATTACCTGCCCCGGCTGGCCAGGGCCGCCGGCGGCGACCCGCGGGTCGCGGTCTGGCTCGGCATCGCCAACCCGCTGGTGCTGGTGCACTTCATCGCCGGCGGGCACAACGACGCGCTCATGGTCGGGCTGGTCGTGGCCGGGCTGACCGTGGCGATCGAGGCGACCGAGGAACGCTGGGTCGCCGTCGGCGTGGTGCTCTGCTCGGCCGCGGTGCTGGTCAAGGCCCCCGCCGCGGTGGCCGTCGCGTTCCTGGCCTGGGTGTGGGCCGGCCGGCTGTCCGGCCGGTGGGTGCTGGTCCGGGCGTGCATGCGGACCGGGATCGTGGCCGCGGTCTCCGTCACGGTGATCACCGGGCTTACCGGCCTCGGCTTCGGCTGGATCGACCAGCTCAACGCGTCCAGCCAGGTGCTCACCTGGGTGTCGGTGCCGACCGCGATCGGCATGCTCATCGAGCTGCTGCGCGGCGTGCCCAACTTCGTGACGTACCAGGACCCGGTGATCGCCGCGGTCCGGCTCGGCGGCCAGGTCGTCACCGCCGGGGTGCTGTTCTGGCTGTGGCTGCGGGCCGGCCGGGCCGGCTGGGTGCGGATGCTCGGGCTGTCGCTGCTCGCCGTGGTGTTCCTCGGCCCGGTCGTGCAGCCCTGGTACGTGCTGTGGGGGCTGACCGTGCTCGGCGCGACCGGGCTGGACCGGCGGGCCTGGCTGGTGTTCGCCGGCGTCAGCTTCTGGCTGTCGATGATGATCGCGCCGCAGGGCTCGAACCTGTTCCTCGACTGGGCGCCGGTGATCGCGATGCCGCTGGCCGCCGCGGTGGCGACGATCGCCGTGCTCGGCCGGACCAGGGACGAGGTGGTCGAGCCGGTGGCGGCGACGGGCAAGCTGGTGGTCTCGGCGCCGCCAGGCGACCGGGAGCTCGGACCGGTGGCCTCGGTCCGGTGAGCGCCCGCGAGCTGGACGCCGCCGGCATCACCGACCCCGCCCTGCGGACCTCGTACGAGCGGTGCCGGCAGCTGAACGCCGCGCACGGCCGGACCTACTACCTGGCCACGCTGCTGCTCCCGCCGGCCAAGCGGCCGTACGTGCACGCGCTCTACGGGTTCGCCCGGTACGCCGACGAGATCGTCGACGACCTCGACTCCACGCTGACCGCGGAGGAGAAGGCGGACCGGCTGGCTACCTGGGGCGGGCAGTTCCTGGCCGGCGTACGGTCCGGCGGGTCCGACCACCCGATCAGCCGGGCGGTCGTCGACACGGTGCGGCGGTGGGACATCCCGCTCTCGCTGTTCGAGGACTTCCTCGCCTCGATGCGGATGGACCTGACGGTCGCCGGCTACCGGACGTACCAGGACCTGATGGGCTACGTCTGGGGCTCGGCCGCGGTGATCGGGCTGCAGATGCTGCCGGTGCTGGAGCCGACCGTGCCGCGCGCGGTCGCCGAGCCGTACGCGGTGGACCTGGGGATCGCCTTCCAGCTGTCGAACTTCATCCGGGACGTCGGCGAGGACCTCCGCCGCGGCCGGGTCTACCTGCCCGGCGAGGACCTCGACCTGTTCGGGGTCGACCGGGAGCGGCTGGCCAGGGGCGTCGTGGACGGGCCGATCCGGCGGCTGCTGGCCTTCGAGGTCGCGCGGACCCGGGAGCTGTACCGGGCGGCCGAGCCGGGCGTGCGACTGCTGCACCCGACCAGCCGGCACTGCATCGACACCGCGATCCGGCTGTACGGCGGGATCCTCGACGAGGTGGAGCGCGCCGACTACCGGGTGCTGGACCGCCGGGTCGCGGTCGGGCCGGCGCGCCGGGCCAGGGTCGCGGTGCCCGGGCTGGCGCGGGCGTTCGCGGCGAGGCGCGGGTGACCGCGTTCGCCCTGGTGCACGGCGGCTGGCACGGCGGCTGGTGCTGGCAACTCGTGCAGGCGGAGCTTGCCGCTCGCGGGCACACCTCGGTCGCGCCGGACCTGCCGATCACCGACCCGGCCGCCGGCGCGGTCGCGTACGCCGGCGCGGTGCTGGCCGCACTGCCGGCCGCGCTGCCGGCCGCACTGCCGGCCGCCCTGCCGGCCGCCCTCCCGGCCGCACTACCGGCCGCACTGCCGGCCGAGGAGGTCGTGCTGGTCGCCCACTCGCTGGCCGGGCTGATCACGCCGCTGGTGGCGGCGGCGGTGCCGGTGCGGCGGGTGGTCCACCTGGCCGCGATGCTGCCGGAGCCGGGCCGGAGCGTGGACGACCGGGCCCGGGCCGGGCAGCGGATGACACGCCGCGGGATCGGCCGCGGCCAGGTGGCGAACGACGACGGCTCGACGTCGTTCCGCCCGGACTGCGCGGCCGAGCTGCTCTACCCGGACAGCCCGCCAGACCGGGTGGCCTGGGCGGTGCAGCGGCTGCGCCCGCAGCACTGGCGGATCACGAGCGAGCCGAGCCCGGTGCCCGCCGCCCCCGTCGCGGCCCCGACGACGTACGTGCTGTGCACCGAGGACCAGATCATCGACGCCGACTGGGCCAGGGCCGCCGTGCCCGACCTGGTCGAGCTGCCCGGCGACCACTGCCCGTTCCTGGCCCGCCCCGCCGAGCTGGCCGAGCTGCTCGTGTCGCTGTAGGTCACTCCGGGTCGTTGCCGGTGGCGGTGCCGACCTGGAACCGGGTGCCGACGCCGGCGTAGGTCAGGTGCAGCACGAAGCCGGCGCGGGCGTGGTTGAGGTTGTGGCAGTGGTCCATCCAGATCCCGGGGTTGTCCGCCCGGAACAGCAGCACGTACGTGTCGCCCGGGTCGACCTCCAGCGTGTCGGTCCACCACGGGCTGCCGGAAGCCGCAGCGCCGTCCCGGGAGACGACCAGCGCGTGGTGGCCGTGCAGGTGCATCGGGTGGTTCGCGGTCGACCGGTTCACGATCGTCATCCGGACCAGCTCGCCCGCGCGGACCCTGAAAACCGGACCGTCCGGCCAGACCTGGCCGTTCATCGACCACTGGTAGCCGAAGCCGCGCCCGCCGAACGCCAGCCGCTGGTCGATCACCAGCCGCAGGTCGCGGTCGACCGGCGAGCCGGCGTCGAACGGGGTCGGCGCAGGCGTGCCGTAGTGCAGCAGGTCGACGGTGCCGCGGGTGCGGTCCCGAGGCAGCGGCGCGTCGTCGCCGGGCGGGCGCAGCTCGACGTGGCGGGCCGCGCCGCGCAGGGTCACCGGGCCGTCCGGCATCCGGAACGCCAGGTCGTACCGGCCGCCCGCGGCGAGCGCCACCCGCCTGTCGTCGACCTCGGTCGGGCCGTGCAGGTCGGTGCCGTCGACGGCGACCACCCGGCACGGGACGCCGGCCAGCGAATAGCGGCCGACCGAGCTGGTCGCGTTGACGATCCGCAGCCGGACGGGGATGCCCGGCTCGATGTCGCGACGCAGCGTGCCGGTGACCCGGGCGTGGTCGACGACCGCGATGTCCGCGCCGGCGGCTGGCTGCCTGGGCTCGATCACCACGACTCCGAACAGGCCGCGGTCGACCTGCTCCGAGGACGCCTGGTGCGAGTGGTACCAGAACGTGCCGACCTGGTCGGGACGGAACCGGTAGACGTACCGGCCGCCGGGCTTGACCGCGTCCTGGGTGACGCCGGCGACGCCGTCCTCGGCGTTGGGCACGTCGAGGCCGTGCCAGTGCAGCGTGACCCCCGCCGGCACGTCCCGGTTGACGAGCGTGACCTCGACCAGCTCGCCGACCCGGAACCGCAGCTCCGGCCCGGGCACGGTCCCGTCGAAGGTCCACCGGCCGCCGTCCCGCTCGGCGGTCAGCGTGACCGCTCGATCCGGCGTGCCGCTCGGCCCGGTCAGCGTCGCCAGGTCGACCTCGCCCGGGGCCAGGCCGGCATGCCCGGCGTGCGCGGCGGCCGGGACCCGGTTGGCCCGGTCGGCCACCGTGACGACCAGCCCGGCCGCCGCCACTGCGACCAGCCCGCCGCCGGCGACCCTGGCCGCGCGGGCCCGGCGGCTCGACGGCACCGGGCGCGGCCCGCGGAGGCGCAGCAGCGGGACGCTCACGACCAGCACCGCGGCATAGATCAGGCCGGTGCCGACCACCGCGGCCCGGGAGGTCGGCGGGACCAGGAACAGGTGCCAGGCCAGCAGCTGCGCGACCAGCGCCACCCGCACCGCCAGCACGCCGGCCGCCCGCGGGCCGCCCTGTCCGGCGGTCGCCCGGCTCAGCGACGGCACCGCCACCGCGGCGACCAGCGGCACCAGTGCCAGCGGGACGCCGAGCGGGATCTTCTCCAGCGCGAAGTCCGGCCCGTACGAGGCGAGCGCGAGCAGCACGCCGAGCTCGGCCGGCACCGCCACCAGCGCGCCGATCACGAGCAGCAGCGCGACCGAGGCGGCGGCCCGTGACCGCTCGACCCGGCGCCGCTGCAGCAACGTAGCCGCGGCGAGTGCGCCGGTCCCGACCAGCAGCAGGAACCCGTGCAGGAACGTCCACAGCGGATACACACCCAGAAGGCTCGTTCGGCGAGCGGGCCGGCACATCGGGGACCGCCCCCGAACCGACCCGGGGGTTACCCGGAGGCCGCACCCGGCACGGCCCGGCGGCTCAGCCGGGCGGGGCGCCGACGAGGGTGGCGACCGGCCGACCGACCTCGATCAGGTACGTGGACAGCATCTGTCCGGTTTCCGGTCCGACGTCGAACGCGTTGTGCGGCGTGCCGGGCGGGATCAGGAAGCCGTCACCGGCCCGCAGGGTGAGCGTGGGACGGTCCTGGATCATCATCCGCACGGTCCCGGCGAGGATGTAGCCGATCTCCTCCCCGTGGTGGATGTGCCAGCCCGACTGGAGGCCGGCCGGGATCTCGGTCAGCACCTGCACGATCTCCCGGCCGGGCACGGAGAAGGCGCCGCGCTGCACCTCGGTCCGCTTCAGCCGGCCGGCGAGCTCGTCGACCGGGCCGGTCTCTGCTGGGGTCATCGGTGGGCTCCCTGGTCGGTCTCAGCCAACGGCCCGCACGGCCTGCATGATGACGTCGGCGACGACCTCGGGCTTGGAGACCATGATCACGTGCGAGCCCTCCGCCTCGACGGTCGTCGCTCCGGCCCGTTGCGCCATCTGCCGCACGACGTCGCTGCCCGCGGCCCGGTCGCCGGTGGCCACCACCGCCCAGGACGGCAGGGTCCGCCAGGCCGGCGTGCCGGTCGGCTCGGTGAAGCCGAAGGCGGACACCGGCCGCTGGGTCGCGGCCATCACGGCGGCCGCCTGCTCGGACAGGTCCGCAGCGAAGGCGTCGTGGAACTTCGCCGGGTCGATCGCGAACTCCACCGCCGGGTGCCCGTCCGGTCCGGGGTACTCCCGCTGCAGCAGGGCCGAATTCAGCACGCTGTCGGTCGAGCCGGCCTCGATGTCCTGGAGCACCTCGCCCTCGTCCGGCGCGAACGCGGCCACGTAGACCAGCCCGACCACGTTGTCGACCCGGGCGGCGGCGTTGGTGATGATCGCGCCGCCGTACGAGTGGCCGACCGCCACCACCGGCCCGGGGATCTGCCGGATCGCACCGGTGACGTAGTCGCTGTCGGAGGCGATGCCGCGCAGCGGGTTGGACACGGCCGTGACCTGCACCCCCGACGCCAGCAGCCGCGCGACCACGTCGTTCCACCCGGAGCTGTCGGCGAACGCGCCGTGGACCAGGGCGACGGTCGGGGCGGTGGTGGCATCGGTCATGGCTGCTCCTGCGGCGGAGTGGGGGCGATTGGCCACATCGTGCACCCGCCGGCAGCTCGGCGCAGTTCGGGCCGGGTCAGGTCCTGATGCCGCGGCGGCCCAGCCAGACCCAGGTCGACAGCGTGAGCGTCACCATCGCGTAGCCGAACAGGATGTCCTCGACCGGCGCGAACGCGACCCGCCAGCCGAGGATCGCGCCGGGGTCGTACCGGACGATGTCGAAGCCGGTGAGGATCCCGTTCACGATCAGCTGGAAGAACAGCACGATCGCGTAGGCGGTCCAGTACGTGCGGCGGCGGACCAGCCAGGTGCGCAGCAGCACGGTGTCGACGAGCACCGCGCCGGCGACGCCGAGCAGCGCCAGCTGGGTGTAGCTCACCGGTCGGCGGGCTCGCGCGGCTCGTCGCCGACCGGCCAGCGCTTCACCGCCCGGACCGCCTCGAACGCGAGGATCGCGCAGGTCGGCGTGACCAGGAAGAACAGCACCTCGTCCAGCGGCAGCCGGCCGGGCAGCAGGATCCCGGTCATCCGGTGCAGGTCGTAGGTCCAGTGCCCGGCGTGGATCGCGTACAGGTCCCAGGCGACGAAGACGACCAGGGTCGGAGCGAGCGCGAGCAGCCAGCGGCGCCAGCGCGCGTACACGCGGGTGCGCAGCAGGATCTCCAGCGGCGCGGTGCCGAGCAGGCAACCGGCGAGCACGGCGAGGTACGCGAGGTGGCTCACCCGCGTACCAGCCTCGCGCGCAGGGACCGGGCGGCGGCCTCCGGGTCGTCGGCTTCGGTGATCGCGCGTACCACGACGACCCGGGTCGCGCCGGCGGCGCGCACCTGGTCGAGCGTGTCCGCGTCGATGCCGCCGATCGCGAACCAGGGCCGGCTCGCGGTGGCGGCCGCGTACCGGGTCAGCTCCAGGCCGGGGGCGGGGCGGCCGGGCTTGGTCGGGGTCGGCCAGGTCGGGCCGACGCAGAAGTAGTCCACGTCCGGCTCGACCTCGGCCGCGTCGACCTGGGCCCGGTCGTGGGTGGACCGGCCGACCAGCGGCGCCGGCCCGATCAGCCGGCGCGCGGCCGGCACCGGCAGGTCGTCCTGGCCCAGGTGCAGCACGTCCGCGCCGGCGGCCGCGGCCAGGTCGGCCCGGTCGTTGACGGACCAGAGCGCGCCGTGCCGGCGGGCCGCGTCGGCCAGCACCTCGAGCAGCGCCAGCTCCTCGCGCGCCTCCAGCCCCTTCTCCCGCAGCTGCACGATGTCCACACCGCCGCGAAGCGCGGCGTCGACGAACTCGCCGAAGTCCCCCCGCCCCCGCCGCCCGTCCGTGCACAGATAGAGCCGCGCACCCCCCAACCGGCTGCGGAGCGCGGCGGCCGGCTCACCCACCGGCCACTGCCCGGACCAGTTCGAGGCGGTCGCCGTCGGACAGGACGACGCCGTCCAGCTCGGAGCGCACCAGCGCCTCGCCGTTGCGCTCGACGACGACCGTGCCCGGCCGCAGCCCGAGCTCCTCCAGCAGCGCGACCAGGCCGAGGCCGTCCGGCAGCTCCCGGTCTCCGCCGTTCACCGTGACCCGCATCACAACGCGAGCGCCTGGGCGCGCCGCTTCACCTCCTTGCCCCGGTCGGCGGCCAGCGCCTGCACGGGTGTGCCCGGCAGCGTGTCGTCCGGGGTGTGCAGCCAGCGGATCGCCGTCACGTCGTCGTAGCCGCCGTCGCGGAGCAGGGTCAGCACCCCGGACAGGCCCTTGACGACCGCGTTGCCGTTGAGGAACGCGGCCGGCACCCGGAGCACGCCCTCCTCGCGCTGGCCGGCCAGCCCACCGTCGCGCAGCAGCTGGTGCACCCGGGTGACCGGCACGCCGAGCCGCTCGGCCACGTCCGGCACCGTCAACCACTCGACCTGCTCGCTCACGTCCCCCAGCCTGCCACGGTCCGGCCGCGCCAACCCGGGGACCGGCTCACAGCGCGCGGATCGGCACGTCCGGGTCGGCGAGCCGGTCCGGATCGACCACCCGGCCGGCGTCGACGACCCGCCGCGCCTGCATCGCGTCCTTCTGCCGGTCGACGGTGAGCAGGCCGGTCAGCCGGCCGTCGGAGTCCAGCCACGCCGCGGCCCAGCCGGTCGGGGCGGCCGGGTCGCCGCGCCGGACGGCCGGACCGTCCGACCGCCAGCCGACCCACTGCAGGTAGCGGCCGAACTGCTCCGACCAGACGTACGGGACCGGGTCGTATACGGCCGGCCGGCCGAGCAGGGTCGCGGCCGCGACGGTCGGCGCCCGCAGCGCGTCGTCCCAGTGCTCGGTGCGTACCCGGCGCTCGGCCCGCGGCGACCAGCGGGCGGCGCAGTCGCCGACCGCGACGACCCGGGGCAGTGTGGTGCGGGCGGCCTCGTCCACGATCACGCCGCCGCTGACCGGGTCGACCTCGATCCCGGAGCCGGCCAGCCAGTCCAGCCGCGGCCGAACGCCGACCGCCTCGACCACCACGTCCGCCTCCACCCGGCCGGCGCCGGCCAGCCCGACGCCGCGGGAGTCCACGCCGGAGACGGCGGCGCCGGTGCGCAGGGCGACGCCGGCCTCGGCGTACCAGGGGACGGTCCAGCCACCCGCGGTCGGACCCAGCGCGGTCACCAGCGGGGCGACACCGGCCTCCAGCACGGTGACCGTGCAGCCCCGGTACGCGGCGGCGGTGGCGACCTCGGCGCCGATCCAGCCGGCGCCGACCACGACCACGTGCGCGCCGGGCACCAGCGCGGCCCGCAGCCGGTACGCGTCGGCCGCGGTCCGCAGCACGTACGCGCCGCCGTCGGAGCCGGCGAGCCGGCGCGGCTCCGCGCCGACCGCGAGCACCAGCCCGTCCCACGGCTCGTCCCCGGCCGTGGTGGCGACGGCGCCCGGCCGCACCGCGGTCACCGTCACGCCGGTACGCAGGTCGACTCCGTCCAGCCAGGCCGGGTCGATCAGGTCCGGCTCGCCGCCGGCCAGCAGCACCCGCTTGGACAGCGGCGGCCGGTCGTACGGCTGGCCCTGCTCCGCGCCGAGCAGGGTCAGCCGGCCCTCGTACCCCTGGGCGCGCAGCTCGGCCGCGGCCCGGACGCCCGCCAGCCCGGCGCCGACCACGACGACGGCGTTCAGGAGCCCTGCTCCGGCTGGAAGGTGTAGCTGCCCTTCTTGTCGGAGATCGTCACGGCCAGCCGCACCGCCGCGCCGTGCGCCGGACTCGCCACGCAGGTCATCGTGCCCGGCGGGTCGAACACCTTCACCGCCTCGTCGCCGCAGTCGACCGTGTACGACTGGCCGCCCTTGGCCGACACCGCCGGCTGCAGCGACGCCTCCAGCCGGCCGACCGGGATCACCGCCTGGTCGCTGGTCACCGTGAACTTCCCGCCGTCGGTCCGGTCGACCCTGACCCGGACCGGCACGCCCTCCACGGTGATCGCGCACGCGCCGGGCTTGTTCGGCTGCGGGTCGAGGTTCGCCGGGCACCGGGCCGGGCCGACCCGCAGGCCGGGGAACGTCCGGGGCAGGTCGCCGTCGATGGTGCGCTGCACGTCCGCGGGGCTGAAGCCGGCCGGCGCCGGTGCCGGGCGCCCGCCGGACGAGCAGGCCGCGACGGCACCGGTCCCCAGAACCAGGACGAGAAGGACACCGGCCCGCACGGCCTCGCAGTCTAGGACGCCCCGTCCGCCGCCGGCTGGGGCCGGGTCCCGGACGGCGCCCCCGGCTCGGCCGGCGGCTCGGTGCCGGCCCCGGAGCCGGACCGGGAGCCGGCCTGAGCGGCGCCGGCCGGGCTGCCGGCCCGGGTGTCCGGCGGGCCGGCGGGAGGCGGCTTGGGCTGGGTGGCCTCGCGGGCCCACTCGAGCGCCTCCGGGATCCGGCGCCGGCCGCCGCGGGCCCTGGCCTCGGCCGCCGCGGCCGGTCCGAGCGTGGCGTCGACGGCGGCGGCGAGCGCGTCGGCCAGCGGCCGCATCCCGGGCCACACGGCGACGCCGACGACCTCCCGGGCGTGCCGGGCTGCGCCCTGCAGCTCGGCCGCCAGCTCCGCGTCGCCGCCGGCCAGCGCCAGCCCGGCGAACCCGTCCAGGCAGTACGCCGAGCCCTCCTGGTCCATCCACTCGCCGTGCACCCTGGCCGCGTCTGCGAAGCGTTCCCACGCGCCGGCGAGGTCCCCGCCGGCCGCGGCGTCCGCACCGAGCAGGTCGAGCACCTGCGCCTGCAGGTGGCTGGAGTTGATCCGCTCGGCCGCGGCGAGCGCGTCGGTGTGCAGCCGGGCCGCGGTCGACACGTCGCCGGCGAGCAGCGCGAGCTGGCCGCGCGCGGACAGCGCGAACGCCAGCCCCCAGTCGTCGCCGAGCTCGCGGAAGGTCGCCACCGCCTCGTCCAGCTGGTCCAGGTCGGCCTTCGCCCCCGGCGCGGCCTCGGCGAGGCCCAGCCCGGTCAGCGCGTGCGCCCGCAGCCGCTGGTCGCCGAGCTCGCCGGTCGCGTCCCGCAGCTGGGCCAGGTACGGGCGGGCCGCGGCCACGTCGCCGACCGCGATCCGCAGCATCCCGCGCGCCCACAGCAGCAGCGCGGCGGCGTCCGGCGGCAGGCCGGCCGCCGACGGCAGCGCCGCCGCCTCGTCGGCCAGCTGCCGCATCGGGGCCAGCAGCCCGCTCGACCACCAGTACGGGAACAGCGGCGCCGCCAGCCGGACCACGGTCTCGGCGTCGTCGGTCCGGATCGCCCAGCGCATCATCGAGCGCAGGTCGTCCAGCTCGGCGTCCACCCGCCGGGCCCACAGCCGGTTGTCCGGGCCGGCCAGGTGCGGCCCGGCGGTCGCCGCGAAGTTCCGCAGCCAGGTGGTGAGGCGGGCGAGCGTGGGCGCCCGCTCGGGGCCGGCCTCCAGCCGCTCCCGCGCGTAGGCCCGGACGGTGCCGAGCATGCCGAACCGCGGCTCGCCGTCCTCGTCCTCCCCGGCCGGCCCGACCATGCTCTGCGCGACCAGCGAGGACAGCGTGTCGAGCAGGTCCTCCCCCGGTGCCGCGGCCACCACCTCGGCCGCGGCCAGCGAGAACGCGCCGGTGAACACCGACAGCCGGTCGAGCAGCGCCCGCTCGGACGGGGACAGCAGGTCGTAGCTCCACTCGATGGTGGCGCGCAGGGTGCGCTGCCGGTCGGGCAGGTCGACGGTCCCGGCGGCGAGGTCGAGCGGGCGGTCCAGCCGGTCGCCGAGCCGGCGCAGCAGCTGGGCCGGCGGCAGCAGCCGCAACCGGGCGGCGGCCAGCTCCAGCGCCAGCGGGATGCCGTCCAGCCGGCGGGCCAGCTCGCCGAAGGCGGCCAGCGCCGCCGGGTCGGGGTCGAACCCGGGCCGGACGTCCCTGGCCCGCTCGACCAGCAGGTCCACCGCCGGCCGGACCGACAGCGGCGCCAACGGCAGCTCGTGCTCGGCCCGTACCCGCAGCGCGGTCCGGCTGGTGACCAGGATCCGTACGGCCGGGCAGGCGGTCAGCAGCGTGGCCACGTCGGACGCGGCCGGCAGCACCTGCTCGAAGTTGTCCAGCACCAGCAGCACCGGCCGGTCCCGCAGCCGGTCGACGAGCAGGTCGAGCACCGGCCCGCTGCCCTCCGGCCGGACCCCGAGCGCGGCCGCGATCGCGCCGGGCACCTGGCCGGGGTCGACGACCGGGGCCAGGTCGACGAACCACACCCCGTCGTACCGGCCGGCGGCGGACTGCCGGGTCGCGACCTCCAGCGCCAGCCTGGTCTTGCCGATCCCGCCCGGGCCGGCGACGGTGACCATCCGGACGTCCGGCCGGGCCAGCAGGTCGATGACGACGGCCACCTCGGCGTCCCGGCCGACGAGACCGGTCGGCGGCACCGGCAGGTGCCCGGCCCGCAGTCCCGGCGACGGGCCCGCGGACAGCCCGGCCGGGGCGGCGAACCGCTCGGTCAGCAGCACCGCCAGGTCGTCGGCGACCAGGTCGGCCAGCTCCTCGGCCCGGTCGAACGGCTTGTACGCGGCCCGGTCGTCGGCTTGCACCCGGTGCAGCAACGCCTCCAGCCGCGGCTCCCGGTCGTCGGCCGCCTTGACGTAGATCAACTTCGGCCGGTCGCCGGAGAGCAGGTATTCGTCCTCGAGGCCGGAGACCGGCTCCCCCGGCGCGACCCAGCCGTATCTGCGCCAGTAGATGCCCACAAATACATCGCTCTGAGCCAGGTAGGCGCGGTACAACTCTCGTGGAGGGTGCGGCCGCGCGCCGAGTTCGAACATGACCGGGGTCAGCCGCAGCCGCGTCACCGCATCGCGGGCCGCCTTCCGCTCGGTGGCCAGCTCCTGGAGCGTGGACGAGATGAACACGCGGACCCGCCGGTCGGGCGTGAGCGGCGCCCCGGGGTCGGCCGGCATGCCCGCAGAGTAGTCGCGTGGGAATGCCGGCCGGCACCGAAAAATTGCACAGGCTTGAGAGAACCGACACGGGGGTGACAACGGTGACCGGGATCGGCGCTGATGCCGATGTCCAGGCGGACAACGGGGACACGGGTAACACAGGGGACACGGGCAACACCGGGAGTCCCGGAGGCGCCACGGCGCAGGACCGCGGCGAGCTGCGGCGGCTGTCGCCGGCGACCAGGGGTTTGCTGGTCGGGTTCGTCCTGCTCACTGCGCTGGCGACCAACCAGCTCTACATCCTGTCCGCGCACACGGATTCATACTTTGCCTGGACCATCAAGCCGCCGCTGACCGCGGCGTTCCTCGGCGCCGGGTACGCGGCGGGCCTCGTGCTCGTCCTGCTCGGCCTGCGAGCACAGGCCTGGGTCGAGGCTCGGATCGCGGTGGTCACGGTCGCGGTGTTCTCGACGCTGACGCTGCTCGCGACGGTGCTGCACCGGGACCGTTTCCACTTCAACGCGGACGGCTCGATCGCCCGGTTCGCGGCGTGGTTCTGGCTCGGTATCTACATCGTCGTGCCGCTCGCGCTGGCCGTGCTGATCGTGCTGCACCAGCGCCGGCCCGGTGTGGACCCGCCCCGGCGGGACCCGATCCCGCTCTGGCTGGCCGGCGCGTTCGCGCTGCAGGGGCTGATCATGCTGGTCGTCGGCGTCGCGCTGTACGCGGTCCCGTCGACCGCCCGCACGCTCTGGCCGTGGACGCTGACCCCGCTGACCGCGCGGGCGGTGGCGGCCTGGCTGATCGCGTTCGGCGCGGCCGCGGTGCTCACGCTGATCGAGCGGGACCTGAGCCGGCTCGCCGCCGGCGCGATCGCGTACACCGTCTTCGGCGTGCTGGAGCTGGTCGCGCTGCTCCGGTTCGGCGACGTGGGCCGGTGGGACTCGCCGGCCGGCATCGTCTACCTGGTCGTGCTGATCAGCGTCGTGCCCGTCGGGGCGGCCGGCTGCTGGCTGGTCGCGGACCGCGCTCGACGCCGACGGGCGGCTGGTGCGACTCCAGCGGCAGCAACCCCAGCAGATTGAGGCCGACCAGCATCGCCAGCCCGACCCAGGGCGCGACCGCGGCCACGAGGAACGCCAGCAGCGGCACCAGCGGCACGATGAACACCGCCGTGCGCAGGTAGAGCGTCAGCGCGTCGGGCTGGACGTCGGCGCGCAGCAGGCCGGCCGAGCGCGAGTACAGCAGCAGCGCGGCGAACGCGACCAGCGCGACGAACAGCAGCGCGGCGCTGAGCTGGACGGCGGTGCCCAGGTTGGCGTGGCTGCCGATCGCGGTGGCCAGCACGGCGGTGCTGAACGGGGTCAGCGCGTAGATCCCGACCGACAGCAGCACCAGCAGCGTCGCGTAGTGGTCGATGCCGCGCATCCAGGCGTCCAGCCGGCGGGTCTGCAGCCAGCCGGCGATCATCTGGGTGAAGCCGATCGCGTACGCGACGTACTCCGGCCACATGTGCCGGAGCTCCTCGCCGAGGTGCCCGGCCGGCACGTCCGCCGGCGGGCGCAGCTCGATGACGAGCAGCGTGGCCGCGATCGCGTACACGCCGTCGACGAACGCGCCGAGCCGGCCCCACGCGTGCGGGGCGTGGTCGTCCGGGCGGAAGCTCCAGCCCCGGGTGAACCACGCCATGGCGGCGAAGCTAGCAGTCAGCCCACCAGCGGGAAGGCGTCTTTCCAGACCGGCTCGTAGCCCGCCGCCTCGAGCATCGCGGCCACCTCCGCCGGCGAGCGCTCGTCGGAGATCGAGAACTGCTCGGTCGCCTCGCCCGGCGCCGAGTAGCCGCCGGGCTCGGTCGACGAGCCGGCCGACATCGTCGTCACCGCGATCCGGACCAGCCCGTCCCGCAGCGCCGCCGGCTCCCGGGTGGACAGCACGATCCCAGCCTCCGGCTCGAACAGCCGCAGCGCCGACAGCGCCTGCACGTACTCGGCGTCGGAGACCGGGACCAGCGGCTGGTATCCGGACGCGGACGGCTTGATCCGCGGCAGCGACACCGTCACCTCGGTCCGCCAGTACGTCTTGACCAGGAACGCGGCGTGCGCGGCGACCGCGAGCACGTCCGCCCGCCAGTCCGCGGCCAGCCCGAGCAGCGCGCCGATGCCGAGCCGGCGTACGCCGGCCTCGCCGGCCAGCTCGGTCGAGTTCAGCCGCCGGTCGTAGTCGCGCTTCCAGCCGGCCACGTGCGTCTGCGCGTACCGGTCCCGGTCGTAGGTCTCCTGGTAGTGCACGACGCCCTCGAGCCCGGCCCGGACCAGCCGCTGGTACGTGTCGTCGGACCAGGTCTGGGTCTCGATCGACAGCGACGGCACCCGCGGCCGCAGCCGCTCGACGACCTCGACCAGGTAGTCCTGGGAGACCTCGACCCGGTGCTCGCCGGCCACCAGCAGCAGGTGCCGGAAGCCGCGGTCGGTCAGCAGCGCGGCCTCCCGCTCCACCTCGTCCACCGTCAGCGTGCGCCGGGCGATCGGCAGGTCCTTGGCGAACCCGCAGTACGTGCAGGACGACAGGCAGGCGTTGGAGACGTACAGCGGCGCGTAGAGCCGGACCGCCCGGCCGAACCGCCGCAGCGTGGTCTCCCGGGCGGCCCGGGCGATGTCCTCCAGCCGCGCGGCGCCGGCCGGCGACAGCAGCGCGCCGAGGTCGGCCAGGTCGCGGTGCTCGGCGGCCAGCGCCCGGTCCACGTCGGCGTCCGTGTACGCCCGCGCCGACAGGTCGGCGAGGTCGAGCGTGTCCAGGGAGCGGGCGAACCGTCCCTTCGGTGCGGCCATCAGGCGTCCCCGCCGCGGGACGCGGCGGCGAGCCGGCCCGGGCCGGTCAGGCCACCGAGGAAGTCGGTCAGCGGCGAGGACGCCTCGGCGGCGGTGGCACCGGCGACCGCGCCCCGGCCGGCCAGGAAGCCGAGCCGGCCGGCTTCGGTCGCCAGCGCGAACGCCCTGGCCATCGCGACCGGGTCCCGTGCCACCGCGATCGCCGTGTTGACCAGCACCGCGTCGGCGCCGACCTCCATCGCCTCGGCGGCGTCGCTGGGCACGCCGAGCCCGGCGTCGACCACCACCGGCACCCCGGCCTGGGCGACGATCGACTCGATCGCGTCCCGGGTACGCAGGCCCCGGTTGGAGCCGATCCACGCGCCCAGCGGCATCACGGTCGCGCAGCCGGCCTCCTCCAGCCGGCGGCACAGCACCGGGTCGGCCGAGCAGTACGGCAGCACGGTGAAGCCGTCGGCGACCAGCAACTCGGCCGCCCGCAGCGTCTCGACGGGGTCCGGGGCGAGCGTCCGCGGGTCCGGCGTCACCTCGAGCTTGACCCAGTCGGTGCCGGTGCCGGCCCGGCCGAGCCGGGCCAGCCGGACCGCCTCCGCCGCGTCCA
This sequence comes from Mycobacteriales bacterium, assembly GCA_036558285.1. Taxonomy (GTDB): domain Bacteria; phylum Actinomycetota; class Actinomycetes; order Mycobacteriales; family CADCTP01; genus CADCTP01. The sequence goes on along the minus strand of DATBFW010000051.1, from coordinate 5,263 downwards.
CCGCGCCGGAGGTGTTCGGCAGCAGCCGCACCCCGGCCGGCACGAAGTCGAGGATGTCGCCGTCGCCGAGCCGGTCGAGGTCCACCCGCCGCAGCGCGACCGTGACCAGGTTGGTGCCGCTGGCCAGCACGGCCTCGCGCATGACCGAATGGGCCGCGAACTTGCCCGTACCGACCAGCAACCGGCTGGTCAGCCGGGTGCCGGCGACCACGAACGGGTCGGCTTCCCCTGCAGGATCCACGTCGTCACTCCCTCCCCGCGCGGGCATTACCCCGATCGGGTGCTGCGGGTCGCGGGCCCTCTGCCCGCCTCTCAGCCCGCGACGGCGGGCTCCCCGGTGATGTCGTCCCATCCTACGTGCGCCTGCGCTGCCTACACTCTCCGCGTGACCGGGACAGCGCTCGCCGACCCCCTGCCGGGGACGGTGCTCGACCGGCGCTACCGGATCGACGCGCCGATCGCTCGCGGCGGCATGTCCACGGTCTACGCCGGCACCGATCTCCGGCTGGACCGGCAGGTCGCGGTGAAGGTGATGGCGCCCGCGCTGGCGCACGACCCGGCGTTCACCGAACGGTTCGTCCGGGAGGCGCGCACCGCGGCCAGGCTGTCGCACCCCAACGCGGTGGCGGTGTTCGACCAGGGCGCCGAGCAGACCGCAGCCGGCTGGGTCGTGTTCCTGGTGATGGAGCTGGTCGCCGGCAACACCCTGCGCGAGGTGCTGCACCGGCGTGGCCGGCTGCGCCCGGACGAGGCGGTCTCGGTGCTGGAGCCGGTGCTGGCCGCGCTGGCCGCCGCGCACCGCGCCGGGCTGGTGCACCGCGACGTCAAGCCGGAGAACGTGCTGGTCTCCGCCGACGGCACGGTGAAGGTCGTCGACTTCGGGCTGGCCAGGGCGGTGGCCGCGCCGAGCACCTCCACCCAGGCCGGGATGGTCCTCGGCACGGTCGCGTACGTCTCCCCCGAGCAGGTCGCGCGGGGCGTCTCCGACGCCCGCACGGACGTCTACTCCGCCGGGATCGTGCTGTTCGAGCTGCTCACCGACACCCCGCCGTACGGCGGCGACTCGGCGCTTGCGGTCGCGTACCGGCACGTGCACGACGACGTGCCGGCGCCGTCCACCCGGGTGGCCGGGATCCCGCCGGCGCTGGACGACCTGGTGCTGCGGGCGACCTGCCGGGAGCCGGGCGGCCGGCCGGCCGACGCCGGCGTGTTCCTGGCCGAGCTGGCGATGGCCCGGACCGACCTCGGGCTGCGCCGGGTGCCGTCCCGGGAGGTCGCGAGCGCACTCGGGATCGAGGCGCCGACCGTGCCGGCCGGTCCGGGCCGCACCGGGCCGACCGCGCCCGCGTTCGCCGGGCCGCGCGGGACGACCGCGCTGCCGCCGTACGCCCGGCCGGTCGAGGCGCCGGCGCGGTCCCGGCGCGGGGCGAGCCGGCTCGGCCCGGCCGACGGCAGCGGCTGGCCGGCCGAGCGGCGGCGCCGGCGCACCTGGAGCTGGGTGGCGCTCGCGGTCGTGCTGCTGGCCGCGCTCACCGCCGGCACGGTGGCCTGGTGGTTCGGCAGCGGCCGGTTCGCCGCGGTGCCGTCGCTGACCCAGCTGACCCGGGCCCAGGCCGAGGCCAGGCTCGACGGCGCCGACCTGACCCCGCGGTTCGACCAGGAGCCGAGCGAGACGGTCGCGGCCGGCCGGGTGGTCCGGTCCGACCCTGGCAGCGGCGGTCGGGTGCTGCGCGGGCACTCGGTGACCGTCGTGCTCTCCTCCGGCCCGCCGGCCGTCGCCGTCCCGTCGGTCACCGGCCAGTCGGTCGACGACGCGCAGGGAGCGATCCAGCGGGCCGGGCTGCAGCCGCAGGTCACCGAGCAGCCCAGCGCCGACGTCGAGACCGGCCAGGTCATCTCGCAGACGCCGGCCGGCGGCACGGCCAAGCGCGGCAGCACGGTGCAGCTGGTCGTCTCCACCGGGCCGGCCATCGTCGAGGTGCCGGACGTGCGGGGCCTGTCCATCGACGACGCCCGGCAGAAGCTGCAGGACGCCGGCTTCCGGGTCAAGGTGCGCTCGCTGCGCATCGGCAACGTGATCGCCCAGTCGCCGGGCGGGGGCAGCCAGCGCAAGCAGGGCAGCACCGTCACCATCTACGGGATCTGACCCTGCTAGCCTCGCCTCGTGCGCGGCACCTTTGGCTATGCCGACCGGTCCCGGTCTCCGGGGTCGGGTCGGCGGCGCGCGCCCTAGCCGCCGCACCACCCGCCCTGCGAGCCCCGGACCGATCGGTCCGGGGCTCTTCGACGTTGAGGAGACAGTCCAGATGGTCATCGTGATGGCCGCCGGAGCCGGCGACGCCGACCTGACCGAGGTCGTGCGGCACGTGGAGAACGCCGGCGGGTCGGCGTTCGTCAGCCGCGGTGTCACCCGCACGATCGTCGGCGTAGTCGGCACCGAGGAGGTGCTGGAGACCCTCGACGTCGCGCTGCTGCCCGGGGTCGACGAGGTGGTCCGGATCACCGCGCCGTACAAGCTGGTGAGCTCGGAGAACACGCCGAAACGCAGCACGGTCAGCGTCGGCGGGGTGCCGATCGGCCCGGACACGTTCACGCTCATCGCCGGACCGTGCGCGGTCGAGTCGGCGGAGCAGACGCTGGCCGCGGCCCAGCAGGCCCGCCGGGCCGGGGCGACGCTGCTGCGCGGCGGCGCGTACAAGCCGCGGACCTCGCCGTACGCGTTCCAGGGCCTCGGCGTCGACGGGCTGCGGATCCTGGCCCAGGTGAGCAAGGAGACCGGGCTGCCGGTGGTCACCGAGATCATGGATCCTGCCGACGTCGACGTGGTCGCCGAGCACGCCGACATGTTCCAGATCGGCACCCGCAACATGCAGAACTTCCCGCTGCTGCAGGCGGTCGGCGCGGCCGGCAAGCCGGTGATGCTCAAGCGGGGTCTGACCGCCACGTACGAGGAGTGGCTGATGGCCGCCGAGTACATCGCGCAGCGCGGCAACCTCGACATCGTGCTGTGCGAGCGCGGCATCCGCGGGTTCGAGCCGACGATCCGCAACATGCTCGACGTGTCCGCGATCCCGATGGTGCACGCGCACTCGCACCTGCCGGTCATCGTCGACCCGTCGCACGCGGCCGGGCGGCGCGACCTCGTGCTGCCGCTGGCCCGGGCCGGGATGGCGGCCGGCGCCGACGGGGTCATGGTCGACGTGCACCCGGAGCCGGAACGGGCGCTGTGCGACGGCGCCCAGGCGCTGTCCGGGGACCTGCTGGACGAGCTGACCGTCGCGGTCGCCACGATCCCCCCGCTGCTCGGCCGCCGCTCCGCGATGACCGCCGAGCGCGTCCGGCCGAGCCGCTGAACCCGGTACGGTCCGCCCGTGGTGCGGCTTCCGTTCGCGGACCGGGAGCAGGCCGGTCGGCTGCTCGGGCGCCGGCTGGCCGAGGTGCTGGGCGGCGCGCCGGTGGTCGTGCTCGGCCTGCCGCGCGGCGGGGTGATCGTCGCCGCCGCGGTCGCCGCCGAGCTGGCCGCACCGCTGGACGCGTTCGTGGTGCGCAAGCTGCCGCTGCCGGGCCGCGCCGAGCTGGCCATGGGCGCGATCGCCGGCTCCGGCGTGCTGGTCTGGAACGACGCGGTGCTGCGCCGGCACCGGCCGGCGCCGGCCGACGTCGACGCGGTGGTCGAGCGGGAGCGGGCCGAGCTGGCCCGCCGGGAGGCGGCCTACCGCGGCGACCGCCCGCCGCCGGAGCTGGCCGGGCAGACCGTGCTGCTGGTCGACGACGGGGTCGCCACCGGAGCGACGGCCAGCGCCGCGCTGCGGGCGGTGCGTGCGCTCGGGCCGGCCCGGGTAGTGCTGGCCGCGCCGGTGGTGCCGGTGCGGCTCGACCTGAGCCCGGAGGCGGACAGCCTCGTCGCGCTGGCGACCCCGAACCCGTTCGGCTCGGTCAGCGGTCACTACGTGGACTTCCGGGAGACCACCGACGACGAGGTGCGGGCGGCCCTCGGCCGGTGACCGCTCAGGTCCGGAGCATCTCCGCGACCTCGAAGGCCAGCTCCAGCGCCTGCTGGGTGTTCAGCCGCGGGTCGCACGCGGTCTCGTACCGGCTGTTGAGGTCGGCGTCACTGATCTCCTGCGCGCCGCCGAGGCACTCGGTGACGTCCTCGCCGGTCAGCTCGACGTGAATGCCGCCCGGGTGGGTGCCGAGCGCGCGGTGCACCTCGAAGAACCCGCGGACCTCGTCGACGACGCGCTCGAAGTGCCTGGTCTTGATGCCGCTCGCGCTCTCCTCGGTGTTGCCGTGCATCGGGTCGCACTGCCACACCACGGGGTGCCCGGTCGCCTGCACCTTCTCGATGACCGGCGGCAGCAGGTCGTGCACCCTGCGGTTGCCCATCCGGGAGATCAGCGTGAGCCGGCCCGGCGTCGCCTCCGGGTCGAGCCGCTCGACCAACTCCGCCACCTCGGCCGGGTTGGCACTCGGGCCGACCTTCATCCCGATCGGGTTGGCGATCCGGGAGACGAAGTCGATGTGCGCACCGTCGCGCGACCGGGTGCGGTCGCCGACCCAGAGGAAGTGCCCGGACAGGTCGTACGCGCCGTGGCCGCCGACGCCTGGCCGGGTCAACGCCCGCTCGTACTCGAGGATCAGCGCTTCGTGCGAGCAGTACAGCTCGACGCCGAGCAGGCTCTCGTCGCGCACCCCGCAGGCCCGCATGAAGTCCATCGCCCGGCCGATCTCCGAGGCGAGCTGCTCGTACCGGGCGCCGGCCGGCGAGGTGAGCACGAAGTCCTTGTTCCAGTCGTGCACCCGGGCGAGCGCCGACTCGCCGCCGGTGGCCACCGCGCGCAGCAGGTTCAGCGTCGCCGCCGCGGTCTGGTACGCCCGCAGCAGCCGGCCGGGGTCGGCCCGCCGCGCCTCCTGCGTCGGCGCGAGGTCGTTGACCATGTCCCCCCGGTAGGACGGCAGGCCGAGCGCGTCGATCGGGGCCGTGCGGGGCTTCGCGTACTGCCCGGCGATGCGGGCCAGCTTCACCACCGGCATGCTCGCGCCGTAGGTCAGCACGATGGCCATCTGCAGCAGCGTCTTGAGCGTCGCCCGCAGCGCCGGCTCGGTCGCACCGGCGAACGTCTCGGCGCAGTCGCCGCCCTGCAGCAGGAACGCCTCGCCCCGGGCCACCGCGGCCAGCCGCTCGGTGAGCGTGTCCACCTCGGACGGCACCACCAGCGGCGGCAGCGCGGACAGCGACGCCGCGGCCGCCCGCAGCGCCGCC
>DATBFW010000050.1:0-1858 GCA_036558285.1 Mycobacteriales bacterium | reverse complement strand
GCGTGAACGTCGTGTTCGAGTTACGTGCGAGTTTCGTGTGAACGCCGACCGCGCCCGGGTTGACATGAACTTCACACACGACTCCTTCAGCTTCTGCAGAACCGCCGTAGAGGGTGACGCCTGTACCCGGCTGTATCCGGGTTGTACCCGGTAACGGAGGTTCTCGTGACACAACTCGGCTCCCCGGCCACGGACAGCGGACCCGGGCCCGACCGCGGCGGCGGGCCGCCGACGGTGCGCGGCTCGCGGCTCGCCCAGCGGCGGCGGGTGCTGCTCGGGGTGGGCATCGCGGCGGCCCTGCTGGCCGTGGGCGGGCTGATCGGCGCCTCGTTCGTGAAGTCACCGCAGCAGCTGGCCGCGGATACCGCGGCACCGCCCGCCACGGTGACGACGGCCGCGGTCGTCTCCCAGATCCTCACCTCGTCGGTCGAGATGCGCGGCGTGATCTACCCGGCGACGGAGTACGACGTGTACCCGAGCGCCCCGTCGGCCACCGGCAGCGGCGCCGCTGGCAGTGGCGGCGCCGCTGGCAGCGGGTCGTCGGCGCCGGTGTACATCTCGAAGCTGGACGTCGCGGCCGGCGGCACGGTCCGCAACGGCGAGCAGCTCGCCGAGCTCGACGGCGAGCCGCTGTTCGCGCTGGCCGGCACGGTGCCGGCCTGGCGGGACCTGACGCCGGGCGAGACCGGGCCCGACGTGACCGAGCTGCAGCAGGCGCTGGCTTCGCTCGGCTACTACTACGACGACGGTGACACGGCCGGGTACTACGGTCCGGCCACCGAGTACGCGGTGACGCTGTACTACGAGCACCTCGGCTATACCGTGCCGTCCTCCGGCGGGGTGCCAATGGCCGACGTGGTGTTCCTGCCGTCGCTGCCCGCGACGGTGGTCGCGGTGAACGGCGCGACCGGGCAGCAGCCCGGTCAGCCGTTCCTCGAGCTCGCCGCGCGCGGGTCGCTGGCGCTCACCGGCGAGCTGCCGCCGGGCTACGCCTCCCAGGTCAGGTCCGGCCTGAAGGTGACGATCTACGACGAGGTGACCGGCATGCACGCGACGGGCACCGTCGCGGACCTGGGGACGCCGACCACCACGGTGCCGGCCGGGGTGACCGTGAGCGTCGGGGGCGGCTCGGGCTCGGCGGGCTCTTCGGGGTCCGCCGGCTCCGGGTCTACCGGGTCCTCGGGATCCTCCGGGTCGTCAGGTTCTTCGGGTTCTTCAGGTTCCGGCGCCTCCAGTTCGACAGCGTTCATCCCGCTGACCGTGCGTCCGTCCAAGCCGCTGGCCTCGGCGCTGAACGGCGAGAACGTCCTGGTCACCGTCGAGACCGGGCAGACCGAGGGGCCGGTGCTCACGGTGCCGGTCGCGGCCATCGTCACCACCGCGGCCGGGACCAGCTCCGTCACCGTGGTGGGCGCACACGGCCAGCAGAAGCGGGTCCCGGTCACGCCGGGCATCTCGGAGAACGGGTACGTCCAGGTAACCCCTTCAGGCCCGGTCACCTCCGGCGCGCTCGCGGCCGGCGACCGCGTGGTGGTGAGCGGCTGATGGCGGTGCATATTACCGGGCCCAGCACCGGGCCCGGCACCGGGCGGACCGCCGGGCCGGTGATCGAGCTGCGCGGGCTGGCCCGCACCTATCCGGGACCGCCGCCGGTGCCCGCGCTGCGCCCGGCCGACCTGGTCATCGAGGCGGGCGGCTACGTCGCGGTGACCGGGCCGTCCGGCTCGGGCAAGTCGACGCTGCTGCACCTGCTCGGCCTGCTCGACGCGCCGACCGGGGGCAGCTACCGGCTGGATGGCCTGGACACGAGCGCGCTGAGCGACCGGGACAGGTCCGCGTTGCGCGGGCGGCGGATCGG
>DATBFW010000049.1:0-3349 GCA_036558285.1 Mycobacteriales bacterium | reverse complement strand
CCGGCAGAACGCGATCAACTTCCAGCTGCTCGGCGGGATCTGGATCCTGCAGACGTTCCCGGCGCTCGTGCTCGGCCTCTACACCCGCTGGTTCCACCGGTGGGCGCTGCTGATCGGCTGGGCCGTCGGCATGGTGTTCGGCACCGTCGCCGCATACCAGCAGAGCAGCGCGGCGACCAAGCACTTCGGGTCGTCGCTGGACGAGGTGCCGTTCGTCGGCAAGCTCGGTTACATCGCGCTGACCGCGTTCGTCATCAACCTGATCGTCGCGGTCGTGCTCACCTTCGTGTTCCGGGCGATGAAGTCCCCGGAGGGCGTCGACCAGACCGAGCCGTCGGACTACTTCGCCGACGAGGGCGACCCGCGGGTCCAGCCGATCGACGAGCTGACCGAGGACAGCTCCAAGGCCGCCACCACGTAACCTCGGCCGGGTGCTGATCCGCCCGGCCCGACCCGACGAGTACGACGAGATAGGCGAGCTCGCGGTCCGGGTGTACCTCGCGGAGGGGTACACCCGGACCGACTCGCGTTACAACGTGGTGCTGCGCGACGTGGCGCCGCGGGCCGAGAAGGCCGAGCTCATGGTCGCCGTCGACGGCACCGGCCAGGGCACCGGCCCGATCCTCGGCACGGTGACGTACGCGGGCCTCGGCAGCCCGTACGCGGAGCACGTGTCCTCGCCGGCGGAGGGCAGCTTCCGGATGCTCGTGGTCGACCCGGCCGCCCGCGGGCGGGGCGTCGGCGAGGCGCTGGTGCGCTGGTGCATCGACCGCGCGGCCGGCTCGGGAGTGCGCTGGCTGCGGCTGTCCACCCTGGCCGGGATGACCGCGGCCGGGCGGCTCTACCTGCGGCTCGGCTTCGTCCGGACGCCGGAGCGGGACTGGTCGCCCGAGCCCGGCGTCGAGCTCATCACGTACGGCCGGCAGATCACTCCACCCGGGCGATGAGGTCGCCTTCCTGCACGACGTCGCCTTCGTCGACGGCGATCTCGGCGACCACCCCGGACGACTCGGCCAGCACCGGGATCTCCATCTTCATCGACTCGAGGATCACCAGCGTGTCGCCGTCGTCGACGCTGTCGCCCTTGGCGGCGACGATCTTCCACACGTTCGCCACCATCTCGGCGCGGATCTCCTCGGCCACCTGGTCCTCCTGTCGTCGAGGCGAACACTACCGGCGCATCCGCTCGATCAGCCCGGTGTCGTACGAGCCCGAGACGAACTCGGGCTGCTGCAGCAGCTCGACGAAGAACGGCAGGTTGCACTTCGGGCCCTCGACCGCGAACCCGGCTACCGCGGCCCGGGCCCGCTCCAGCGCGGCCGGTCGGTCCGGCCCCCAGACGCAGAGCTTCGCCAGCAGCGGGTCGTAGTACGGCGTGACCGTGTCGCCGGCCGCGTAGCCGGCGTCGACCCGGATGCCGTCCCCGCTCGGCTCCTCCCAGCGGGTGATCGTCCCCGGGCCGGGAAGGAACCGCTTCGGGTCCTCGGCGTAGATCCGCAGCTCGATCGCGTGACCGCGCGGGTCGGGCAGCCGGTCCGGGTCGAGTGCGGGCGGGTCGCCGGCCGCCACCCGCAGCTGCTCCTCGACCAGGTCGATGCCGGTGACCAGCTCGGTCACCGGGTGCTCGACCTGCAGCCTGGTGTTCATCTCCAGGAAGAAGAACTCGCCCGACCCGTCGGCCCGCACCAGGCACTCGACGGTGCCGGCGCCGCGGTAGTCGACCGCCTCCGCGGCCCGCCGGGCAGCGGCCAGCATCTGCTCCCGCAGCTGCGGCGTCACCCCGGGCGAGGGGGTCTCCTCGGCCACCTTCTGGTGCCGGCGCTGGACCGAGCAGTCCCGCTCCCCCAACGCGAGCACCCGCCCGTCGGCCAGCCCGAGGACCTGCACCTCGACGTGCCGAGCGTGCGGCAGGTAGCGCTCCAGGAACACCGCCGGGGAGCCGAAGAACCGCTCCGCCCTGGTCCGCGCGGTCTCGTACGCGGCGCGCAGCGCGGGCTCGTCGTCGACGGCGGCCATCCCGATCCCGCCGCCGCCCGCGGCCGCCTTCACCATCACGGGGTAGCCGATCCGGGCGGCCGCGCCCGCCGCGGCGTCGGCGTCGGGCAGCGGCTCGGTGCCCGGCGCGACCGGCACCCCGGCCGCCGCCATCGCGGCCCGCGCGGCGACCTTGTCGCCCATCGCCTCGATCGCCTCCGGGGCCGCGCCGACCCAGGCCAGCCCGGCGTCGGTCACCCGGCGGGCGAACTCCGCGTTCTCGGCCAGGAACCCGTAGCCGGGGTGGATCGCCTCCGCCCCGGTGACCTGCGCCGCCTCCAGCACCCGCCCGATGTCCAGGTAGGACTCGGCCGCCGGGGCCGGGCCGAGCAGCACCGACTCGTCGGCGACCCGGACGTGCAGGGCGTTGGCGTCGGCCTCGGAGTGCACCGCGACGGCCTTGACCCCGAGCCGCTGGCAGGTGCGGATCACCCGGACGGCGATCTCCCCGCGGTTGGCGACCAGGACGGACTCGAACACGCCAGCACCCTCCCGACGACGGCGTCGGGATCGACCCTATCGGGGCCCGTACGGGCGCTCCGGCCGGGAGCCGGTCAGTCGGTGCGGAACTCCACGACGGAGGTCGACTCGATCACGACCGCCTCGCGCAGCCGGACGCGGACCTTGTCCCGCAGCGTCTCCGGCGCCCGGTCGCCGCCGCAGCAGCGCGCGACCAGCGCCCGGACCTCCTGCTCGATGCCGTACTTGCGCAGGCAGGGGGAGCACTCGTCCAGGTGGGTGCGGATCCGCTCGCGGCGGTCGGTGGTCATCTCACCGTCGAGGTAGAGGAAGACCTCGGCCAGCACTTCACCACAGTCGGTCTCGTGAGGGTCGCCGCAGCTCACGACGCTTCCTCCTCCGTCGCACTGGCACGGACCAGGCCGCGGTCCCGAGCGTAGTCCCCGAGCAGCCGCTGCAGGCCCCTTCTGCCTCGGTGTAGTCGAGACATCACGGTGCCGATCGGCGTGCCCATGATCTCCGCGATCTCCTTGTACGAGAAGCCCTCGACGTCGGCCAGGTAGACGGCCAGCCGGAAGTCCTCCGGCAGCCGCTGCAGCGCGTCCTTCACGTCGGAGTCGGGAAGGTGGTCGAGCGCCTCCATCTCGGCCGAGCGCAGCCCGGTCGACTGGTGCGACTCGGCGGCCGCGAGCTGCCAGTCTTCGATGTTCTCGGCGGTCGACTGCTGCGGCTGCCGCTGGCGCTTGCGGTAGGAGTTGATGAACGTGTTGGTCAGGATCCGGTAGAGCCAGGCCTTGAGGTTGGTGCCCTCCTGGAACTGGTGGAAGGCGGCGAAGGCCTTGACGAACGTCTCCTG
>DATBFW010000048.1:0-23629 GCA_036558285.1 Mycobacteriales bacterium | reverse complement strand
CGTGCTGCTGCTGCTCACCTCGATCGTGGCCAGCGGCATCTACCCGGCGATCGTGCAGCAGTTCAGCGTCAAGCCGAACGCCAACGAGAAGGAAGCGCTGTACATCGGCCGCAACATCGAGGCGACCCGGGCTGCGTACGGGATCAAGCTGAAGGCCGAAGGCGGGCAGGTCAACCAGCAGTCCTACAACGCCAACACCAACATCCAGAGCGCGCACCAGGCGCTGACGGACGACAAGTCGACGATCCCGAACGCCCGGCTGCTCGACCCCAACATCCTCAGCCCGACGTTCCGGCAGCTCCAGCAGGTCCGCAACGTCTACGACTTTCCCGAGAAGCTGGACATCGACCGGTACACGCTCAACGGCCAGGAGCGGGACTACGTGGTCGCGGTCCGCGAGCTGAGCTCGGACAACCTGACCGGCAACCAGACCAACTGGATCAACCGGCACACGTTCTACACGCACGGCAACGGGTTCGTGGCCGCCGTCGCGAACGAGAACCTCACCGCGGAGGGCGACTTCACCGAGGGCGGCCTGCCGCCGAAGGGACCCATCAAGATCAGCCAGCCGCGGATCTACTACGGCGAGCTGATCACGGACTACTCGATCGTCGACACCAACTCCCGCGGCGAGTACGACGGCAGCGGCAGCGAGGACGACACGTTCCGGTACTCCGGATCCGGCGGCGTGAACCTGGGCAACTTCTTCAACCGGCTCGCGTTCGCGATCAACTACCGCGAGCGCAACATCCTGCTGTCCAGCGCGATCAACGGAAACTCGAAGATCCTCTTCGTCCGCGACCCGGCCGACCGGGTGGAGAAGGTCGCTCCGTTCCTCAAGATCGACGGCGACCCCTACCCGGCGGTCATCAACGGGCAGATCGAGTGGATCGTCGACGGCTACACAACCCTCGACAACTACCCGTACTCGGAGCGCCAGACGCTGGGCGAGGTGGCGGCCGACTCGCGGACCGGGCAGGGCACCCGGGCGCTGCCGCGGCAGGACGTCAACTACATCCGCAACTCCGTCAAGGCGACGGTCAACGCGTACACCGGCAAGGTCACGCTGTACGAGTTCGACCAGAACGATCCGGTGCTCAAGACCTGGATGAAGGCCTACCCGGGCATCATCCAGCCGGAGAGCAAGATCAGCCCGGAGCTGCGCGAGCACCTGCGCTACCCGGAGGACCTGTTCAAGGTCCAGCGCGAGCTGCTGACCCGCTACCACGTCAGCGACCCGGGCCAGTTCTTCAACACCCAGGACTTCTGGCGGGTGCCCAATGACCCGACCAGCGGTCAGGGCGCGGCCCAGCCGCCGTACTACATCGTCGCCCAGGCTCCCGGCCAGAAGAAGCCGGTGTTCCAGCTGACCAGCGCGCTCAACGCGCTGCAGCGGGACAACCTGGCCGCCTACGTCACGGTGTCCAGCGACCCGAACGACTACGGCGAGATGCAAGTGCTCGAGTTACCCGGCAGCCAGGCGGTGCTCGGACCGGGCCAGGTCCAGGGCCGGTTCGGCTCCACAGCGCAGATCGCCCAGACGGTGACGCTGCTCAACTCGCAAGGGTCCAGCGTCAAGTACGGCAACTTGTTAACCCTGCCCGTTGGCGGCGGGCTGCTCTACATCGAACCGTTGTACGTGGAGGCCGCGGGCAACCCGTACCCGATCCTCCAGTACGTGCTGGCCGCCTTCGGTGACCGGGTCGCGTTCGGGTCGTCGCTGACGACGGCGCTCAACTCGCTGTTCGGTGCCGGCGCCGGCAACCAGGCACCGGACGCGGGCGGGAGCACCAACTCGCCCTCGCCGACCCCGTCGGGCAGCGCGTCACCGTCACCGTCCGGCGGCGCGCCGAGCAGCCCGGCGCCGGGCGGCGGGACGATCTCGCCGGAGCTCCAGTCGGCGCTGACCCAGTTGGCGACGGCGTACGAGAGCTTGCAGGCGGCCTACAAGAGCGGCGACGTGACCCGCATCGGCCAGGCGCAGACGGCGGTCAACCAGGCCGCGGCAGCGGTCGCGCGGGCGCGCAGCGGAGGGTGACGCAGGCCGGCGGGGCGGGATTTGCACCCGCCCCGCCGGCTGCGTAAAGTGGATCGAGCCGACGCGGGGTGGAGCAGCTCGGTAGCTCGCTGGGCTCATAACCCAGAGGTCGCAGGTTCAAATCCTGCCCCCGCTACCACAGCGACCAGGGCGTTCATCGACACGATGGACGCCCTGACTGCTGTCCTGGCCCGTCTTACGTCTCGATGTTCAGGACGCCCAGTGCGCGGTACCGGTGGACTGGTACGAGTCGTCGATCGTCGTGAACCGGCTGATCGTCCCGCGGTCGTGGAGCTTGAGGATCACGTTGCCGCGCTGCAGCGGGGTCGCGCCGACCGGGGTCGGCGCCGTCGCGAAGAAGGACACCATCGCCTCGGGTCGGTGCAGGCTCTTGGCCGCGAAGAGCGGCCGGCGGACGACCACGGCAGTCAATGAGGGAGCGAGGGAAGAGTCGGCGCGGACGACTGTCCGTCCAACGGCTGATTCGGGTCGCCGGTTCAGTCCCAGGGACGCAGCGGTGGAGCCGGTGCACGGTCGAGCGCCCACGCCGCCAGCGCGCTCCGGTCCGCCCGCTCGGGCAGGCCGTCCAGCAGGCCCGGCAGCATGAGGTCCACCAGAGCGGGCGGCCAGTCGGCCGGCTGGTAGCCGAGGCCGAGGTCGACGTGGTGCACCTCCACCTCGCGCCAGCGCGAGCACACGATCCGGTCGGCCGGGACCGCTGTGCCGCTCGCGCGCGGGATCGGTCGGTCCCAGATCCCGGCCGGCACGCTGGGAAGCAACCGGTCCACCGCCTCGTCGGCGCCGAGGAGATCCGCGATCAGTTCGGCGGCCGGGCGGCCGGCGCCGGCCTCGATCTCGGCGGCCCGGCCGGCCGCGCCGCCGGCATACTGCGGCACCGGCTGCCCATCCATGGCGCCCCGGATCCGGCGGACGACGGAGTCGGCGTTGCGGGCCAGGTGAGTCACGACGTGCCCCACGGTCCACCCGGGCAGGCGACTGGGCGAGCGGGCGGTGCCGTCGTCGATCAGACGCACGGTGGAGTGCAGCCGCTCGTGGGCCGACCGGACGCCGGCGATGAGGTCAGTCGGTGTGGCCACCGGTCACCGTCCCGGGACCTCCACCACGACGTTGGTCGACTTCACCGCGGCGACGGCCAGCACGCCGGGTTCGAGGCCCAGCTCGTCGGCGGCCTCGCGGCTCATCAGCGACACGACCCGGAACGGACCGGCCTGCAGCTCCACCTGCGCCATGACCTTGTCCCGGGTCACCTGGGTGACGATCCCCCGGAAGCGGTTGCGGGTCGACTCGGCGACGATCGGTGCGCCGGCCGCCGGCACCGGCGAGGCCTCGGCGCCGCGGCGGACGAGGAAGTCGGCGAGCACGGCGCCGTCCACCGCCAGCCGCGAGCCCGGCTCCCTGATCGTGGGCAGCACGCCGGAGTCGGCCCACCGGCGCACGGTGTCGTCGCTGACGCCGAGCAGCGAGGCGGCCTCGCTGATGCGGTACGTCGGCACGACCGGACGCTAGCACCGCGCCAGCCGGCCGTCGTGGCGCAACCTCCGGCGGATCCGCCGAGCGTGAACAGACCCGATCCCGTGGCCCGGGTGCCTAGGCTGGCCGTCGGAGGAGAGGGGGACGCGGTGGCGGTGCCGACGCTGTACGAGTGGGCCGGCGGTTCGGCGGCACTGGAGCGGCTGACCGAGCGCTTCTACCTGAAGGTGAAGGCCGACCCGCTGCTGGAGCCGCTGTTCGCGGCCATGCCGGCCGATCACCCGCAGCACGTGGCGATGTGGCTGGGCGAGGTGTTCCGCGGACCGGCGGCGTACTCGACCGAGCTCGGTGGCTACACCCGGATGATGCGGCACCACCTGGACAAGCACATCCGGCCCGAGCAGCGGACGAGGTGGGTGGCGCTGCTGGCCGAGACCGCGGACGAGGTCGGCCTGCCCGACGACCCGGAGTTCCGTTCGGCGTTCGTGGCATACCTCGAGTGGGGCTCGCGGATCGCCCTGGCCAACTCCCAGCCCGGAGCCACCCCGCCGGAGACCGCGCCGATGCCGCACTGGGGCTGGGGAGAGGCCCCGCCCTACCAGCCCGGCAGCTGAGCCGTCCCGCTGCCGGCCGGGACCGCCGGCGCTCGCCGGTCTTCCGGTGCGGGGCGGTGGCCCGGGCTAGAGTGAGTCGCTCGGAGAGGTCGGTACGGGGAGGGCGGATGGCGCGGGTCACGACACGGCTCGGATGCGGCGCCCGCCATGGACACCCGTGACCTCGTCCAACCGAAGCTGGCCTTCCCCCGCTTCCCGCCGGGGTTGGTCGTCCGGCGCCGCCTGCTGGACCTGCTGTCCGCCGGCGTCGAGCAGCGCGTCACGCTGATCAGCGCCGGCCCCGGCTGGGGCAAGTCCATGCTGGCGGCGCAGTGGGCGGCCATGGGGACGGCCCCGTACCCGGTGGCCTGGCTGTCGCTGGACTCGTACGACAACGACCCGGTGGTGTTCTGGTCCGGCCTGCTCGCGGCGACGCGCGGTGCCGGGATGGCGCCGGACGGCGGCCTCGGCGGGCTGGCGTTGCGGCATCCGTTCGGACCGACCCAGATGCAACGGACCCTCAGCGGGATAGCCGAGCTGCCGCAGCCTCTGGTCCTCGTCCTGGACGACCTGCACGAAGTGAGCAACCCGGACGTCCTCGACGGGCTCGCCGCGATGCTGCGGCACCCGACCCCGCTGCACCTCATGCTGCTCAGCCGGTCCGACCCGCACCTTCCGCTGCACCGGCTCGCCGTCGAGGGCCAGCTCCGCGAGATCCGCGCGGCCCAGCTCGCGTTCACCGCGGCCGAGGCGGCCGAGTTGCTCGCCGACGCGGGCGTCCAGCTGCCTGGCGACCTGCAGCGACAGCTGGTGGACCGGACCGAGGGGTGGGCGACGGGCCTGCGCCTGGCCGCCATGTTCGCGTCCCGCACGGGACACGCGGAGCGGCTGGCCGGCTTCACCGGCGACGACAGCACGGTCGCCGCGTACCTGGCCCGCGAGGTGCTCGCGACCCTGCCGGCCGAGCGGCGGCGGTTCCTGCTGCGGACCAGCGTGGTGGACCGGCTCTGCGGAGACCTGGCCGACACGCTCAGCGACGGATCCGGCGGGCAGCGGGAGCTGGAGACGCTGGAGCGGGCCAACGCGTTCGTGGTCTCGCTCGGCCCCGGGCACGTCTGGTTCCGCTATCACCCGCTGCTGGCCGACGTGCTGCGCCACCAGCTGCTGCTCGACGAGCCGGACCTGATCCCGGTGCTGCACAGCCGGGCCGCGCGCTGGTTCGCGGCCCGGGGCGATGCGCTCGAGGCCGTCCGGCACGCGGTCCGCTCGCGGGACTGGGATCTGGTCGGAGAGATGGTGACCACGGTCGCGGCCATGCGCGCGATCACGGTCGAACGACAGGCGTTCGCGGCCCTGCTCGCCGAGATACCCGCGACCGTGCTGAGCTCGACCGCGGAGCTGCGGGCCTGCTCGGCGCTGAAGCGGTTCATGGCTCGGGACTACGCCGGCATGGCGCACGACGTCGCCCAGGCCAGGGTCATGCTCGGCGAACGTGACCCGGCCGCACGGCAGCCCACCGAGCTGCTGATCGATCTCGGGGACATGGCCGGCGCCCGCGTCCAAGCCGACATGCCGGCGGTGATCGCCACCGCTCGTGCGGTGCTCGACCGGCTGCCCAGGACCGGCGCCGGTGTGTTGCCGGCGGCTGCCCAGTATGAGGCACCGGCGCTGAGCAACCTCGGCATGGCGCTGCTGTGGTCGGCCCGGCCCGACGAAGCCGAGCCCTACCTGCTGGCGGCCGAGAGCACCAGCCGCGACGTGGGGATGGAGCTGCCCCTCCTCAACACGCTCGGCTATCGCGCGCTTCTGGCGGTCGAGCGGGGCGACCTGGACACGGCGGAGTCGGTGGCTCTGGATGGCCTGGAGCTGGCCGAGCACCGCGGCTGGACCGAGCTCGTGCAGGCGATCGCGGTTCACCTCGTGCTCGCCCTGGTGCAGCTCGAACGCAACGAGCTCGACGACGCGCGACGGCGGCTCGGGGCGGGCCTGGCGGCGCAGCGCAACGACCCCGAGACCGGCTCGTTCTCCGCGCTCAAGGCCGTCGAAGCCAGGTTGCTGCTGGTCACCGGGCAGCTCGACCGTGCCCGCGGCGCGCTCGCCGAGCAGCCGGCGACCGGTCGCGGACAGGGCCCACCGGCCCTGGTCCGATCCTGGCAGGCGGTCGCCGAGGCGGAGATCGACCTGGCCCGGGGCCGGCCCGGCGCCGCCCGGGACCGCCTGCAACCCCTGCTCGGCCCGGATGGCAGCGGCGTCGGTCGGGTCGGCGCCTGCATGGCCCGCGTCCAGCTCGCGCTGGGCGACACCCGCCGGGCCGAGGCGATCCTGTCCGGGCTGCGGCACGCCGACGACCGTGTCGTCGCCGTCGAGGCGTGGCTCACGTCGGCATTGCTGGCCAACCGATCGCATGCCGACCATCTGGCCCGCACCTCGCTCGACCGCGCGGTGGCCTTGGCGGAGCCGGCCGGGATCCGCCGTCCGTTCGTGGTGCAGCGCGCACCGCACCTCGAGGCGATGCTCCGACGCCGGCTGCAGCTCGGCGAGGGGGACGGCCGCTTCGTCGCGACACTGCTGGGAGAGGTTCCCACCACCGACCGCCGGCCGGAGCCGCGTACGCCACCCGGCGGTCCGCTCACCGACCGGGAGCAGATCGTGCTCGGCCACCTCGCCACGCTGAGGACCCAGACCGAGATCGCCGCCCTGCTGCACATCTCGGTGAACACCGTCAAGGCGCACGTACGGTCGGTGCACCGCAAGCTCGGGGTGACCAGGCGTCGCGACGCCGTCGACCGGGCCCGCGACCTCGGGCTGCTGTAGCGGCGGAGGCTCGTCCGCTCCGGACGACGGGTCGGTCCGCGTCCGGCCTGAATCGTCCGGTCCGGTGGAGCCCGTCCCGCCTTGACGCCGGGCAGGCCGGCCTCGTGGTGGTCGGCGTGTCCGACATGGGCGCCAAGATCGAGCGGGCCATGCGGCGGGCCGAGAAGGTGGAGGCCAAGCAGCTCAAGGCCGACACCGCGCAGATCGAGGCCGACGCGAAAGCGGCTGCCGCCACCGCCTGATTCCGGCCGGCCCGTACGCCCGGCTCAGCGCAGCACGGACAGCTGGAGCTGCGAGGGGTGGGCGGCGTCGTGGAAGACCTCGACGGTGCCGGGGCGGCCGGTGGTCGCGGTGCCGAACGGCTCGGCGGTGCCGAGGTTCCGGGCGTAGCGTGGGAAGGCGCCGCCGCTGACCTGCAACCGCAGCCGGTGCCCGGCCCCGACCCGGTAGGCGGTCGGGTAAAGCTCCACGTCCACCGCCAGCACCCGGTCGTCGCCGACGGACACGTCCGGCGCCGGGATCGTGCGCGGGTCGAGCCGGCGGATCCCGTCGACGACGTTGCGGGACACGCCGTCCGCATCCACGTCGCACAGCCGGACGAAGACGTCGGCGTGCTCGAGCTCGGGCCGCACGTACACCCTGGCCCGCACCGGGCCGACCAGGTCGAGGTCGGCCGGCAGCGGCGGGCCGGTGAAGACGAGCACGTCCGGCCGCTCCTCGATCGCGCGGTTGTCGGCCTGCTTCCCGGGCGGCTGCAGCAGCGGGCCGCCGGCCGACGGCGTCGGGTCGACCGGGTCGTAGCGGAACCGGCCCGGCTCGGCGCCGTCCTCGGCCGGCTCCTCGGTCAGCCTGCCGTCTGCCCGCAGGTGCAGCACGACCGGGCGCGCCGCCGCCGGCGGCCACTCGTCGAACTCCAGCCAGCGCTCGGCGCGCTGCAGGAAGACGCGCACCGGCTTGCCGCGCGGCGCCGGGCCGCCGCGCAGCTGGTGGTTGAGCCACTCCACGTCGCTGCGGATGATCGCCCGCAGCTCGCGCGGCTCGCCGTGCAGCCACGGCCCGACGACGATCCGGGCCGGCACGCCGGCCTCCCGGAGCGCGGCGAAGTCGCTCAGCTGCGCCCGCAGGAACAGGTCCCACCAGCCGGTGACCATGTTCACCGGCGGGACATGCGCCGGGTCGACCCGGTCGTGGTCGGCGGTCGACCAGAACCCGTCACCGGGCTCGGCGTGCGCGACGAAGTCCCGCCAGAACGGCACCGGCGCGCCGGCCACGGCGACGTCGGCGGCCTGCAGCGGCAACCGGCGCAGCGCCCGCGCCGCGCGGGCGCGCAGCATCGGCGCGGTGAGCGCCCGGCGCAGGCCGCCGCGCTCCTGGCTGCCGATCATCCCGGACCAGTTCAGCGCGTTCTGCACCTGCGGCACGCCGTGGTCGTAGAAGACGGTGCTCGACCGGGCCGCCGCGACGTGCGGTGAGAACGCGACCAGCTGCGGATCCGCGTACGGGACGACGGCCCACTGGGTGTGCCCGAAGTAGCTGCCGCCGGTCATCGCGACCCGCCCGTCGCACCAGGACTGCTTGCGCAGCCAGCCCAGGGTGGCCAGCCCGTCGTCCTGCTCGGTGGTGAACGGCCGGAACTGGCCGCCGGACCCGAACGTGCCGCGCGTGGACTGCAGGAAGACCTGGAAGCCGCGCCGGGCCAGCGGCGCGGCGAACACCCGACCGCTGAAGCCCTCCCGGCCGTACGGGGTGCGGATCAGCACCACCGGCTGCGATCCCGGCTCGCCCGCCGGCCGGTACAGGCTGGCGAGCAGGGTCACCCCGTCCGGCATCGGGACGGCCACGTCGTGCTCGATCGTGTACGGCGTGGCCGTGCGGGGCAGGCCCAGCGCGGCGTCGGCCAGCAGCCCGCCGAGGCGGGCGAGCGACACCATGGCGACACGCTACTCGACCAGGCTCAGCCGGTCCGTGCCGAGACGCTCGGCCAGGAAAGCCGCCCAGGTGCGGGTGCCGACGGCGCGGTCGGGGGAGAGGTTGGCGCCGGCCCGGTAGGCCCGCGCCGCCCGGCCGGGCACCCGCACCGGCAGCACCAGCCGGTGCTTCCCGGCCGCCCGCAGGTAGTCCCGGGCCAGCGCGGCCATCGGGTGGATCTCCGGACCGGCGACGTCCGGGGCCAGGCCGGCCGGCTCGCCCAGGGCGAGCTCGACCAGCCGGTCGGCGACGTCCCGCGCGTCGACGGGCTGGAACCGGAAGCCTGCGAACACCGGCAGCACCGGCAGTTTCGCCGCCGCCTGCACGACCGTGAGCACGACGTCGTGGAACTGGGTCGACCGCAGCGTCGTCCACGGCACGCCGGAGCCGGCGACCGCCTGCTCCGCCGCGAGCTTGTCCGCCAGGTAGCCGAACATGGCCCGGTCGGCCCGGCTGACCACCGGGACCCGGTCCGCGCCGACCACCGACATGTTCACCAGATGCCGGACGCCGGCCGCCGCCGCGGCCCGGGCCAGCGTGCCGGCCCGCGACCCGTCGCCGGTCCGGCTGCCGGCGAGATGTACGACGACGTCCACATCGGACAGTGCCGCGGCGATGCCCGCGCCGGTGTCCAGCTGTCCGACCACGTACTCGACGCCGTCGGTGGGCTCGCGGGCCTGCCGGGTCAGCACGCGCACCGCCGCGCCGGCCGCCCGGAGCCGGGGCACGACGAGGCGGCCGAGCGTGCCGGTGCCGCCGGTGACGAGAATGGGTGCGGTCACGGGGTTTCCTCCAGTGGTCACATCCGCGCGGGTGCGCGGGTCTACCGCTATGACCCCCGCCGACGGAGAGGCGTGACCGATGGACGAGCGGACCTGGCTGGCCGAGCGGTTCGAGGAGAACCGGCCGCACCTACGGTCGGTCGCCTACCGGATGCTCGGCTCCCTCAGCGACGCCGACGACGCCGTGCAGGAGGCCTGGCAGCGGCTCAGCCGGTCCGACACCGGCGACGTCGAGAACCTGCCCGGCTGGCTGACCACCGTCGTCGCCCGGGTGTCGCTGAACATGCTGCGGTCCCGGCGGAACCGCCGGGAGGAGCCGCTCGAGGTGCGGGTGCCGGACCCGATCGTGACGCCGGAGTCCGGGATCGACCCCGAGCACGAGGCGGTGCTGGCCGACTCGGTCGGGCTGGCGCTGCTGGTCGTGCTGGACACGCTCACCCCGGCCGAGCGGCTCTCGTTCGTGCTGCACGACATGTTCGCCGTCCCGTACGAGGACATCGCGCCGATGCTGGAGCGGTCGCCGGTCGCGACCCGGCAGCTGGCCAGCCGGGCCCGGCGGCGGGTGCAGGGCAGGGCGCCGGTGCCCGATCCCGACCTCGGCCGGCAGCGGCAGGTCGTCGACGCGTTCTTCGCCGCGGCCCGGGACGGCGACTTCGACGGGCTGGTCGCCGTGCTCGACCCGGACGTGGTGCTGCGGGCCGACGGCGGCGACGCCCCGACCCGGCCGACGGTCATGCTGCGCGGCGCCCGTACGGTCGCCGAGAACTCCTCGGGCGCGCGGAAGCTGGCCCGGTTCGTCCGCCCGGCGCTGGTCAACGGCGCGGCCGGCGCGGTCGTCCCGATAAACGGGCGGTTGTTCGCGGTGCTGGGGTTCACGGTCGCGGACGGCCGGATCGTCGCGATCGACATCCTGTACGACCCGCAGCGGCTCGCCGGGCTCGACGTGACACTCCTGGAGGGATGAGGCCCGCGGTGTGGTCGGCGATCTATCCTGGAGATCCACCGCTTCGAGTCGGGGGGCGACATGGAGTTCATCTGGGCAATCATCGCCGGGTTGATCATCGGCGTGATCGCACGCTTGCTCAAGCCGGGCAAGCAGGACATCCCGCTCTGGCTGACGGTCCTCATCGGCATCGCCGGCGCGATCATCGGTAACCTGCTGGCCAGCGCGTTCGGGGTCAGGGACACGAGTGGCATCGACTGGATCCGCCACATCCTGCAGATCGCGGTCGCGATCGTGCTGATCGCGCTGGTGGAGCCGGTCTGGAGCCGGCGCCGGGTCGGCCGGACCTGAGCACGCGGCCAGGGCGCCCGGAAGGGGCGCCCTGGCCGGTCGGGTGGTCTCAGCCGTCGTTGCCGGTGTGGCGGGCGTGGGTCTCGCCCTCGGCGACCCGGCCGGAGCCCGTCGCGTCGTCGTTGCCGGTGTGCCGGGCGTGGGTCTCGCCTTCGGCGACGCGGCCGGCGCCGGTGGCGTCGTCGTTGCCGGTGTGCCGGGCGTGCGTCTCGCCTTCGGCGACCCGGCCGCGGGCCTCGGACTCGTGGCTGTGCTGGGTCGAGCCGGTCGAGGTCGTCACCGACGCCGGCGCCGTACCCGGGCTCGCGGCCTGGGCCACGCCGACCCCGATCCCACCGAGCACCACGGCCGCCCCGGCGGTCACGACCAGCGTCTTGATGTTCCGCATATCTCTGTCCTCCTGCGCGATTCGCTGTTGTCGAGGACCACCCTGCGGCCGGCCGCGACAACGCCGCCCCAGCCGTACCTCAAGACCCGGATAAGCCTGGAAGCCGGGCGACGCGGCCTGGAAAGCCGGGCGACGCGGCCCGGACAGGCCGGGCGACGCGGCCCGCTCGGTGCGCAACGTCGCGGTCGTCGCGATGACCAAGAACCTGGCCGACGAGCTCGGACCGCACGGGGTCAACGTCACGGTCGTCCACCCCGGTTCGACGGTGACCGAGCGGATGCCGGTGAGGATCGCCGAGCTGGCCGAGCAGCGGTACGGCGGGGACACCGCGGCGGCGGAGAAGGCACTGGCCCGCGGCGTCACGATCGGCGCTGCAGGACGCCGTGATCGAGCGGTGGGCCGGCAAGGTCAGGGACATCGCGGGCCAGGTGTGCGACCTGCCGCCCGGACCGGAGCGCGACCGCGCTGTGATCACCGAGCTGGTCGACCTGGCCCTGCGCGGTCCCGGGGTGGTCTCGCTGCTGCTGGCCGCGCTCAGCTCGCTGGAGACCGGTGAGGTCGCGGTCCGGCTGAAGACCGTGACCGAGGGGTTGTTCGAGGCGTTCGCGGCCGACACGGAGGACTCGCCACGGGCGATCCGCGTCGGCGCCGCGCTCGGCGCGCTCGCGGTCATGTCGCTGGCCACCCGGGACGCCCCGGCGGCCGCTGTCCGCGAGCAGCTCATCGCCGCCAGCTACGACACCCTCGGGCACCCGCGCCCGGGGCCGGGAGAGGACCACTGATGGCCACGCTCCTGTACCGGCTGGGCCTCGGGTCCTACCGGCACCGCGCCGCCGTGGTCGGCGTGTGGCTGCTGCTGCTCGCCGCGGCCGGGCTCGGCGCGGTGACGCTGTCCGGCCGGACCGTGGACACGTTCCGGATCCCGGGCCAGGAGTCGACGACCGCCCTGGACATCCTCGGGCAGAAGTTCGGCTCCGGCGCGAACGGCGCCACCGCGCAGGTCGTGCTGGAGGCGCCGGCCGGCCAGACGGTCACCAGCGGACCGGCCGCGGCCAAGGTCGCGAACACGGTCGCCCGGCTGAAGCGGCTCAACGGGGTGGTCAGCGCGACCGACCCGCTCGACCCGAAGGCGCCGGCCGTCTCGGCCGACAAGCGGGCCGCGTACAGCACGGTGACGTACGGGGTGCAGCCGCCGGAGATCACGTACACGCAGCGGGCGGCGCTGATCGGAACCGTGCAGGGGGCCCGGGACGCGGGCCTGACCGCCGAGGTGGCCGGGCAGGCGTCGGTGCCGCCGACCGACGTCGGCGGCGCGGCCGAGCTGGTCGGCGTCGCCGCGGCGCTGGTCGTGCTGCTGCTCACGTACGGGTCGGTGGTCGCGGCCGGGATGAACCTGCTGACCGCGATCGTCGGCGTCGCCATCGGCGCGCTCGGCATCACTACGCTGACCGGGTTCGTCGACCTGCAGTCGACCACGCCGATCCTCGCGCTGATGCTCGGCCTGGCGGTCGGCATCGACTACGCGCTGTTCATCTTCACCCGGTTCCGGCAGGAGCTGACACGGGGTCGGGACGTCGGCGACGCGGTCGCCACCGCGGTCGGCACCGCGGGCTCGGCCGTGCTCACCGCGGGCATCACCGTGGTCATCGCGCTGGCCGGGCTGGTGGTCGCCGGGATCCCGTTCCTGACCGAGATGGGCCTGGCCGCGGCGGCCACAGTGGTCGTCGCGGTGCTGCTGGCGCTGACCCTGGTGCCCGCGGTGCTCGGGTTCGTCGGCCGCCGGATGCTGCGCCGGCGGCCGCGGCGGGAGCGGGGCTTCTGGGCCGGCTGGGCGCGCTTCGTCACCACCCGGCGCTGGCTCAGCCTGGTCGCCGCGGTCATGGCGCTCGGCGTGCTCGCGATCCCGGTGGCGTCGATGCAGACCACGCTGGTGCAGCCGGACGCGGCCGGCACCACCCAGGCCCGGGCCGCCCCGGATCCTGTCCGAGCGGTTCGGTGCCGGGGTGACCGGGTCGCTGATCGTGCTGGTCGACGGTCCGGGCGCGGCCGAGCGCGCGGCGACCGTGAGCCAGCAGGCGCGCGGCCTGCCGGACGTGGCCGCCGTGACCCCGCCCCGACCGAGCCCGGACGGCACCGCTGCGCTGGTCACCGTGATCCCCGGCTCGGCGCCGGACAGCCAGGCGACGGTCGACCTGGTGCACGCGCTGCGCGACCGGTTCGGCGGCGACGCGACCCCGCGCGTGTACGTCTCCGGCAACACCGCGGTCAGCGTGGACGTGTCCCAGCAGCTCGACCACGCGCTGCCGATCTACCTCGTGCTCGTCGTCGGGCTGGCGCTGGTGCTGCTGATCCTCGTGTTCCGGTCGATCCTCGTGCCGGTCGTCGGCGTGGCCGGCTTTCTGCTCACGATCGGGGCATCGCTGGGCGCGGTGGTCGCGGTGTTCCAGTGGGGCTGGCTCAAGGACGTCGTACAGGCCGACTCGGCCGGACCGCTGCTCTCGCTCACCCCGATCCTCGTCATCGGCGTGCTGTTCGGCCTCGCCATGGACTACCAGGTGTTCCTGGTCTCCCGGATCCACGAGGCGCACGCCCACGGCACGCCGCCGATCGAGTCGGTCGACGTGGAAGGCCTGGCCCTGGACCGGCCGGCCCCCGAGCCGGAGCGCGAGCCGGTCTCCCGCTGACGGCTGGGCCTGGCGGTCGTCGCGGGGCTCGCAACGACCGACCTCAGCGGTCTGAGCGCTCGCTCTGGGCCTGCCGTTGACGGTCCTGGCAGGCTCAGGGCTGGCCGCATGGCTCTTCCCGGCTCTCGGCGTGTGGGTGGCCCTGCTGGTCGGGGCGGCGCTGGCGCTTACCGGCGCGGCGCTGGGTGTCCCCGTGGTCACCAACCCGGCCGTGCCGTCGAGAGTGCGCCGGCTGATCACCATGGAGAGCGGCCTCAACGACGGCATCGCCACCCCGATCGTCATGGTCGCCATCGCCGGCACCGTGGCTGCGGAGGAGGCGGGTGCGTCGGGTTGACGGGCTGAGACGACGCGGGAGGGTCTGATGCATCCGGAGAGCCTGTGTCGTTGCCGTCGGTTCCGGTCGGCGGGTCACAGGTCGAGAAGTGCTCCGGCCCACCATGTCGGCGGGGTGGGTGGTGGGTCGAGTGCGGGGCTGGTCTGTGCGGGTCCGTGGATGGGTGCCGCCGCGTCGTTCACCTTCGCCTGGCGGGCGACGACCGCGTCTTCGGTGACGTTGAACACCGTGAAGTCCTGTGTCACGGTTACCGGCCCGTCGTAGTGGGCTCCCATCTCGTTGAAGACTGCGTCCACGCCAGGTGTCAGGTCGAGGTGCCACAGTGCGCCCATGCGGGGCCTGGTCAGGTCGAGGATCTTGCCCATCTGGTCCGGGATCGTGTGGGCAAGTCGAGTGATCTGCAACGCCGTGTCCGTAGGAAGCCCGGTGGCGCGGGCGAACACCGCGGGCGACTGGAAGCACTCGTGGATCAACAGGTCCGCTCCGGCTGCGGCCTCCACCACGTGCCGGCATGGGCGGGTGTCTCCGGAGAAGACGACCTTGAGCCCGGCGTAGGCGACGGTGTAGCCGACCGCCCCGCTGAGCCCGTGGATGGCCGGGAAGCAGGAAATGGTCACACCGTCGCGCTCGTAGACCGTCTCGGGCCGGTCGAAGGGGATCTCATGCCCGATCATCGCGAAGCCGGTGGTCGGGCGGACGCCACGGACCGAGGCGGTGTCCCACGCCATCGCCTTGCCCATGTGCTCGATGAAGGCAGCCAGACCGAGGTCGGGGTCCTCGCTGGCACCACCCCAGATCTCGACCGGGTCGATCCGCCCAACCTTCGCGAGACTCCCCACCAGACCAGGGATGTCGCCGATGTGGTCGGCGTGCAGGTGGGACAGGAAGACCTTCGTCGTCGCCTCCACCGGGAGCGAGAGCGCCGTGAAGTTCGCCAACGACCCCGAACCGAGATCGAAGAAGAAGAAGTCCCGCTGCCGGTTGCCCACCTCGATCAACAGCGACCCCGACGCCTGACTCCGCCGGATCCACGGGTCTCCGCTACCGAGCACGGTGACGCGGATCTCGCCGACAGCCAACTCCTCCGCGCCGGGAACGAACTCGTCCGGCCTCACCTGCCGGGGATCACCGACCACCGGAGTCATGGTCAGTGCCTGGGTTCCACCCAGATAAGCGAACACGGGCATTTCCGATGCAGCCATGGATTCGTGTCCCTTCAATCTCCCGGCCGGTCCTGTCGGCCATGATGGCCATCCGGGTGGGACGCGCGGAAGGGTCCTTGGACCTCGGCGCAGGCAGAACACGATGCTCGATGTCGGTGGCGATGTCGGCGGCGACCTCGCCAACAAGGGTTGTCCGGCGAGTCGCCGACCACGATCGTGGCCGCAGAACCAGCCAACCATGCAGAGGTGGAGGTGGGTCATGTCCAGCCGACAAGTCGCCCGTGCGGCAGTGATGGTCGCGGCCGTCCTTGTTCTGGCCGCTTGCGCTGCCGGAGCCAACACCGTCGCGCAGGCCAATCAGCCGGATGCGGCCGGGTTCTGGTTGGGGCTGTGGCAGGGACTGATCAGTCCGATCACGTTCCTGATCTCGCTGTTCAACAACAACGTGAACATCTATGAGGTCAACAACAACGGCAACTGGTACAACTTCGGCTTCATGCTCGGCGTCGCCGTCGTCTTCTCCGGCCCGGCCGGCTCGAGTCGCGCCGTCCCCCGACGGGGGCGATCCCGTCGCTGACGTGGCAGACGCGCAGCCCGCGAGGAACGCCGAGCACGCCCGCCTCCATCAGCCCTGCGAGACCGACGTTCACGACAGCGTGAGGCCGCTGCCGACGCCGACGAGGAGGACGAAGCCCCCGACCAGCCCACGGCTACGCGTCCCGCCCGCAGTGCAGCGAAGTCGTGCGTCCCGGGCCCCAGCACAGCAGAGCCGCGCGTCGCGCGCAGCGCGGCTGAATGCGCGTTGTACAAGCAGCCTGCCGGTACCTCGCCGGCGGCTGCCAACGCGGCAGCGGAGATCGGTCTTCCCCCGGTGGCCGACTATGGTCGGCCGCCCGTGCCGACCAGGGGCTCACTTCGCGCGGTTGACGGCGGTGTGGACGGTGTCGTGAATCCCTTCCAGATCAGCCATACGGCGAACACCATCTCCTGGACGCCGATCGGGATGTTGAGCGCCATCTGCGGGCCCGACAGCAACCCGATGACGCGGAACAAGACGAGCAGGCCGGCGACGAATCCCAGCGCGGTTCCGATCAGGCCCCACGCCGACAGCCAGCGCGGGATCAGCTCGGAGCGGTAGAACACCAGGTAGTACAGCGTCGCCCCGGTGTAGAAGGCGAGCACCGCAACGCAACCGGCGGACTCGCGCAGGTCCCGTACCAGGTTCGCTGATGAAGCCGCAGCGGCGCTGGTCGTGCCGCCGTTCGCGAGCTGGTCTGACATCGCCACCAGGACCAGAGTGCCCACCGCGGACAGCGTGTAGAACACGCCCTCGATGAGGCGGAACCCCACGGATCCCAGCGCCATCGCGGCTGCGCGCTGCCTCAGCACCGGGTACAGCGAGATCGCGATCGCCGCCGCGGTGAACGCCGCCACGAGCTGGAACAGCGCCGCCACCAGCAGCCGGCCCTGGTGCGCCGCGACGCTGGACAGGAACCCCGGACCGTCGAGCAGAGAGCCGATGACGCCGGTCGCCACCAGACTCGCGACCGTAGCGACGATGAATAGCACACCAGCGGTGGTGGCTCGCATGTCCCGCGACGTCATCACGCGCCTCCTTCCGACAGGACCGCGGACGGTCAGGCTGTGGTCCCGGCCGCGGCGGTTGGCTCGAGCACGACGACGGCGGTCTCGGTAGGTCGCAATGTGGCGTACGCGTCGAGGTCCTTGTCGATCGCCGCCCAGCGCGCCCACAGTCGCTCCCGCTCGGCGCCCTCTGCGCGGCGTGCCCGGACCTGCCGAACGCCTCCTCGCCGGGTCCGGACGATGGCGTCAGGTCGAGCCTGCAGGTTGAGCCACCAGGCAGGGTCGGCGGCGCCCCACCCGTTCATCGCCATCGTGACTAGGTTCTCGCCGTCCTCGAAGTAGCCGACGAGGACGCTGCGGGACCGGCCTGTACGACGCCCGGTGGTCCTGAGCCACAGCGCCCCCCAGCCGCGCGGCTTGGGTCGCCACAAGCCGAGCCGGCCGCGGGTTATCCGCACCACCGCACGGTGCACCCGCCAGAACGTCACCACGAACCAACGAGGTGGCAGCCTCGGCCCACGGCTACGCGCCGCCGCCAAGCCGCCCTGACGTGTCGTCATGCCCTGATCGTGGACGGCTCGCCGGTGCGCCACCAGGGCACAACAGCCCGACTCTGCCCTAGGTCTGGCGGCCGTCGCGCGGGCCGAACACGGCCAGCGCCTCGTCGTCGCCGAAGGTCTGCCGAACGTACGCGTCGAGCCAGTCCTCGACACCGGGGTAGCCGCCGGCCCGCAGCACCGCGCACGCCGCCTCCACGTCGTACTGGCTGCGGCGGAGCTCGACGCCGGGACCGAGGACGGCCCAGTGCGCGCCGCTGCGGCCGTACGGCATGCCGACGCTGCCGGGGTTGACCACCAGCACGCGGTTGGCCAGCCGGGCGAACGGCATGTGTGTGTGGCCGAGCACCACCGTCCGCTCGGGCCGGTCGGCGAGCACCTCAGCCCACCGGCTGAGCGCGGAGTCGACCAGCGCGACCTCGGTGTCGTTGCGCGGGGTCGCGTGGCAGAACAGCGTCGGGCCCAGCTCGTCCACGTCCAGCGTCACGGTCAGCGGCAGGCCGGCGAGGTGCGCCCGCAGCGCGTCGGTGAGCGTGGCCGCGGCCCACGGCACCACCGGGTCCGGCGGGTCGGGCGTCGGCTCGTACAGCTCGCGGTCGCCGTTGCCGCGCACCCAGACCACCTGCTCGCCGAGCCCGAGCAGCCGCTCCAGCACCGGCACCGGCATCGGCCCGGCGGCGATGTCGCCGGTGGCCACGATCCGGTCGACGCCGGCGGTGGCCACGTCGGCCAGCGCGGCGTCCAGCGCCGGCAGGTGGCCGTGGATGTCGGAGAGCACCGCGACACGCATCCCGCCACTGTGGACGGACCGAGGCCGGAGCGGAACCGGGGTTCGCCCAGGGCTGAGCTTCCCCATGGGTCGCCCCTGACCAGGCAAAACCCGATCGGTCACGGGTGTCGGCGGCCCGAAGGCGAGGCAGACTGGACGGGTGACGGACCTGGGTTGGCCGGAGCTGCTCATCGTGGCCGCGATCGCGATGCTGCTGTTCGGCACGAAGAAGATGCCGGACATGGCGCGGTCGCTCGGCCGGTCGATGCGCATCGTCAAGGCGGAGCTCAGCGGGCTGCACGACGAGCCCGCACCACCCGCAGCGGCTCCGGTCGCCGCCACGGAGCCGGAGCAGGTCGCCCAGCCGGCCCCACCGGCCGATCCGCCGACCCGCTGAGCGATCCCGCGGTCAGTCGGGTGCTGGCGTGAGCTCGGTGAGGCGCCAGTGGTTGCCGAACGGGTCGCGGAAGCCGGCGTCGATCCCGTAGAACCGCTCCTCCGGCTCCTCCAGGATCTCCACCCCGCGGGACCTGAGCTCCTCGGTGGTCTTGCGGCAGTCCTTGGTCACCAGGCTGCCCGGGCCGAGGAAGCCCTTCGCCATCAGCGTCCGGACCTGCCCGGCGGTGGTCGCATCCATCACCGGCGGGCCGGGCACGGCCAGCATCAGCGGTACGTCCGGCTGTTCCGGCGCGGTCACCAGCACGAACCGCACGCCCTCGGCCTCGACGTCGGTGTACACCGAGAACCCGAGCTTGCCGACGTAGAAGTCCAGCGCCTCGTCCTGGTCGAGCACCCAGATGCAGACCAGCCCGATCTTGTCGATCATCGTCGTCCCTCCGTTCGCCACTGCGAACCTAGGCGTCGCCGGCGGCCGGTGGCTTCTCCGATCGCGCTCGAACCGCGGCGTCCAGCGCGGCCCGCATCGCCGGCACCGGCGCGGGCCGCCCGGTCATCAGCTCGACCTGCCCGGCGGCCTGATGCAGCAGCATCGCCAGCCCGCTGACCACGGTGCCGCCGGCCGCTGCCGCGGCGGCGGCGAACCGGGTCGGCCAGGGCGCGTAGATCACGTCGAGCACCACCGCTCCGGCCGGCGGCGCGAGCCCGTCGGCCGCCCCGGCGGGCAGCGTGGAGATCACCAGGTCGGCGGCCGGCAGCGGACCGGGCAGGCCGGCCCGCAGGTCGAGCTCGACCCCGAGCCGGTCGGCAGTGGCCAGCAGCTCGCCGGCCCGGGCCGGGTCGC
This sequence comes from Mycobacteriales bacterium, assembly GCA_036558285.1. Taxonomy (GTDB): domain Bacteria; phylum Actinomycetota; class Actinomycetes; order Mycobacteriales; family CADCTP01; genus CADCTP01. The sequence goes on along the minus strand of DATBFW010000048.1, from coordinate 3,927 downwards.
GCACCAGCACCACCGCCGCGTCCAGCCCGAGCATGCACAGCGCGGCCAGCGTGGCCTGGGCGGTGCCGCCGGCGCCGAGCACGACCGCGGACTCCGGCGCGGCACAGCCGGCCTCACGCAGCGCCGCGGCGATCCCGGCCACGTCGGTCAGGTACGCCCGCCACTCGTCGCCGCGGCGCACCAGCGTGTTCGCCGCCCCGACCGCCGCCGCCAGCGGGTCGGCGGAGTCGGCGACCGCGAGCGCGACCCGCTTGAGCGGCATGGTCAGCGACAGCCCGGCCCAGTCCGGCCCGAGCCCGGCCAGCAGCGCCGGCAGCTCGTCCTCGCCGCAGTCGACCGCCGTGTACGACCAGTCGGCCAGCCCGAGCGCCGCGTACGCCGCGGTGTGCAGCACCGGGGACAGCGAGTGGCCGATCGGGCGGCCGAGCACGGCGGCGCGCACGTCAGCCCCCGTACGAGAAGAAGCCGTGGCCGCTCTTCCGGCCGAGCAGGCCGGCCTCGACCATCCGCAGCAACAGCGGCGGCGCCGCGTACAGCGGCTCCTTGAACTCCTCGTACATCGAGGCGGCGACGGCCGCGGTGGTGTCCAGGCCGATGAGGTCGGTGAGCGCGAGCGGCCCCATCGGGTGGTTGGCGCCGGCGACCATCGCGGTGTCGACGTCCTCGGCGGTGGCCACCCCGGCCTCGACCATCCGGATCGCCGCCAGCAGGTAGGGCACCAGCAGCGCGTTGACCACGAAGCCGGCCCGGTCCTTGCACAGCACGGTCTTCTTGCCCAGCCGGTCCTCGGCGAACTCCCGCGCTGCGTCCACAGTGGACTGTCCGGTACGCAGGGACGGGACCAGCTCGACCAGCGGCAGCACCGGCACCGGGTTGAAGAAGTGCATGCCCAGCACGCGTTCCGGACCGTGGGCGGCCGCGGCCAGCCGGGAGATCGGGATGGACGAGGTGTTGCTGGCCAGCACGCAGTCGGGCCGGACGACGGCGGACAGCTCGCGGTAGAGCGCAGTCTTGGTCGGCTCGTCCTCGACGACGGCCTCGATCACCAGGTCGCGGTCGGCCAGGTCGTCGAGCGACGTGGTGGTGCGGATCCGGCCCAGCGTCGCGTCCCGGTCGGCGGCGGCGAGCTTGCCCCGGGTGACCCCGCGCTCCAGCGACGCGGCGATCCTGGCCCGGCCGGCGTCGGCCAGCTCGGCGGTCACCTCGCGCACCACGACGTCGCAACCGCTGCGGGCGGCCACCTCGGCGATGCCCGCGCCCATGATCCCGGACCCCACGACGCCGACCTGCTCCATGCCGGACAGTCTGCCGCAGCGCGCCCACCCCCCGGTCGCCGGTACGCTCCCGCTGCGTGACGACTGTCTTCGTCCTCAACGGCCCGAACCTCAACCTGCTCGGGGGCCGGGAGCCGGAGGTGTACGGCACCGCCACGCTCGCCGACGTCGAGCGGCTGTGCCGACAGACCGCGGGCGAGCTCGGCCTGACCGTCGACTTCCGACAGTCCAACCGGGAGGGTGAGCTGGTCGACTGGCTGCAGGAGGCCGGCGCCGCGGTGGCCGCCGGCACGAGCATCGGCGCGGTGCTCAACCCGGCCGCGTACAGCCACACCTCGATCGCGCTGCCGGACGCGATCGAGGGCGCCCGGCTGCCGGTGGTCGAGGTGCACATCTCCAACGTGCACAAGCGCGAGGCGTTCCGGCAGCACTCGTACGTCTCGGCGGTCGCGGCCGGCGTGGTCGTCGGCTTCGGGGTGACCGGCTACCAGCTCGCCATCCGCGGCCTGCACCAGCTCCGCGGAGGCTGAGCGGTGCTGCCGGAGACCGCACTCGGCCTGCTGCTGCTCGTGGTGGCGGTGCTGCCCGGGCTGACGTACACGCTGTCGTTCGAGCGGCAGGCCGGCGCGTACGGCGTGACGCTGGCCGACCGGACGCTGCGGTTCATCGCCGTGTCGGCGGTGTTCCACCTCGTCGCGGCCTGGCCGGAATACTGGGTGTGGCGGGCGACGATCGCCGACGGCGGGCCGCTGGACCCGGGGGAGTTCGCGATCCTCTGGGGCGCGGCGGTGCTGCTGCTGGTGCTGCCGGCGATCGCCGGCACCGTGGTCGGCCAGGCGTACGTGCACCGCGACGACCGGCCGCTCTGGCAGCGCTCGCTGCTGCGCTGGACGATCGGTCCGGAGCTGGCGCCGCGCGCCTGGGACGACTTCTTCTCCGAACGCCCGGCCACCTACCTGCGGGTCCGCACCGTCGACGGGACGACCCACGCCGGCCTGTTCGCCTCCGGCTCGTACGCGGCCGGCTTCCCGCAGCAGCCGGACCTGCTGCTGGAGGACGCCTGGCGGATCGACGCCGAGAGCGGCGAGCTGATCGAGTCGCTCGGGTATCCTCTCTACATAGCGGCCGGCCAGATCGCCTGGATGGAGATCGTCCCGCCGCAGCGCCCAGGGGGTGACCATGCCGCGACGGAAGCCCACGGACAAGGATCCGGTCGAGCCGAATGACAAGCGCGGCGGCTACACCGGCGGGGCCGACGCGGCCTCGGTGCCGCCACCCGAGCGGTTGCCGTCGGCGTACCAGCCCGTCGTACGCGGGCAGCGCACCGAACGCTGAAACCATAGGGCACGCTGTCGCACTCTCGTACACCGTGTGGTGTACGGTGCTCCGGTGTCTCGGACGAACATCGACATCGACGACGATCTGATCGCCCGGGTCATGCGCCGGTTCAACCTGCCCTCGAAGCGGGCCGCGGTCGACCTCGCGTTGCGCCGGCTGCTCGGCGAGCCGATGACCCGGGACGAGATCCTCGCCCTGCAGGGCGTCGGGTGGAGCGGCGACCTGGAGCGGTCCCGCCGGGCCGAGTCGGACGAGCTCGGATGATCCTCGTCGACACCTCGGCCTGGACGGAGTACCTGCGGGGCACCGGGTCAGGGGCGCACTTCCGGCTGCGCGAGCTGCTCGCCGCCGACGCGGTGCTCGGCACGACCGACGTCGTGCACATGGAGCTGCTGGCCGGGTCCCGGACCGAGACCGACGACCTGCAGCTGCGCCGGATGCTGGCCGCGATGGACCACGTGCCGGTCGACCCGGTGGACTGGGAGACCGCGGCCCGGCTGCACCGGACCTGCGAGCGCAGCGGGGAGAGCGTCTACTCGCTGACCGACTGCCTGGTCGCCGCGGTGGCGATCCGGGTCGGCGCGCCGGTGCTCGCGCACGATCGCGACTTCGTCCTGCTCGCCCGCCACACCGACCTCGAACTCGCCTGAGCCGTCACCGGCCGGACAGGGTGCCGAGCACCTCCTCGTGCAGGATGCCGTTGGTGGAGAGGGCTGATCCGCCGGCGGGGCCACGGCGGCCGCGCAGGTCGGTGAACCGGCCGCCGGCCTCCTCGACCAGCACCGCCAGCGCAGCCAGGTCCCACAGCGACACCTCGGGCTCGGCCGCCGCGTCGAGGACCCCCTCGGCGACCATCGCGTGCTGCCAGAAGTCTCCGTACCCGCGGGTCCGCCAGACCTGCCGCTCCAGCGCCAGCAGCCCGTCCACGCCACCGGGCGCGTGGCCCCACCCGTGCAGCGACGGGTACCCGATGCTGGCGTCGGCCAGCGTCGCCACGGCGGACACGTGCAGGCGCCGCGGCTCGCCGCCGAACACCGACAGCCAGGCGCCCTGCCCTCGTGACGCCCACCAGCGGCGGCCGAGCGCGGGCGCGCTGGCCACGCCGACGTAGACCTCGGCACCGTCCATGAGCGCGATCAGCGTCGCCCAGACCGGCACGCCGCGGACGTAGTTTTTGGTGCCGTCGATCGGGTCGACGATCCACCGGCGGGACCCGGTGCCGGTCTCGCCGTACTCCTCGCCCACGATGGCGTCGTGCGGCCGGCGCCGCTCCAGCAGCGCCCGGATCGCCCGCTCGGCGGCCGTGTCCGCGTCG
>DATBFW010000047.1:0-26948 GCA_036558285.1 Mycobacteriales bacterium | reverse complement strand
CGAGACCTCGTCGGCCGGCGTCTCGGCGCTCGCCGCGCCGACCGGCGGCACCGGAGTCGCGGTCGGTGGCATCGGCGCCACCGTCGCGCCGCGGCCGGCACGCGAGCGGCGGGGGCGCCAGCGCGGCGGCTTCCGGGCCGGGCCCGCCGCCGTCGCCCCGGACGGCCGCGGGACGTCGACCCGGGAGGCGAGCCGTTTGGCGGTCGCGATCCGGATCAGCGTGGCCACGGTCTCGGGATGGCCGCTCGCGTCGACGACGAGGTAGTGGTCCGGCGCAGCATCGGCCAGCGCCAGGAAGCCGTCCCGGACCCGCTGATGGAACTCCAGCGACTCCCGCTCGACCCGGTCCCGCCCGTGGCCGGCCGCCCGGGCGCGCTCGAGCCCGACCGCCGGATCGACGTCGAGCAGCACGGTGAGGTCGGGACGCAGCCCTCCGGTCGCCCACCGGGACAGCCGCCGGACGTCGTCCATCGCCAGTGCCCGGCCGGCACCCTGGTAGGCCAGCGAGGAGTCCACGTACCGGTCGGTGATGACGACCTCGCCCCGGTCCAGCGCCGGCCTGATCACGGTGTCGACGTGGTGGGCCCGGTCGGCGGCGAACAGCAGGGCCTCCGCCCGCGGCGTCAGCGACCCGTCCGGCGAGTCGAGCAGGATCTGCCGCACCCGCATGCCGAGGTCGGTCGCTCCCGGCTCGTGCGTCAGCGTGACCGCGACACCGCGCTCGGTGAGCCACTCGGCGAGCCGGGAGGCCTGCGTCGACTTGCCCGACCCCTCGCCACCTTCGAACGCGATGAGCATCCCGCCCCTGGACAGCCGCCGCCGCATCCTGGTGTCGCCGCGCAGCGCGCTGACCACGTCGGGCACGACGGGGACGCCGGCCCGGTCGTCCATCTGCCGGTAGGACACGATGCCGCCGCCGACGGCGAGCAGGCCGGCCAGCACGAGCAGGATCCGCGCCCCGTCCACGGTGAAGTCGACGACGCCGGCGTCGACCGTCCGCTGGCGAATCAAGCCGACCACGAACGGCGCCGCGGCCAGGGTGAGGATGAGGTCGACCCGGACCAGCGACTGGACGAACGCGAAGGTCCGACCGCGCACGTCGTCGGCCACTTCGCGGCCCAGCAGCGTGATGCCGGAGAGGTAGGCCGTGCCGGCGCCGAAGCCGACGCCGATCACGAACACGAGGCTGAGCAGCAGGTGCGGCATCACGGCGACGAGCACCAAGCAGATGCCCGCGAAGATGATGGACAGGCCGAACAGCCGCCGCCGGGACAGCTCCCGCGCCACCCGCGGCCCGAGCCCCATGCCCAACCCGAGACCCACGAAGACGGCCCCGAACAGGATTCCGTACGTCGCGTCGCCGCCGCCGAGACTCGCCGCGTACGTCTTGCCGGTGCCGATCACCGCCCCGCCGGCCGCGAACGCGCCGAGGATGCCGATGACCAGGCCGCGCACCAGCCGGGTCTGGCCGACGAACTCCCAGCCCTGGATGACCAGCCGCAGCACACCCTCGGTCGGCGGGCTGACGCCGGCCGAGCGACCGCTGATCCGGCGGATCTGCAGCACGGTGAGCGCGGAGACCAGGAACGTCACCGCGTTGATGTAGAGCGCGAGGTCGACGCGGTTGGCGCTGAAGAACTCGACTCGGTCGGCGAGCACCCGGGTCAGCAGCGCGAGCAGCGAGAACACCAGCGCGGCGGCGACCGGCGTGATGCCGTACGTGGTGACGAGGCTGACCTGGTTGGCCGACTCCAGCTGGTCCTTGCGTACCAGGTTGGGGACCGAGGCTTCCTTTGCCGGGATCCAGAACAGGCCGATGCACTCGACCAGGAACGTCGCGACGAACAGCCACCAGAGCTGGCCGACCAGCGGGATGGACAGGAACAGCGCGAATCGGCCGACGTCGGCGGCGACCATGAGCTTGCGCCGGTCGAACCGGTCGGCGAACGCCCCGGCCAGCGGGCCGAACACGACCGCCGGCAGCAACCGGACGACGAGCACGCCGCCGAGGGCGAAGTTGGCCGCCGCGTAGCCGTTGGCGAGCTCAGCTGCAAGCGCCGTCGTGGCCAGCAGACCCAGCCAGTCACCGAAGCTCGAGAAGGACATGACCAGCCACAGCCGGCGGAAGTCGCGCACCCGCAGCACGGCCCGGATGCGGTGGCTGGCAGACACCAGGGCCTGGTCGTCGGCGGCCGCCTGGGCTTGCGGGTCGGCCACGCCGTCGGCGTCGATGGCGGCCTCCTCCCCGCTCGTCCCACGCACCGGCCGTGCGTGTCCGTCGCGACCGACTGTATCGGCCGGTGCCGACAGAATTCCGGTCGCTCTCAGGCGTTGCCGGCGCGACTGTCGAAGTTCACCAGGACAGAACGCAACAGCCCCGCGAGCATGTTCCGGTCCGGTTCGGACAACCCCGCCAGCAGCCTGCGCTCCCGGTCGAGGAGGTCGGCGACGGCAGCGTCGACGCGATCCCGACCGCGGTCGGTGAGGCGGACCCGGCGCACCCGGCCGTCCTCAGGATCGCGCCGGCGATCGATCAGCCCGCGGGCCTCGAGACGGTCGAGCCGGTTGGTCGTGGTGCCGGAGCCGACCAGGGTCTGCCGGACCAGTTGCCCCGGTGTCAGCTCGTACGGTCGGCCGGCCCGGCGCAGCGCGCTCAGCACGTCGAACTCGTACGCCTCGAGACCGTGCTCGGCGAACGCCGCCCGGCGCTCGCGGTCCAGGTGCCGGGCGAGCCGGGTGACTCGGGAGAGCACGGCCAGCGGCGCGACGTCGAGGTCGGGCCGTTCGCGGTGCCAGGCCTCGAGCAGCGAGTCGGTCTCGTCACGCACGCTGGCATGGTATCTCGATGTCGAGATAAACTCTCTCGATGTCGAGAGGAGTCGGGATGTGGGATCCGGAGCTGTACGGGCGGTTCGCGGACCAGCGGAACCGGCCATTCCATGAACTGGTTGCCCGGATCGGCGCCACCGCGCCGGCGAACGTGGTCGACCTCGGCTGCGGTGACGGCGCGTTGACCGCGACGTTGGCGGCGCGATGGCCGTCGGCGTCGGTCCTCGGGGTGGACTCGTCGGAGGAGATGCTGGCATCGGCCACGTCCCTGAAGTCCGACCGGATGTCGTTCGTGCTGGAGCAGATCCAGGACTGGCGGCCGTCCGGACCGATCGATGTGCTCGTATCCAACGCCGCACTGCAGTGGGTGCCGCGGCACCTGTCGCTGCTGCCCCGGTTCGTGTCGGCGCTGGCGCCGGGCGGCTGGCTGGCGATCCAGGTGCCCGGGAACTTCGAAGCGCCGTCGCACGCGACGCTGCGGATGCTGTGCGACTCGCCGCGCTGGTCCGAACGGCTGGGCACGGCCGGGCGGTGGCTGTCGACGCCGACACCGAGCGACTACGTCAGCGCGCTCGCCTCGCACGGGTGCGTGGTGGACGCGTGGGAGACGACGTACGCGCAGGTGCTGCAGGGTGCCGATCCTGTCCTCGCATGGATGCGCGGGACGGCGCTCCGGCCGGTGTACGCGCGGCTGTCCGCCGAGGAGGCGGCGGAGTTCGACGCGGACTTGGGCGCGATGCTCCGCGAGGCGTACCCGCCGCAGCCGTACGGGACCGTGCTGCCGTTCCGGCGGATCTTCGCGGTCGCGCAGGCGCCGGCGTGATCATCGGGCTGCACCACGTGCAGTTGGCGGTGCCGGCGGGGTCGGAGCCGGCGCTGCGCCGGTTCTACGGCGGGCTGCTGGGGATGGCGGAGATCCCGAAGCCGGAGGAGCTGGCCGGTCGCGGCGGGGCGTGGTTCCGGTCGGGGACGGCCGAGGTGCATCTCGGCGTCGAGGCGACCTTCCGGCCGGCCCGGAAGGCGCATCCTGGCCTGCTGGTCGGCGACCTGGATGCGATCGCGACGCGACTCGCGGAAGCCGGGCACAGTGTCCAACCGGACGACCTGCTGCCCGGCTACCGCCGCTGCTACGTCGACGACCCGTGCGGCAACCGGCTGGAGCTGCTGGCCCCGGTCAGCTGACCGGGGTCTCCTCCTCCAATTGCTGGACCGGCGCGGCCGGAGCCTTCTTCGCGGGGGCCTTCTTGGCCGCAGTCTTCTTCGCGGGCGTCTTCTTGGCGGTGGTCCTCTTCGCCGGTGCCTTCTTGGCCGGAGCCTTCTTCGCCGGTTTCTTGGCCGTCTTCTTCAGCGGCGCGCGCTCCCGCCGGTCGGCGAGCAGCTCGGACGCGCGGTCGATGGTGATCTGGTCGACCGCGTCGCCCTTGCGCAGGCTCGCGTTGGTCTCGCCGTCGGTCACGTACGGGCCGAACCGGCCTTCGCGGACGACGACCGGCTTGCCGGTGGCCGGGTCGTCACCGAGCTCGCGCAGCGGGCCGGCCGGCGTGGCCGACCGGCGGCCGCGCGTCTTCGGCTGGGCCAGCAGCCCGAGCGCCTGGTCAAGCGTGACCGTGAACAGCTGGTTCTCGTTCTCCAGCGACCGGGACTCCTTGCCCTGCTTGATGTACGGCCCGTACCGGCCGTTCTGCGCGACGACCTCCTCGCCGTCCGCGCCGACGCCGAGCACCCGCGGCAGCGTGAGCAGCCGGAGCGCCTCGTCCAGGGTGACGGCGTCGATCGACATCGACGCGAACAGGCTGGACGTGCGCTCGCCCGAGGACACGTACGGTCCGTACCGGCCGGCCTTGACCGTGACGTCCTCGCCGGTGCCCGGGTCGGTGCCGAGCACCCGCTCCCCGGACGGGGCGTTGAACAGCTCGATGACCTTCTGGCTGGTCAGCTCGTCCGGCGGCAGGTCTTCCGGCACGCTGGCGCGACCGCCATCCGCGCGCTCCAGATAGGGGCCGTAGCGGCCGACCCGGACGACGACGCCTTCGATGCCGGTGAGCGGGATAGAGTTGATGCCGCGGGCGTCGATGTCGCCGAGCCGCTCCGACACGATCCGCTTCAGCCCGCCGGCTCGGGCGATGCCGCCTTCCTCACCGTTCTCCGAACCGAAGTAGAAGCGGGTCAGCCAGTCGACGGACTGCATGCCACCGCCGGCAATGCTGTCGAGGTCTTCCTCGACGGCAGCGGTGAAGTCGTAGTCGACGAGCCGGGTGAAGTGCTGCTCGAGCAGGTTGACCACGGCGAACGCGATCCACGACGGGACCAGCGCGCTGCCCTTCTTCCAGACATACCCGCGGTCCTGGATCGTCTGCAGGATCGACGCGTACGTCGACGGGCGGCCGATGCCGAGCTCCTCCATCGCCTTGACCAGCGTCGGCTCGGTGTAGCGGGCCGGCGGCGTGGTGGTGTGGCCCTGCGGAGTGAGCTCGCGCGGGTCGAGCGGCTGGTCCCGGCGCAGCCGCGGCAGCCGGCGCTCGCTGTCGTCGCGGTCGCCCTCGTCGACGCTCTCCACGTACGCCCGCAGGAAGCCGGGGAACGTGATCGTCTTGCCGGACGCGGCGAACTCGGCCCGCTCCCCCGTGGTGCTGGTGCCGGCGAGCCGGATCGAGACGCTGGTGCCGACGGCGTCGGCCATCTGCGAGGCGAGCGTGCGCTGCCAGACCAGCTCGTAGAGCCTGAACTCGTCCGCGGACAGTTCGTCGGCCACCGCGCCGGGGGTGCGGAAGACGTCGCCGGCAGGGCGGATCGCCTCGTGCGCCTCCTGCGCGTTCTTGACCTTGCGGACGTAGCGGCGCGGCTCCGGCGGCACGTACTCGTCGCCGTAGAGCTCGCGGGCCTGCTGCCGGGCCGCGGCGAGCGCGGTCTCGGACAGGTTGGTGGAGTCGGTCCGCATGTAGGTGATGTAGCCGTTCTCGTACAGCCGCTGCGCGGTGCGCATCGTCCGCTCGACCGAGAACCGCAGCTTGCGTCCGGCCTCCTGCTGGAGCGTGCTGGTCATGAATGGCGCGTACGGCCGGCGCCGGTAGGGCTTCTCCTCGACCCGGGTGACCTGGAATGCGGCGTTCTGCAGGCGGGCGACCAGGCCGCGGGCGCCCGGCTCGTCGAGGTGCAGCACGTCGCTGCGGGTCCGGCCGGTATCCGGGTCGAAGTCGCGGCCGGTGGCGACGCGGCTGTCGTCGACGGCGACCAAAGTGGCGGTGAAGGTCGAGGGGTCGCCGGCGGTCGGCGGTTCCTTGGTCGCGAACAGACCCTCGACGTCCCAGTATTCGGCGGACCGGAACCGCATCCGAGACCGCTCCCGCTCGACCACGAGCCGGGTGGCCACGGACTGCACCCGGCCAGCCGAGAGCTTCGGCATGACCTTCTTCCAGAGCACCGGGCTGACTTCGTAGCCGTACAGCCGGTCGAGGATGCGCCGGGTCTCCTGGGCGTCCACCAGGTCGGAGTCGATGTCCCGGGGGTTGTCGACCGCGCGCCGGATCGCCTCGGGGGTGATCTCGTGGAAGACCATCCGGCGGATCGGCACCCGCGGCTTGAGCGTCTCGACCAGGTGCCAGGCGATGGCCTCGCCCTCCCGGTCCTCGTCGGTGGCGAGGTAGAGCTCGGTCGCGTTCTTGAGCAGATCCCGCAGCTTGGTGACCTGCTGGCGGTGGTCGGGGCTGATCACGTACAGCGGTTCGAACCCGTTGTCGACGTCCACACCGAGCCGCGCCCACGACTCGCCCTTGTACTTGGCGGGCACGTCGGCGGCGTTGCGTGGCAGGTCCCGGATGTGACCGATGCTCGACTCGACCACGTACCCGTCGCCCAGATAGCCGGAGATCATCCGCGCCTTGCGCGGGGACTCCACGATGACCAGTCGGAGGCCGTTCGCGCTGGCGCGGGAACGGCCGCGACGAGCCGGCGTCGCGGGGGCTTCGGTGTCGATCGTGCTCACGGTGCTCCAGGTGTGCGTCAAGCTACGGGTGTAGGTCTCGCCCGGCGGACCCGAGCGCAGTGTGCGGTGTCGGGGCCGCACTCTGTCAAACCGACGGAACGGTCAGTCACGCCGGGCCGTTCCCTTTGCCCTTCTCATCCCTACCTCATATCGGTCGCTCCAGTCCGGCGAGCGTCTCCAGCAGGAGAGCGGCGGAGACCTCGCTACCGAGGCCGGCCTCGCTCGCCGTCGGATGCTGCCAGTCGATCCCGATCGGGACGTCGGCCGCGGCCCCCACTGTGGTGCCGCAGCTGGCCAGGGCCACGCGGACACGCTGGCTGCCGTCGGGATCCGTCTTCACCAGATCGCCCAGGTACCGGGCGAGTATTCCCTTGAAGACCGAGCCGTCACCGGTGCCCTCGACCGGGAACCCGCCCTCGCCATAGCGGTTGAGCGCCGCGCCGGCCGTCCGGCGGGCCCTCTCCAGGTGGGCGCGGTCGCCGGTCAGCTGCCAGAGTTGCACCTCCGCGCCGACGACCGTGCCCTGGTTGTATGTCCACACGGTGCTGTCGATGCTCCGGTCCTCGTACGGGTGGGTGCCGTCCCAGACGATGCCGCTGGCGGGGTCGACGAGCGTCTCCTGCAGCCACCCGGCTATGCGGCGGCCCCAGTCCAGGTCGGCGGGGTCGCCGTAGCGGCGGTGCAGCCGGGCGCCGAGGATCGCGGCCGGTCCGTTGGCCGGCGCGTTCGTGTAGGGACGTGGGTCGTCGCGGCGCCAGACGATGCCGCCGTGCTGGTCGTCCCAGCCGGCACGGATGTCCGCCCAGAGCTCACGGACGAGCGCACCGGTTTCGGCACCGGCGACCTCGTCCGCCCGCAGCAGCGCGATGCCCATCCAGGCCATGTCGTCGTAGTAGCGGTTGACGATCCCGCCGCCGTTACGGCGCACGATGCCCGCGACGTGGGCGCGGATGCGGTCACGCAGCTCCGTCGAGCCCGTCCGGGCGGCGGCGTCGACGGTGACCTCGAGCGCATGGGCCTGGATCCAGTAGTCCCACTCCAGTCGGATCGCGAGCCGGTGGCGGCCGGGACTGCGCTGGTAGATGCCGAAGCGGGGGTGCCAGAACCGCTCGGCCAGCACCTGCTGCGCGGCGTCAGCCGCCTCCGCCCAACTCATGAGGTCGCTCCGGGAGCGGCTCCGGGAGCGGTGACATCGGAGCCGCGGCCGACCACGACCAGGGCGATGTTGCGCAGCGATTCCGAGCCGGGGTCGAAATATTGCGAGTGGGCGGCGAGGAGCCGGTCCGGCCAGGGTCGGCCGGGCGCCGCATCGACCCGGATCCGCGTAGCGCCGAAGCCGCCATCGCCGGGGTCCGCGCCGAAGACGCCGGTGTCGGCGATGGGGTCGAGGGCGGCCTCTCCGACGTACGTGTGGCGACCGCTCAGGCCGAGTTGCCCGACGCGGTCGGCGAGCACGCCGGGGCTGCCGAGCAACACCAGGTCGTCGGCCCTGCGCGGGCCCGCCTGCATGGCCGCACCGACGACCGTGCTGCCGTAGCTGTGGCCGATGAGCGTGACGTGAGCCGGCTCGCCCGTCCGGGCGGCGGCCAGGGTGGCCAGGTCGGAGGTGAGCATCCGCCCGCCGGAGCGCGCCCGGGTCGGGAACGGGACCTGCCGCCAGCCGGGTGCTGCGTAGCCGACCCAGGCCACGACCGCCGTCGACTGTGCCGACTGCCGGCTCGCCTCGGCGAGCAGGTCGACGGCTCGGCCGACGGTGCCAGGGACGCCGTGGCCCGCGTCGTCGCCCATGCCGGGCACGAGGACGGCAACGTTCTGGGCCTGGTCGACGTCGCCGAGCCCGATCGCGACGCGGCCGGTGCCGGCGAGGTCGAGCGTCAGCAGCCGGGCGGGTGGGCGGCGACCGGTCAGCGCGGCCAGGGTCCGCTCGACGCTCTCCGCGATGGTGAGCATGGATCTGACGATCGCCGTCCTGGCCAGCTGGAGCGGGATGGTGGGCAGGGAGCCGGCGAGCCGGTCGCGCTCGGCCCGGAGCCGGGCGAGCAGGCGGGTCAGCTGCCGCCTGTTGGCCTCGTCCCGGACGTCCGCCGGCAGCCCGGCCAGACGGCCCAGCGCCGCGGCCTGGCGATCCATCAGCTGGCGCCGCAGATGCGGCGGCAGTGCGATCCACCAACGCGCCACCTCGGCCGGCGTCGCGCTTCGCGGTGGGATTGCCGGCGCTGGCGGGGCGCCGGCCGTCGCCAAGCCGGTGGCTATTCGTGCGTCGACGGAGGCGGCCAGGGCAGCGGCGTCCTGGGCCTCAGCGAACGTCTGCGCCGGTGCGGTCGCCAGGCGGGCCGCCTCGGCGATGCCCGGAAGCCCGGTCCGGATGGCGTCGGCTGCGCGCCGGACGAGCCCGGCAAGGCCGCTGACCCGCGCGGCGGCGACCCGGATCCGATCCCGAGCCCGCTCCGCCGCCGAGCCGCGCCAGTCGGCGAGCGCGGCCGTGGTCACGGCCAGCCGCTGGTATGCCCGGTCGAGGTCGTCCGCCAGGCCGAAGAGTCGACTGACGCCGTTGCCGCAGGACCACGCATCCCATTGCTCGGCGGGACGTGCGTCGGTCGTCATGTCGCTGCCCGCCCGTCGCGCTCGATCCCGGCCGCGGTCGTCTGCTCGACCACCCGGTAGTCCCGCGCGGCTGCCGTGACCGTGCGGGCCAACTGATCGAGCTCGGCCGCGGCCGCCCGTACGGCCGCCGTCAGCGTCGTTGCGGTGTGGCCGGCGGCTACTGCCGTCCGTGAGCCGGGCAGGGCCGCCGCGACCACGCCGAGCGCCGGAGCGAGCGCGTCGGCGACGTCGGACAGCACCGACCGCTCGGTGGCGAGGGTGCGGCCGGCGTCCGCCAGGGTCTGCGGCTCCACGTACAGCTCGGGCATGGCGCCGACAGTAGGGCGGCGCGATCCGACTGGCGAACGGCTCTCCACAGGCGGGAGCGCTGTCCACAGATCCCGGCTCGAGGCTTGTCCGCGGCGCCGGGGTCGGCTCAGGCTGGCCAGTCGTCCGTGCCCGCCGCGGTCGGCCGCTCCCCGACGTACTCGCCCAGGCGGACCAGCCGACGCCGGCCGGTGACCCGGTAAGCGGGACCGCCCGCGCGGACGCCGACGAAGGCGCCGGCCACGCCGGCTCGGGCCAGCACCGCACCGGCCGCGTCCCAGACCGGCGGGTCATGCGGGCTCAGCCGCAGCAGGTAGCCGTGCTCGTCGCGGCGGCCGGCCCCGATCGCCCAGAGCCGCAAGCGGGCGCCGTCGAGGGTCATGCCGGCCGGCACCGACTTCAGCGCCCCGCGGATCCATCGTTCCGCGACGGGAAGCAGGCTACGGCTGAACGGCGTGCGGACCGATGTCAGCCCGTCCTCCTCCAGCACCTCGCCGCGCAGATCGCGTTCGTCGTACGCAGCCAGCAGCTCGTCGACCCGCCACCGATCCTCGACCAGCACGGACAGCCGCGCGGTCCCGCCGAGCCGGACCACCTGGGCTACGCCGAACAGCAGGCCCTCCAGGTCGTCGACCGTGGGCGGCCGCATCCCGGCGGTGAGGAAGGACAGCTGCCCCGGCACAGCCCGGAGCGTAGGCGTTCAGCTGTCGGACAGGCGCTGACAGGCCGGCTCGTCGCCGAACGCCCGGTTCAGGTCGGCGGATGTGTACGTCCGGCCGAGCTGGTCCAGCGTGGTCCCGACCTGCGTGAATACGCCGCCCAGCGAGTCACGGACCCTCCGGGCGCCGGCGGCGTAGCCGGCGAGGTCGCCGGTCGGCAGCGCGGCGAAGCTCTTCTGCGCGGCGGCCAGGCCGGAGCGGGCGCTCTCCACCGCTGCGGCGAGATCGCGCGAGTAGCCGCGGCCGTGGTCGACCTTCGGCATCCCCGCGGCGTCGACGGCACGGATCAGCCGGTCGGTGCGCTGCACGGACGAGCTGAAGAAGCGCCCGTATCGCGACCGGACGGTGGCCACGTCGTTCGCGCCGCCGAGGCTGCGGGTGAGCTCAGCGCTGTCGGTCGAGACTCCGTCCCGCCAGCTGGTCAGCCCGGCGCAGACCGACCGCGCGAAGTCCGCCGGCTCGGTGTCGCCGGCGTCCTCGGGACCGCACGCGGTGAGCAGGACGACGGCGACGAGACCGGCAGCGATGGGACGGAACACGGCGGATACCCTACGGAACGGCGACCGCCAGGCTGCGGCCGCCGGCCCGTACGGGTCAGACCTCCGTGGTGGCCGGCTCCGAACCCACGGCCACGGTCCGCCGCTTCGAGATGGTGATCGCCACGGCGATGATCAGCACGGCCAGGATCGACAGGCCGATCCGCAACGGGTTGTTCTGGTCGGTGCCGACGCTGAGTTGCACGACCGCCGGCGCGATCAGCAACGAGACCAGGTTCATCACCTTGATGAGCGGGTTGAGCGAGGGGCCGGCGGTGTCCTTGAATGGGTCACCGACGGTGTCACCGATCACCGTCGCCGCGTGGGCCTCGCTGCCCTTGCCGCCGTACTGGCCGTCCTCGACCAACTTCTTCGCGTTGTCCCAGGCGCCGCCCGAGTTGGACAGCAGGACCGCCATCAGGACACCCGCCGCAATGGCACCGGCCAGGTAGCAGCCGAGCGCCCCGGCGCCGAGACCGAAGCCGACCGCGAGCGGGGCCAGCACAGCCAGCAGCCCAGGCGTGATGAGCTGGCGCAGCGAGTCTTGTGTGCAGATGTCGACGACGCGGCTGTAGTCCGGCCGCTCGCTGAAGTCCATGATCCCCGGATGGGTGCGGAACTGCTCTCGCACCTCGAAGACGACCCGCCCGGCCGCACGGGACACGGCGGTGATCGCCAGGCCGGAGAACAGGAACACGACGGACGCGCCGATGATCAAGCCGACCAGGTTGTGGGGATCTGCGACGTTCAGCACCCCCGCGTACTGCAGCAGGCTGAGGTCGCGGATGTTGTCGACCGCACCGATGCCGGTCTTCGCGACCGCCCCGCCGACCGTGTCGGTGAACGAACCGAACAGGGCAGTCGCCGCTAGCACGGCCGTGGCGATCGCGATGCCCTTGGTGATCGCCTTCGTGGTGTTGCCGACCGCGTCGAGGTCGGTCAACACCTTGGCGCCCTCCTCGTCGATGTCATGCGACATCTCGGCGATGCCCTGCGCGTTGTCGCTCACCGGGCCGAACGTGTCCATCGAAACGATGACGCCGACCGTCGTCAGCAAGCCGGTGCCGGCGAGCGCTACCGCGAACAGGGAAACGACGATCGAGCCACCGCCGAGCAGCGCCGCGCAGTAGACGGCAGCGCCGATGAGCAGGGCTGAGTAGACCGCCGACTCCAGGCCGATCGAGAAGCCGGCAAGGATCACGGTCGCCGGACCGGTCAGCGAGGAACGGCCGATGTCCCGCACCGGCCGGCGGCTGGTCTCGGTGAAGTAGCCGGTGAGCAGCTGGATCGCGGCGGCGAGCACGAGCCCGATCAGCACCGCGACGATTGCGATCACCCGCGGGTCCTTGTCGCCCGCCGAGGCCAGGACGGTCTCGCTGACACCGTCCAGGTCGGAGATACGGCCGGGAAGGAAAATGAAGGCGGCCAGCACCACGAGGACGGCCGAGATGATCGCGGAAGAGAAGAAGCCGCGGTTGATCGTCTGAAGGCCGCTGCGGTCCGACGCCCGCGGCTCGGTGAGGAAGATCCCGACAACCGCGGTCAGCACGCCGATGGCCGGAACCACGAGCGGGAAGATCAGACCCTCGGAGCCGAACGCCGCCTTACCCAGGATGAGGGCGGCAACCAGCGTCACCGCGTACGACTCGAAGAGGTCGGCGGCCATGCCGGCGCAGTCACCCACGTTGTCGCCGACGTTGTCGGCGATGGTCGCCGCGTTGCGGGGATCGTCCTCGGGAATGCCCGCCTCGACCTTCCCGACCAGGTCAGCGCCGACGTCCGCCGCCTTCGTGAAGATGCCACCGCCGACACGCATGAACATCGCCAGCAGCGCCGCGCCGAAGCCGAAGCCCTCGAGGACGGTCGGAGCATCGCTGTTGTAGATCAACAGCACGGCCGAGGCACCCATCAGACCGAGGCCGACGGTCAACATCCCGCAGAATCCGCCGGTGCGGAACGCGATCCGCATCGCGTTGCGGGCGCCGCCGGCACGCGCGGCAGCGGCGACCCTGACGTTGCCACGAGTGGCCAGCGTCATGCCGAAGTAGCCGACGAGCGCAGAGAAGATCGCCCCGACGACGAAGAAGATCGACCGGCCGATCCGGACGTTGGCCCCGCCCTCGTTCACCGGCAGGATCAGCAACAGGACGAAGACGATCAGAACGAACGCGCTCAGCGTCTTGAACTGCCGATTGAGGTACGCCGCGGCCCCTTCCTGGACCGCCCGGGCGATGTCCTGCATCCGGGGCGTGCCTTGGTCGGCACGCATGACCTGGTTGTAGAGGAAGTAGGCGAACACGAGCGCACCGGCGGCGATCGCGGCGATGACTACTACGACGAAGTAGTCCGCGCCAGCGATCTTCGGAGCCTCCGCCAGGGAAAGCGGGAGCAATGCGTCCTCCTGTTAGACGACGATGGCGAACAGCCACAGGACGCCGGACGGCGGGTGGAGCTGGTCGTTAGAGGCTGCGCGGACCGGATACCCGGGGTCCTGCGCAGATCGCGCGGAGTTTACGTGAGCGTAGCGAGCACCCCAAGAGGGCCCGGGCCTTGCGAGCCGGATCACAGGACTTGCAGCCGGCATGTCCGACAATTGCCTAGCTCGGAGCGGGCGGAATCAGGAGATCGGCCACGACATGGTCACCCGCGTGCCGCGATCTCCGGCTTGATCGACGTCGAGGTCTTGGACCACGGCTCCGAGCAGCGCGAGCCCCAGCGAATCACCACTGGGATCTGCCCACGGCGCTGCCGCGCTCAGGCCACCGGCGACCGCAGCGATCTCGTCACCCGAGCCGGTCTTCGCGCTGTCGAGCACCGAGACGCTGAACCGACCGGCCTCCCCGAACTCCAGGGTGACCGGAGTGATCACGCCCTGCCGTTCCTGCACCCGGACCGCCCGCGCGCACGCCTCGCCGACCGCGAGTCGCACCTCGTCGAGCACGTCCTCACCGACCCCGCTGCGCCGCGCCATGGCCGCCGCGATCAGCCGCGCCGTCCGGACATGTGCCGCGTTCGGCGGCAGCCGGAGCGTCACGGTCACATCGTCGCGACCGCCGGTCCCGGTCACGGAATCATCCCGCCGACGGACTGCCGAGGGCCTCGTCCACCGTCGAGTGCACGGTGAACACCTCGTCCAGCCCGGTGATCCGGAACAGCTTCAGCACCCGCTCCTGAGGGCAGACCAGCGACAGGCTGCCGCCGACCTCACGGGCCCGGTTGAGGCCGGCCACCAGCACCCCCAGGCCGGTCGAGTCGAGGAACTCGACGCCACCCAGGTCGATGACCAACTGGTGCTGGCCGGAGTCGAGCAGATCGGCAATCCGGTCCCGGAGGGCCGGCGCGGTGTACACGTCAACCTCCCCGGAGACAGCGAGAACCGTGTGCCCCGCCTCATCACGGGTGTTCAACGTGAGGTCCAAGGCGCACCTCCGCGTAAGTTGGCGACGTGAGACAGGCGCCGGTCCGCCGACCGAGCCCCACTGCTTGCCCCCGATCTAACCAAACACGCTCGTGCAAGAGTGAGCGGCGTGGTCCGTAGCCCTGCGCCGGAGGTCGCGGCTCGCCGCGGGCGCGATCTGCTCGACCGGGTTCTGGCCGGCAGCAGGCACGACCCGGTGACCCACGTCGAGCAGGTCCCGTCCCGCCCCGGACGGCCGGCGGACTGGCCGGACTGGGCGCCTGAACTGCTGATCGACCGATTCCGAGCCCGGGGGATCGTGCGTCCGTGGGAGCACCAGGCCGAGGCGGCAGCGCTCGCCCACGCCGGGCGCTCGGTGGTGCTCGCGACCGGCACTGCGTCCGGCAAGTCGCTGGCGTACCAGCTTCCGGTGCTCTCGACGCTGCTCACCGATGGGAAGACCACCGCGCTGTACCTGTCGCCGACCAAGGCGCTCGCGGCCGACCAGCTGCGCTCGCTGCGCTCGCTGGTGCTGCCGGACATCCGTGCCGCCGCGTTCGACGGCGACACCGAGCCGCCAGAGCGGGACTGGGTCAGGGCGCACTCCCGGCTCGTGCTGACGAACCCCGACATGCTGCACCGCGGCATCCTGCCGTCGCACGTGAGGTGGGCGACGTTCCTGCGCCGGCTCAAGTACGTCGTCGTCGATGAATGCCACACCTACCGTGGCGTATTCGGGTCCCACGTCGCCCACGTGCTGCGTCGGCTGCGCCGGATCTGCGCCTCGTACGGGGCGTATCCGACCTTCGTGCTCGCGTCGGCGACGGTGGCGAGTCCGGCGATCTCGGGTCACCGCCTCACCGGGTTGGACGTGGAGGAGGTCACCGACGACGCCTCGCCGCGGGGTTCGACCGCGTTCGCGCTGTGGGAACCGCCACTGACCCAGGCGCACGGCGAGCACGGGGCGCCGGTGCGGCGCGCGGCCGGCGCAGAGGCGGCGCGGCTGCTGGCGGACCTGGTCGTCGAGGACGCCCGAGCACTCGCATTCGTCCGGTCCCGCCGCGGCGCGGAGGTGTTGGCACTCACCACTCGGCGCCACCTGGCCAGCTCCGCGCCCGACCTCGCCGACCGGGTCGCGGCGTACCGGGCCGGCTACCTGCCCGAGGAGCGCCGGGCCCTGGAGGCCGCGCTCGCCAACGGCACGCTGCTCGGAGTCGCCGCCACCAACGCACTCGAGCTCGGCATCGACATCGCCGGCCTCGACGCCGTGGTGCTCGCCGGCTTCCCCGGGACGCTGGCTTCGCTGTGGCAACAGGCTGGCCGGGCCGGGCGCGAAGGGCTCGGGGCGCTGGTGGTGTTCGTGGCTCGCGACGATCCGCTGGACACCTACCTCGTCCACCACCCTGATGCCGTCTTCGGTCGACCCGTCGAGGCGACAGTGCTCGACCCGGAGAACCCCTACGTGCTCGCGCCGCAGCTGTGCTGTGCCGCGGCGGAGCTCGCGCTGACTGAGGACGATCTGCCGCTGTTCGGTGGAGACGCTGCGCGCGCCGTCCTGCCGGACCTCGTGCGGCGAGGCCTCCTCCGACACCGACCCACGGGTTGGTACTGGACGGCGCGGAGCCGCCCAGATCTCGACATCCGGGGCACCGGCGGCGAGCCGGTCCGGGTGGTCGAGGCATCCACCGGCCGGGTGCTCGGCACGGTCGACGCGTGGGCGTCGCACTCGACGGTCCACCAGGGCGCGGTCTACCTGCACCAAGGCGTCTCGTACGTCGTCGACGAGCTGGATCTGACCGACTCGGTGGCGCTGGTGCACCGCGATGACCCGGACTGGTCGACAGCGGCGCGAGACACCACCGACATCAGGGTCGTCTCCACGCTGCGCGAGCGGGATCTCGGCGAGCTGACGCTGCACCACGGCATCGTCGACGTCACCAACCAGGTCGTGTCCTACCTGCGTCGGCGGCATCTGACCGGTCAGGTGCTCGACGAGACTCCGCTCGACCTGCCGGCGCGGCAGCTGCGAACGCGGGCGGTCTGGTACACGCTGTCCGATGCCGCGATCGCGAAGGCCGGTCTGGCTCCGGCTGACGTGCCCGGCGCGGCGCACGCGGCCGAGCACGCGGCCATCGGCCTGCTCCCGCTCTTTGCCACCTGCGATCGGTGGGACATCGGCGGTGTCTCCACGGCGCTGCACCCCGACACCGACCGGATGACGGTCTTCGTCTATGACGGGCAACCTGGCGGCGCCGGCTTCGCCGCCCGCGGGTACGACACGGCCGAGCAGTGGCTGCACGCGACCCGGGAGGCGGTCGCGTCCTGTGAGTGCGAGGCCGGGTGCCCGTCGTGCGTCCAGTCGCCGAAGTGCGGCAACGGCAACGAACCGCTCGACAAAGCCGGTGCGGTCCGGCTGCTCGATGCGGTGCTCGCAGCGCTTCGCGCCTGATGTCGGGCTTGTCCCGGTAGGCCGGTTCCGGATGTGCAGGATGCTTGCGAATCGTCCGGTCCGGGTAATGGAACTGCAAGACGGACGAGGTAAGAACCCGTCCACCTCCGGAAAGGAGCTGATCATCGTGGCGGTTCTGGGCCTCATCCTGCTCGCCGCAGCCGGCGTTCTCACCGCCGCCGTTGTCACCAGCAATACCGACTCGCTGTCGGTCTCCCTCTGGAATGTCGACGTCTCGAACGTGACGCTCGGTGTCGTCTTTGTCGCCGGCATGATCACCACCGTCCTCGCGGTCGTGGGTCTTGGTCTGCTGATGGGTGCGTTGCGCCGCAATCGCCGGCTCCGCAAGGAGCGCCGTTCGCTGCAGCGGGAGAACGAGCAGCTCGCGCAGCGGATGGACTCGACCCCGCCGCCGATGGCTCCCACTGGGCCGACCGGCCCGATGGGTACGGCCCAGCGCGACGAGCGAGTCGTCGAAGGACGCCCGGACCGGCCGTTCGATGACGACCGGACCGAGGTCCAGCAGCCGGTATCGGTGGGTTCCGTATACGGCGAGACTCCGGTCAACGAATCGGCCACGACCCAGCGGCGCCGACCGTTCCTGCCGCGCCGCGAGCGGTCGACCCCGACGGAGACCAACTCTCCAGACGCCTGATCACTCCGGGACGACGGGTCGGCGCGCACCGCGCCGGCCCCTCGTCGCATCTGTCCAATTGAACCGAGCGGACTCCACGGGACCTGCTCGCGCCCGGGCCACCGTGGGAAACGCGCCGAGCCTCCCCAAGCTGACCCGCCTCGAGACCACGACCTCCACCTCGTCGCCGACCACCTGGCAGCCGCGCAAGCTCGCGCCGTTGTCGGCCGCAATCCGAGCGCCAACGGCGCACGCCGTGCCGTCGGGAACGTGAACCGCTGCAGCCAACGCCGCGAGGTCCGCAGCTGTCTCGGCCCGATGCCGCCCGGCGACCGCCGAGCCATGGAGCAGCGCCGCCGAGGCACCGAGCCATATCAGGCCGGCGAGCGCCGCCGCCCAGATGGTCACGCTGCCTCGGTCACGGCACACCGGTCGACTCCGGCTCGCGCAGGGCCACCGCGCTCGCGGAGACGTGAAACGCCGGCAGCAGCCCGCCAACACGCCCGGCCGGAGCGGACACGGTGACCCGCACCTCCTCATCGCCGCCCCCGATCTCCACGTTCGCTCCAGCGGGTGCGGCCCGGACGGCGGCCGAGCGCACCACCTCCGGCGACTCCCCTCGGGCGGCCGCGCGAGCGGCCTCCCGTGCGGCGTCCACGCACCGCACCTGCGCAAGGACCACCGAGACCATCGTGAAACCGGTGGCGATGACGAGCACGAGCGTGGGGAGCACGACGGCGAGCTCGGCGGTCGCCATCCCGCCGTCGCGCCGCCGGCTCATCCCTGCGAGAGGGCGCGCTTGACGATCGTCGTCAACGCGGTGAGGACCGTTCCGCTGGTGACGACCTTGTAGAGAATGCCCGCGAAGGCCACAGCGGCGATCAATCCCACCGCGTACTCCGCCGTTGTCATTCCGTCGTCACGCCGATACATCCGCCGAAGCTCTCTCAGCATGCGTGTTCCTTCCGTCGTCGCCGCCCGGTGCGGCGTGCGGTGACGAGCCTTCGCCGCAGACGAGTCCACGCCCAGAGGTAGGACGCGATCTGTGGACAGATCCGTCCACTGTGGATGGCAAAGCCGATCTGTCAGACCCATGTGGTAGGCGCTCCAGGCTTTTCCACAACCGGAGCCGTCATCCACAGAACGCGATCTCGGGCTACCGGCGCCATGGTCGAGCCGGTTCGCTGTCCTCCGAACCCGTCCCGAGGAGGAGCGATGACCCGACAGCCCCGTCCGCTGCTGTTGACCGCGGACCCTGAGCTGCTCGACCATCTGCTCGGTGTCGCCGCTGCCGCCGGGGTTGCCGTGGACGTCGCCGTCGAGCCGACCACCTGCGGTCCACAATGGACGGAAGCACCGCTCGTGCTGCTGGGCTCCGAGCTGGCCACCGCCACGGCCGGACGGCTGGGTACCCGGGCCGGCGTACTAGTCGTGACACGCGGTTCGGGCACGACCGAGCTCTCGAGCATCGCGGACACTGTGGGCGCGGAGGACGTGATCTGCCTGCAGCGAGGCGAAGCCGATCTGTCGGAGCGGCTGGCTGACGCGACCGAGGCCCCAGTGGCTGCCTGGGTGCTCGGAGTGGTCGGTGGACGCGGCGGAGCCGGCGCAAGCGCACTTGCCGCAGGACTGGCCCTGACCGCTGCCCGACAGGGTCCGTCCTGGCTGATTGACCTGGACCCGCTCGGCGGTGGCGCAGACGCCGGACTCGGCGCCGAGCTGTCTCCCGGAGCACGATGGAGCGACCTCCAGACGCTCACGGGCCGCCTGTCGCCGCGTGCCCTGCGGGCCGCGCTTCCGGAGATCGCGGGTGTGACTGTCGTGGCCGCCGGCGGGCATGCGTTCAGCGAACTGACGCCCGAGGCGGTCCGGGCGGTCGTCTCCGCGGCAGGGCGGGGCGGAGGAACGAACGTGCTCGACCTCGGCCGACATCGGACGGCGGCGCGGGACGTTGCGATCGCCGCCGCCGACGAGTTGCTTCTCGTCGTGCCAGCCGAGGTGCGAGCCGTGATCGCCGGCCGCAGGGTCGTCGAGTCTCTCGGCTCGTCGGGGCCGAGACCGCGGGTCGTCGTGCGGGCAGTTCCGGGCGCCCTGCCCAGTGAGGAGGTCGCGCGCGGGCTGGACCTGCTGCTTGCGGGCGAGCTGCCCGACGAGGTAGCCGTACGTGCCGCGATCCAGGCGGGTGAGCCGACCGCACTGCTGCGGAACACCGAGCTCGCCGCACTGTGCGAGACGATCATTCAGGCTCCGGCGGCGATCGGGATGGCGGCATGAACGCCGATGTCCTCGATCGGGTACGGCGGCAACTGGTCGACGCCGGAACGCCACCGCGGCGCTCGGCGTTGGCCGCGCTGGTCCGCCAGGACACCGGCGGCCTGGCCGGCCATCAACAGGTCCTCGGGCTGGTCCGTGAGGCAGAGTCCGAGCTCGCCGGCGCCGGCCCGCTGCAGCACCTCCTCGACCAGGCTGGAGTGACCGACGTGCTGGTCAATGGGCCGGACAGCGTCTGGGTCGACCACGGCGCCGGTCTGGTTCCGGCAGACGTCCACTTCACCGACGAGGCGGCGGTCCGCGGCCTGGCCCAGCGACTCGCCGCCCTCGCCGGACGGCGCCTGGACGACGCGAGCCCGTACGTCGACGCTGCCCTGCCCGATGGGACCCGGCTGCACGCGGTGCTGCCCCCGGTCGCGGCGGGCGGCACGTGCCTGTCACTGCGGACGTTCACCGTCCGCGCCTTCACCATCGACGATCTCGAGCACGCCGGCACTCTGCGCAACGGCGCGGCGCTCCTCCTCCGTGCGATCGTCCGCTCGAGAGCTGCGTTCCTGGTGAGTGGTGGCACCGGCAGCGGCAAGACCACGCTGCTCGCCAGCATGCTCGGCCTCATCCAACAAGCCGAGCGGCTGATCCTCGTCGAGGACGCCGCCGAACTGCGGCCCACCCACCCTCACGTCGTCCGGCTGACAGCCCGGCCACCGAATGTGGAGGGCGCCGGAGAGGTGTCGCTGCGGGACCTGGTGCGGCAGGCGCTCCGGATGCGGCCGGACCGGCTCATCGTCGGCGAAGTGCGTGGTGCGGAGGTGGTCGAGCTACTGACCGCGCTCAACACCGGTCATGCCGGCAGCGGCGGCACATTGCACGCGAACAGCGCCGCGCAGGTGCCCGCCCGGCTGGAGGCCCT
This sequence comes from Mycobacteriales bacterium, assembly GCA_036558285.1. Classification (GTDB taxonomy): domain Bacteria; phylum Actinomycetota; class Actinomycetes; order Mycobacteriales; family CADCTP01; genus CADCTP01. The sequence goes on along the minus strand of DATBFW010000047.1, from coordinate 6,311 downwards.
CGGCGCGCTCGGGGCGCTCGATCGGCATGCGGTGCGCAGCCAGGTGGCCGCCGCCCTCCAGGTCGCGGTCCATCTCGACCGGCTCCGGGATGGACGCCGGGTGCTCACCGAGATCGGCGTCTTCCAACGCGAGCGGGACGAGATGGTTGTCGTTCCGGCGTGGCGGCACGACACCGGCCCGGTCTTCGGTTGGGACGCGCTCACCGACATCCTCGGCCGTCACCTCGTCGGGAGTGCGCGATGACCGCGATCGTGCTGGCTGCTCTCGCTGTCGCGGCCGGGCTCGTGCACAGCCCGTCCCTTGCCGCCGCTCGGCTGCGGTCATTGCGGTGGCCGGCCCCGGATCTCGCGTTCCATCCGCCGACGGTGCCCAGCGTCCGCGTCGCCATGGCCGTCGGCGCGATCGGCGGTGGAACGGCACTCGGCGGGTGGGCATGGCTTGGTTACGGAGCGACCGCGCCGATACTGCCGACGATCGCCGGGGCGTTCGCGGGCGCGACGGCCACTGCTGCGATGGGGCGAACGGCCGCTGATCGGTCCCGACGTCGAGCCGAGGCGGCTCTAGCCGAGGCGGTCGGCAGCTTGGCTGCGGATCTACGGGCGGGTCAGCAGCCGGCGGAGGCGCGCGCGGCGCTCGGAGAGCCGGCGGCGCAGCATCGCGCAGTCGACGCGGTCTGGGCAGTGTCCGAACGCAGCGGGGCACCCGCCGCCGCAGTGCTCGACCGGGTCGAGCAGGACCTCCGGGCCAGACAAGACCAGCACCGCGAGGTTGTCTCCGCCCTGTCCGGCGCCCGATCCACCGGGACCCTGCTGGCTGTGTTGCCGCTACTCGGCGTCGGACTCGGCGTGGGGATGGGAGCGCACCCGATCACCATCCTCCTCGCCCAGCCGCAAGGGCAGGTAGCTCTCGTCGGCGGGGTCGTGCTGGAGGCGCTCGGAGTGTTCTGGACGTCCAGGATCATCGCTTCCGCTGAGGAGGCTCGATGAGCGCGCCGTTCGTGCTGGCCGCCATCGGACTCGGTCTCGTGCGGCGCCGAGAGGCGCCGCGGCGCTTGAGACTGCCTCGGATCAGTGGTCGACCGACGACCCGGGCGGCGGCAGCGGGGTTGGGCATCGCACTCGTGCTCGTAATTGGCGGCGTGCTGGGCGTCGCCGCCGGCGTGGCGGTCGCCGTCGCCGTGGATCGTCTGATCCCACGGCTCGAGCCGGCCGCCGCTCGCCGACGCCGTCAGCACCGGGCCGGCGAGCTTCCGCTGACGCTGGATCTCCTCGGCGTGTGCCTGCGAGCCGGCATGCCTCTGGTCGCGGCGCTGGAGACGGTCGCGGATGCGCTGCCCGGGCCGTTCAGCGATGACCTGCGCGTCACAGCCGGACTGCAACGGCTGGGTGCGGCACCGGCGACCGCGTGGGCCGAACTCGCTGCCGACCCGGACCTTGCGCCGGTCAGTCGGGCGGTGGCGCGCTCCGCCGAGAGTGGCAGCCGACTGGCCGCGGCGTTCGACCGCCTCGCAGCGGATCGTCGATCAGCACTCGCCTCGGCCGGGCTGTCCCGGGCGCGGAGTGCGGGCGTGGTCGCGATGGCGCCGCTCGGGCTGTGCTTCCTGCCGGCGTTCGTCTGCCTCGGCATCGCGCCGATCGTGCTGTCCCTCATCGGGGAGGTGCTGCCGTCATGACGGCGAAGACGAGACGGCCCCCGCCTGGGGGGATGGCGGGGGCCGTCGAAGCCCGGCTCCGGGGGGTTGAGCCGGACGCGCACCGTGAAGCGGCTCGGCGCACACTTCACTCACCTCATGTCTACCCTCTTCGGCTCACCACAACACAGTGGCCCAGGACTCATTTTCATCGGATCGTTAAGGGCGGCTGCTCCTATGCTCTCCGTTGTGCACCGCTCCGCGGCATTCTTCGACCTGGACAAGACGATCATCGCCAGGTCGAGTGCGCTGGCGTTCGGCAAACCGTTCCGAGCGGGTGGCCTGATCAATCGGCGGGCAGCGCTCAAGGCCGCATACGCCCAACTGGTCTACCTCGTCGCCGGAGCGGACGAGGACCAGATGAACCGGATGCGGGACTACGTCACGGAGATGTCCACCGGCTGGGATGTGCAGCAGGTCAAGGAGATCGTGGCGGAGACCCTCTTCGAGATCGTCGACCCGTTGATTTATGCCGAGGCAGCCGACCTGATCGAGGAGCACAAGGCCGCCGGCCGCGAGGTCGTGATCGTCTCCAGCAGTGGCGAGGAAGTGGTGGCGCCGATCGGGGCTCTGGTCGGCGCAGACCGGGTGATCGCGACCCGGATGGTGGTCGAGGACGGGCGCTACACCGGCGAGCTGGCCTTCTACGCGTACGGGCCGGCCAAGGCGGAGGCGATACGGGCGATCGCGGATGCTGCCGGCTACGACCTGGCGGACTGCTACGCCTACAGCGACTCCTACACCGACCTGCCGATGCTGGAGGCCGTCGGCCACCCGACCGCGGTGAACCCGGACCGCGCGTTGCGCCGGGCGGCACGGGAGCGGGAGTGGCCCGTGGTGGTGTTCAGCCGGCCGGTGTCGATGCGCGCCAGGCTCGCAAGCCTGCGGGCACCCCGCCGTCCGATGGTGGGCACGGCGGTGGGCGTCGGAGCTGCGGTGGTCGGGCTGGCCTGGTACGCCGCCCGCCGGAGGTCAGCCGGACCGGCGCCCGAACAGGCCGCACGACGACGGGCGAGCGAGACATTGACGGTCCGACGGTCTTCCGCCGCCCGCTGATCGGGCGTACAAAGAACAGCACGGAACCGGTTCGTCGGTGGGTTTTCCCTCGGCGAGCTGGACTTCCGGGCACGGACGCCGGGCACCCACGCGCGACCAGCCGCGGGAGGCACGACGGGTCCGACCTTGGTCGGTGGCCGTCGAGATGGTGTGCACGCCTGGTAACCCAGTCCGTCCGTGCGCGGCGGCGCCTCGTCGACGGGGCGCCGTTCGCGTGCCGGCCGTGAGCCGCGAATCAGCCCCGCAGGACCGCCTCGCAGATCGCCAAGCCCTCCTGGGCCCCGAGTTGCACCGCGGTCGCACAGTGCCGAAGCCACTCGGCGACTCCGGCCGGCTCGCCGGTGCAATACGAGACGAGAGCAGCCCGGTAGTCGTTCGCGCGTTCGAGGTGGCCTACCTCCGGGACGCTCACCGACTTCGGGTCTACGCCACGGGTGATCATCGTCAGCCGGGCGGCGGCGCGCGCTACCACGCCGTCCAGGCGGCCGAACGGCGCCAGTGCGACCAGCTCGCCGTGCACGACCGCGGCGAGCAGGATCCCGGGCGTGGTCCGGCTCTCGGAGACGAGCCGGGCGAGGGCCGTGAGCCGGTTGGTGTCGGCCGTGGCGGCCGGACGGCCGAGGTGCTCGTCGGGGACAGTGCCGGCTGCGGCGAGGACGTGCAGTCGCGCGATCGCCTGCAGCGGGGCGCGCTCCCAGACCGGGACGAGGGCACCGAGTCCGGCGCTCGCACGCAGGGCGCCCACCGCCACCTGGTCGTGGATCTCGCCGGCGCGCAACGAGCCCAGGGAAACCTCGCTGCCCTCAAGGGCCGCGGAGGCGCGGGCGCCGCGCAGCGCCGACTCACTGCTCACCTCGGCGCTCCGGCGGCGGAGGACCCGGTGGTTGAGCAGGCGGTCGACCGCCTCCCGAGCGGCCGCCAGAGTGTCCGCGACGCCGGGAAGATCGAGCAGCGGCGACAGCGGATCGGTGGCCCCCGGCGCCGGGCGGGCGAGTGGTGGCGGCACGCTGTCAGGCTAGCCGCGGCGCCGGCATCCGGGTGGCGGCGGGAGGGGCAGCGCAGCAGGTCCGGGTACGTGTCGCGGGCTCCGGCGGAGACTCCGGCGAGGTCGTTTGCTGCCATGTGCAGCGATCCCGCGAGCCGCTGGTCGAGCGGGGACGACCAGCAGTCGCAGGCATGGGTGACCTCTATCGACTGCGGGCATAGGGTTTGGGCGAGATCGGCCCAGCGCGGGGCCGGCCAGCTGGGAGGAGTGCGGTGACAGAGATCAACGACGCGACACTCTCCAACCTGCTTCACGAGAACCGCCGGTTCGAACCCCCGAAGGAGCTCGCCGACGCCGCCAACGTGAAGGCGGATGCGTACGAGCGGGCCAAAGCCGACCGCCTTGCGTACTGGGAGGAGCAGGCGGAGCGGCTCAGTTGGGCGAAGAAGTGGGACACGGTGCTGGATTGGCAGCCGCCGTTCGCGAAGTGGTTCGTCGGCGGCCAACTCAACGCGGCCTACAACTGCGTCGACCGGCACGTCGAGGCCGGTCGCGGCGACAAGGTGGCCTTCCACTGGGAAGGCGAGCCGGGCGACACCCGCACGATCACCTACTCGGACCTGCTCGGTGATGTCTGCAAGGCCGCGAACGCACTGACCGAGATCGGTGTCGGCAAGGGCGACCGGGTCGCCATCTACATGGCGATGATCCCGGAGACCGTCGTCGCGATGCTCGCCTGCGCCCGCCTCGGCGCGATCCACACGGTCGTCTTCGGCGGCTTCTCCGCCGACGCGCTGCGCAGTCGCATCCAGGACTGCGACGCCAAGCTGGTCATCACCCAGGACGGTGGCTACCGGCGCGGCGCTCCGAGCGCCCTCAAGCCGGCGGTCGACGACGCGGTGAAAGACAGCCCCGGCGTCGAGCACGTGCTCGTTGTCCGCCGCACCGGGCAGGACATCGAGTGGAGCGAGGGCCGCGACGTCTGGTGGCACGACTTGGTCGACAAGCAGCCCGACCAGCACACCGCCGAGCCGCACGATGCAGAACACCCGCTCTACGTCATGTACACCTCCGGCACGACCGCAAAGCCCAAGGGCATCCTGCACACCACCGGCGGCTACCTGACCGGTGTGACCTACACGCACAACGCGGTCTTCGACCACAAGCCGGACAGCGATATCTACTGGACCGCGGCCGACATCGGCTGGGTCACCGGCCACTCATACATCGTCTACGGACCGTTGGCCAACGGTGCCACCAGCGTGATGTACGAGGGGACGCCGGACACGCCGCACCGCGGCCGGTGGTGGGAGATCGTGGAGAAGTACAAGGTCACGGTCCTGTACTGCGCGCCCACCGCGATCCGCACGTTCATGAAGTGGGGCGAGGAAGAGCCGGCCAAGTTCGACCTGTCCAGTCTGCGGCTGCTCGGGAGCGTCGGCGAGCCGATCAACCCCGAGGCATGGATCTGGTACCGGAAGAACATCGGCGGAGACCGCACTCCCGTCGTCGACACCTGGTGGCAGACCGAGACCGGCTCGATCATGATCAGTCCGCTGCCGGGCGTGACCGCGACCAAGCCGGGCGCGGCGATGACGCCGATCCCGGGCGTGTCCGCCGAGGTCGTCGACGATGCCGGCAAGGCCGTGCCGAACGGCGCCGGCGGCTACCTGGTGCTCACCGAGCCGTGGCCGTCGATGCTGCGCGGGATCTGGGGTGACGACCAGCGCTACAAGGACACCTACTGGACCCGGTTCCAGGGCGTCTACTTCGCCGGCGACGGCGCGAAGAAGGACGAGGACGGCGACATCTGGCTGCTGGGCCGGGTCGACGACGTCATGAACGTCTCCGGTCACCGGATCTCGACCACCGAGGTGGAGTCAGCGCTGGTCAGCCATCCGAAGGTGGCCGAGGCTGCGGTCGTCGGCGCGAACGACCCGACCACCGGCCAGGGCATCGTCGCGTTCGTCATCGTCCGCGGCTCGGTCGCCGAGGACGAGGCGTCCGGCGAGGCGCTGGTCAAGGAACTGCGCGAGCACGTGGCCAAGGAGATCGGCAAGATCGCCCGGCCGCGGCAGATCATGGTCGTGCCGGAGCTGCCCAAGACCCGGTCCGGCAAGATCATGCGGCGGCTCCTGCGTGACGTCGCGGACAACCGGCAGCTCGGCGACGTCACCACGCTGACCGACTCCTCGGTGATGGACCTGATCAAGGAGAAGCTGCCCAGCGCGGCGAGCGAAGAATGACGTGGACCCCCGCTCGCGGCCGGACGGGAGCGGGGATCTCAAGGCCCGCGTAAAATGACGGTCGGTGTGCCGGGAAGCCTGGTCGGTGTCCTGTCCCGACCTGCTCCGGAGCCTTCGTGACCGCTGCCGTCCCGCCACGTCCCGGGCCGCCGACCCGGCTTCCCCTTCCGGCGATCACCGTCGCGCTGCGACGGTTCCTCGCCACCGAGATCGGATCGGGTCTGCTGCTCTGCGCAGCGACGCTGCTCGCTCTCGTCTGGGCCAACTCGCCGTGGTCGCATGCGTACGAGCGGCTCTGGGCGACCGAGGTCGGCGTCAGGTTCGGCGGTGCCG
>DATBFW010000046.1:0-41391 GCA_036558285.1 Mycobacteriales bacterium | reverse complement strand
GGCTACCTCCCGCTCAGGTGGAGGCGGCGATCAGTCGTCCGGCGGATGCGCCCGGTGCCGGAGGTACGGTCGGCTCATGACCGCTGCGGTGGGCTACTCCGGCAAGCCGCTGGCTGCCAAGCTCGGAGTCCGGGACGGCACCAGGGTGCTGCTGGTCGGTGCGCCGGCCGGGTTCGACCTGGCGGCGCCGGCCGGGGCGGTGGTCCGGTCCCGTCCGGGCGCGGGGCCGTACGACGTGGTCCTGGCGTTCTGCCCGGACCGGGCCGCGCTGCGGCGCCGGTTCGCCGCCCAGCTCCCGCGGCTGGCAACGGCCGGCGCGCTCTGGGTCGCCTGGCCCAAGCGCAGCAGCGGGGCGGCGACCGACCTGGACGAGAACGTGGTCCGCGCGCACGGGCTCGCGGTCGGGCTGGTGGACGTCAAGGTCGCCGCGGTGGACGCGACCTGGTCCGGGCTGAAGTTCGTCCGCCGGGTGGCCGACCGGTGAGCCAGCGGGCGCAGCCGGAGGTGGTCGTCGTCGGGGCCGGGCACAACGGGCTGGTCGCCGCGACGATGCTGGCCCGCGCCGGGCTGTCGGTGCAGGTGCTGGAGCGGGCCGACGTGATCGGCGGCGCCTGCCGCACCGAGCACCCGTTCGCCGGGGCGCCTGGCCTGGCCGCCTCCACCGGGGCATACCTGCTGGGGCTGATGCCGCCGGAGCTGATGGCGACCCTCGACCTCGACCTGCCGCTGGTCCGCCGCGACCCGCACTACTTCCTGCCGACCCTGGACGGGCGGTCACTGCTGCTCGGCGGCTCCCGGGACGCGGCCCGCCGCCAGTTCGTCGAGTTCTTCTCCGAGGCCGACGCGAAGGCCGACGAGGCACTCGGGGCCGAGCTGGCCATGCTGCGGGAGGACCTGGCCCCGGCCTGGCTGGCGCCGCCGCTACCGCTGGCCGGGACCGCCGACCGGTACGTCCGCCCGGAGCTGCGGGAGACGTTCCTGGCCATGGTCCGCGGCTCGGCGATGGACTACCTCGACCGGTTCGGGTTCGCCTCCGAGACCGTGCTGGCCATGTACGCGGTGACCGACGGGATGCCCGGCCTGACCGGCTCGCCCTGGTCGCCGGGCTCCGGCCACAACCTGCTGGTGCACAACATGTGCCGGCTGCCCGGGGCGGGCGGGACCTGGATGGTCGTCCGCGGCGGGATGGGCACGGTGACCGGCCGGCTGGCCGAGCTGGCGGTGAAGGCCGGCGCCGAGATCCGGACCGGCTGCGAGGTGACCGGGATCGACACCACCGGCGGCGCCGCGACCGGGGTGACCACTGCGGCCGGGGTCGTGCCGGCACGGGTGGTGCTGGTCGCCACCGACGTCTACCGGCTGCCCGGGCTGCTCGGCGCGGCCACCCCGCCGGCGCTGCGGGCCCGCATCGACGGGTACGCCGAGCGCTCGCCGGGGCAGACGATGAAGGTCAACCTGGCGCTGGCGGGGCTGCCCCGCTTCGCCGCGCTGCCCGACCCCGGGCGCGGCCAGCACGGCACGACCGTGCACCTGCTGCCGCCGGCGGTGGACGGCTCGGTGCTGGCGGCGCTGCGGCTGGCCTTCGACGACGCCGCGGCCGGCCGGCTGCCGGACGCGCCGCCGCTGGAGTGGTACCTGCACTCGACGCTCGACCCGTCGCTTGCCGACGACGCCGGAAACCATTCCTCGGCGCTGTTCGTCCAGGGCGTGCCGCACGAGGTCGCCGGGTCGTCCTGGGCGGTCGAGCAGGACCGGTACGTCGACCGGCTGCTCGACCTGGTCGAGGCGTACGCGCCGGGCACCCGGGACCTGCTCGTGGACGTGCACGCGCTGGCGCCGCCGGGCATCCGCGAGCACTTCGGCATCACCAGCGCCAACATCATGCACGTCGACAACTCGATCGCGTTCGCCGACCGCATGCCGTACGCGACCGGCGTCGACGGGGTGTACGCCGGTGCCGCCGGCTGCCACCCGGCCGGCTCGGTGATCGGCGCGGCCGGCCACAACGCGGCCGTCCAGATCCTCGCCGATCTCGGCTGAGGGCAACTCCACCGAGCGGCCCCGCCGACCGCCCGCGGGACGGTACAAAGACGGGATGAGCGGGCGGATCGAGGACTACGCGCTGCTGGGCGACCTGCACACGGCGGCGCTGGTCGGCCGGGACGGTTCGATCGACTGGCTGTGCCTGCCCCAGTTCGACTCGCCGGCCTGCTTCTCCGCGCTGCTCGGCGACGAGGAGAACGGGCACTGGCTGCTCGCGCCGGCCGCTGGCGGCACCTGCACCCGCCGGCAGTACCGGGGCGACACGCTGGTGCTGGAGACGTTCTGGGAGACCGCCGACGGCGCCGTCCGGGTGGTCGACTGCATGCCGCCGCGGGCGGGCTCGCCGCACGTCGTACGGATCGTCGAGGGCCTGTCCGGCACGGTGCCGATGCAGAGCGTCCTCCGGCTGCGGTTCGACTACGGCCGGGTGGTGCCGTGGGTCCGCCGGCTCGACGGCCAGGTCGAGGCCGTCGCCGGGCCGGACTCGGCGTGGCTGTCCACCCCGGCTCCGCTGGAGGGGCGTGGCTTCGCCACCCGCTCGGAGTTCAGCGTGTCCGAGGGCGAGCGGATGCCGTTCGTGCTGACCTGGAACCCGTCCTGGCTGGCCACTCCCAAGCAGATCGACCCGTACGGGGCGCTGGACGAGACCGAGGCCTGGTGGGCCGACTGGATGGCCAAGTCCACCTACGACGGCGGCTGGCAGGGCGAGGTGCGCCGCTCGCTCGTCGTGCTCAAGGCGCTGACGTTCCACCCCACCGGCGGGATCGTGGCCGCGCCGACGACGAGCCTGCCGGAGCAGCTCGGCGGCCCGCGCAACTGGGACTACCGCTACTGCTGGCTGCGCGACGCCGCGCTCACCCTGCAGGCGCTGGCCGGTGCCGGGTTCATCGGCGAGGCCGCCCGCTGGCGGCAGTGGCTGCTGCGGGCGGTCGCCGGCGACCCCGCCGACCTGCAGATCATGTACGGCCTGACCGGCAGCCGGCGCATCCCGGAGCTGGAGCTGCCCTGGCTGTCCGGCTACGAGGACTCCCGGCCGGTCCGGATCGGCAACGCCGCGGCGGAGCAGTTGCAGCTCGACGTCTGGGGGGAGACGCTCGACGGCCTGGCCTTCGCCAGGGAGGCGGGCCTCGGTCGGGACGACGACGCCTGGGCGCTGCAGATCCACCTGCTGGACTACCTGCAGGGCCACTGGCAGGACCCGGACAACGGGCTGTGGGAGACGCGGGGCGACCGGCAGCCGTTCGTGCACTCGAAGGTGATGGTCTGGGTCGCGTTCGACCGGATGATCCGCGGCGTCGAGCACTTCAGGCTGGACGGGCCGGTGGACCAGTGGCGGGCGATCCGCAAGCACATCCACGACGAGGTGCTCGCCAAGGGCTTCGACACCGAGCGCAACACGTTCACCCAGGCGTACGGGTCGCGCGAGCTGGACGCGGCCCTGCTGCTGATCCCGCAGGTGCGGTTCCTGCCCTGGGACGACCCGCGGGTGGCCGGCACCGTCGACGCGGTGAACCGGGAGCTGCGGCAGGACGGGCTGGTGCTGCGCTACCGGCCCGGCGCCGGCGCCTCCGACGACGGGCTGCCCGGCGACGAGGGCGCGTTCCTGGCCTGCTCGTTCTGGCTGGCCGACGCGCTGCACGGAGTCGGCCGGCACGACGAGGCGATCGAGCTGTTCGAGCACCTGATCTCGCTGACCAACGACGTGGGCCTGCTCTCCGAGGAGTACGACCCCCGAATCGGGCGCCAGGTCGGCAACACCCCGCAGGCGTTCAGTCACCTGGCCCTGATCAACGCGGCGAGGCACCTGTCCGGAGCGCGGTCGGCCGCGCCGGACCTGCGGATGCCGCGGGTCGGTCGCGGCCACAACCGCAAGGCGGCGATGCCCTAGGCTCGATCCCGCCATGAGTGAGCTGCTGCCGACCGCGCCGTACCGCGGGACGAGGGACTTCCTGCCCGCCGAGATGTCCGTCCGCGAGCAGGTGTTCCATCGGCTCTACCAGGTGATCGAGAGCTTCGGCTACCAGCGCTACGACGGGCCGATCCTGGAGTCGGCGGAGATCTACGAGGCCAAGTCCGGCCGGGAGATCGCCGACCAGCAGCTCTACACGCTGACCGACCGCGGCGGCCGCCGGCTGGCGCTGCGCCCGGAGATGACCCCGTCGGTGGCCAGGATGATCGCCGGCCACGCGAACGAGCTGACCTTCCCCGCGCGGTGGTACTGCAACGTCAACTGCCACCGGTACGAGCGCCCGCAGCGCGGCCGGCTGCGCGAGCACTGGCAGATCAACGTCGACATCTTCGGCACCGAGTCGGCGCAGGCGGAGATCGAGCTGGTCGAGCTGATCCACGCGATGTTCGCGGCGCTCGGAGCGGACCCGCGGATGTGGCGGCTGCGGATCAACGACCGGGTGCTGCTGGAGAGCATGCTGGTCGACCTGGTGAAGGTGCCGCCGGCCGAGGTGCGGGCGCTGTCCCGGCTGATCGACCGGTGGGAGAAGCTGCCGGCCGAGGCGCTGGCCGCGGACGCGACCGAGCTCGGCCTCTCGGACAAGCAGTTCGCCCGGCTGTCCGAGGCGCTCGGCGCCGGGATCGGGCTGCTCGACCAGCTGCCGGCCGAGGTGTTGGAGCGCTCGACGCTGGTGCCGGTGCTGCGCGCGGTTCCGGACCTGGTCGCGTACGACCCGCTGATCGTGCGCGGGCTGGACTACTACACCGGGACGGTGTTCGAGATCTTCGACACCGACCCGGCGAACCCTCGGGCGCTGTTCGGCGGCGGCCGGTACAGCGACCTGGCCGGGCTGTTCACCAACCAGCAGATCCCGGGGATCGGGTTCGCGGTCGGCGACGTGACCCTGCCGGACTTCCTGGCCACGCACGGGCTGCTGCCCGAGCCGGCGGCGGAGACCGACGCGGCGGTGCTGCCGCTGGCCGAGGAGCTGTTCGGGCCGGCCCGGGCGGTGGCGACCGGGCTGCGGGCGGCCGGCCTGCGCACGACGGTCGCGCTGGAGCAGCGCAAGCTCGGCAAGGAGCTGACCCGGGTCGCCCGGGGCGGCGCGCTGGTGGCGGTGCTGGTCGGGCCGGACGACTGGGCCAGGGGCGAGGTCGCGGTGCGCGACCTGACCACCCGGGAGCAGGTGGCCGTGCCGGCCGGCGAGGCCGGGGAGACCGCCGCCCGCATGGTCCGCGCGCACCGGTAGCCGCCCCCGACCCCGGGTCGGGTCAGCAGTCGGCGGTGAGGGTGGCCGTCCAGAAGTGCTCGGAGCCGGCCTCGCTGTAGGTCGTGCTCACCTCGACGCAGGTCGGGCTGAACTCGTGCATCGCGGCCACGGCCTGGGCTGTATGTCGGTTTCCCGCTGAGGCCAACCCCGGGCGAGGTGGCCCAGCCGGCGGGTTCTGGGGTACGCAGACGGCATGGCTGCCTCCGGTTCCCGGTCCCTGCTCGTCGCCGCCAACCGCGGCCCGGTGTCGATCTCGGCCGGGCCGGGCGGCCGGGAGGAGGTCCGGCGCGGCGGCGGTGGCCTGGTCAGCGGGATGGTCTCGGCGCTGTCCGAGGTCGGCGGCCTGTGGGTGTGCGCGGCGCTGAACGACCGCGAGCGGACGGCGGCGCGCCGCGCCCCGGACGGGCACCTGGCCGAGGCCGGCTACGACACCGGCGGGCTCGACGTGCGGATGCTGCCGCTCGACCCGTCCACGTTCGCCCGGGCCTACAACGGGATCGCCAACTCGACGATCTGGTTCATCCAGCACCTGCTCTACGACAGCGCGAACACGCCGGTCTTCGACGCCGGCTGGCGGCGGCTGTGGGCCGCGTACGAGCGCTACAACCGGACGTTCGCGGACGCGCTGGCCGCGGAGGCCGGCCCCGGGGCGAAGGTGATGGTGCAGGACTACCACCTGAACCTGGCGCCGCGGCAGCTGCGCGAGCGCCGGGACGACCTGCGCATCGCGCACTTCACGCACACCCCGTGGGCGCCGCCGGAGCAGTTCGGGATGCTGCCGACCGCGGTCGCCCGCGAGATCCTCACCGGCCTGCTCGGCGCCGACCACGTCGGGTTCCACAGCCCGCGCTGGTCGGAGGCGTTCCTGCGCTGCTGCGCCCGCTTCCTGGACGCGGACGTCGACCTGGCCGACGGGAGCGTGCGCTGGGAGGGCCGGACGGTGCGGACCGGGGTGCACCCGCTCGGCACCGCCGCGGACGAGATCCGGGCCAAGGCGCACGACGAGGACGCCGAGGCCGGGCTGGCGCACCTGCGCGAGGTGATCGGCGACCGGAAGGTGATCTCCCGGGTTGACCGCACCGAGCTGAGCAAGAACATCGTCCGAGGGCTGCTGGCCTACCGGGAGTTGCTGCGGTTCCGGCCGGAGTGGCACGGCCGGGTCGTGCACGTCGCGTACGCGTACCCGTCCCGGACCGACATCCCGGAATACCGCGAGTACACGGCGGCGGTGCAGCGGGCTGGCCGGGAGATCGAGCAGGAGTTCGGCACCGACGACTGGGATCCGGTGCTGCTCGACGTCGCCAACGACTACCCGGGCTCGCTGGCCGCGCTGCGGCTGGCCGACGTGCTGCTGGTCAACCCGGTCCGGGACGGGATGAACCTGGTTGCCAAGGAGGGGGTCGTGCTCTCCGAGCACGACTGCGCGGTGGTGCTGTCCCGGGAGGCCGGCGTCGCCGACGAGTACGGCGAGGACGCCCTGCTGGTCAACCCGTACGACGTGACCGAGACCGCGGAGGCGCTGCACGCGGCGCTGTCCATGCCCGTCGCGGAGCGGGAGGAGCGGGCCAAGCGGCTGCGGGCCGCGGCGACCGCGCTGCCGCCGGCCGAGTGGTTCCGCCAGCAGCTTGACGCGCTGGACACCTGATCCTCACCTGTGGCTGACCCGGCGCACAGACTCCACACAGGATCCGCCGACACGATCGTTGAAATCACAACGATCTAGGAGGCGGCATGGGTACGGGGACCGCGCAGCGGCCGCCGGCCGCCCGTCCGGAACCGCGCTGGGGGATCGCCAGCTTCCCGGCGATCGGCACCACCGCGCGGGTGCTGGTGACGACGGCCCAGCGGCTCGGCGAGGCGGTGGAGGTGGTCAGCTCGCAGCTCGAGCAGCTCGACGAGGTCGCCTCCCGGTTCCGCGCCGACTCCGAGGTCGCCGGACTGGCCTCCGGCCGGCCGACCGCGGTGTCCCCGCTGCTGCTCGCGCTGGTGCAGGCCGCGCTGCGGGCCGCAAGGGTGACCGGCGGCGCGGTCGACCCGACCGTGGGCGGCGCGCTGTCCGGGCTCGGCTACGACCGCGACTTCCCCGCGGTGCCGGCCGAGTCGGCCGGGCCGCTGGTGATCCGGCGGGTGCCGGGCTGGTGGGCGGTCGAGATCGACCCGGACGCCGGGACCGTCCGGGTGCCGGCCGGCGTGGTGCTCGACCTCGGCGCGACCGCCAAGGCGTACGCGGCAGACCGGGCCGCCCGGGATGCGGCCGCCGCGGCCGGCTGCAGCGTGCTGGTCTCGCTCGGCGGCGACGTCGCGGTGGCCGGCAGCTGCCCGCCGGGCGGCTGGACCGTCCGGCTGGCCGACGACGCGGCCGCGGCCGACCCTGACCTGCCCTCGGTGCGGATCCGTACCGGCGGGCTCGCCACGTCCTCGACCTCGGTCCGCCGCTGGCGGCGCGGCGGGGTGGGGCTGCACCACATCGTCGACCCGGTGACCAGGCTGCCGGCGGACACGCCCTGGCGGACCGTCTCGGTCGCGGCCGGGTCCTGCCTGGACGCGCAGATCGCCGCGACCGCGACGATGGTCCGCGGGCTGGACTGGCTGCGGCCGACCCGGCTGCCGGCCCGGCTGGTCGGCGCCGACGGCACCGTGCAGACCGTCGGGGGGTGGCCGCGGTGACCGTCGGGGTGCTCTGGCTGGTCTCCCGGGCCGCCGGCCTCGTCGCCCTGGTGCTGCTGACCACGACCGTGGTGCTCGGCACCGTCTCGACCGCGCGGACCCGGTCGGCGACCTGGCCGCGCTGGGCCCGGCAGGCGCTGCACCGCGACGTCGCGCTGCTGTCGATCGGCGCGCTGGCGGTCCACATCGGCGCGGTGGTGCTCGACAACTACGTCGACATCCGCTGGTACGTGGCGCTGGTGCCGTTCGTCTCGGCGTACCGGCCGGTCTGGGTGGGGCTGGGGACGATCGCGTTCGACCTGGTCCTGGTGGTGATCGCGACCAGCCTGCTGCGGGTCAGGCTCGGCGTGCGGACCTGGCGCGCGGTGCACTGGCTGACGTACGCGGCGTGGCCGGTCGCGGTCCTGCACTACCTGACCACCGGCACCGACGCGGGCGCGCCGTGGGGCGTGGCGCTGGCGGTGCTGGCGATCGGCGCCGTCGCGATCGCCGTCGCGGTCCGGGTCAAGACGGCCGCGGAGCTGGCCCGGGTGGCCTCGACGGTGCCGCCCGCGGCGAGGAGCGCCCGATGACGACAGCGACGCTGACCGCCCGCCTGCTCGGCGGGCCGCCGCTCGGGCCGCGCCCGGCCGGGGTGGACGTCGAGGCGGCGGTGGCCGCGGCCGGGGTGGTCGGGCGCGGCGGCGGCGGCTTCCCGACCGCCCGCAAGCTGGCCGCCGTCCGGGGCCGGCGGCGTACCCCGGTGCTTGTCGCCAACGCCGCCGAGGGCGAGGCCCTGTCGGCGAAGGACGCCACCCTGCTGGCCCGCGCGCCGCACCTGGTGCTGGAGGGCATCGTGCTGGCCGCCCGGTCGGTCGGCGCGCGCGAGGCGTACCTGTGCCTGCCCGCCGGCCCCCCGCCGGCGGCCGTGCACGACGCATTGCGCCGGCACGACCTGGCCGGCGTGACGGTGCGACCCGTCGCGGTCCCGGACCGGTACGTGGCGAGTGAGGAGTCGGCGCTGGTGCAGCTGCTCTCCGGCGGCCCGGCGCTGCCCACCTCCCGGCCGCCGCGGCCGGCCGAGCGCGGCGTGCACGGAGCGCCGACCCTGGTGCTCAACGTCGAGACGCTCGCCGGCGTGGCCCTGGCCGTCCACTGTGGACCGCAGCGGTACCGGGCGGTGGGCGACCCGGCCGAGCCGGGCACGCTGCTGGTCACGGTGGCCGGCGCGGTGCCGGCACCCGGCGTGGTCGAGCTGCCGACCGGTACGCCGGCCGGAACGGCGCTGGCCGCCGCCGGCGCGGTCGACGTCGGCGCGGTGCTCACCGGCGGGTACGGCGGCGCCTGGCTGCCCGGCGAGGCGGTCCGGTCGGCGCCGCTGACGCACGCTGGCATGCGCGCGGCCGGCGGCGTCCTCGGCCCCGGCATCCTCGCCGTGCTGCCCCGGCACGCCTGCGGGCCGGCCGAGACCGCGGCGGTCGCGCGCTACCTGGCCGGGCAGAGCGCCGGCCAGTGCGGGCCGTGCGTGTTCGGGCTGCCGGACATCGCCGGGGCGCTGGAGGCCGCGGTCGCCGGTGGCCTGCACGCCGCGGCCGCGCTCGCCGCCGTGCGGCGGTGGACGGCGACGCTGCCCGGGCGAGGCGCCTGCCGGCACCCGGACGGCGCGGCCCGGCTGGTCGCCTCGGCGCTGCGGGTCTTCGCCGCCGACCTGTCCGCACACGTCGCCGGCCGGCCCTGCGGCAGCTTCTACGGACCGCGCCACCTGGAGGTGCCCCGGTGAGGATCGAGGTGGACCGGATCGCCTGCCGCGGCGACGGCCTCTGCGCCGGGCTGCTGCCGGAGGCGGTCACCCTGGACGACTGGGGTTTCCCGATCGTCGGCCCGCTGCCGCCCGGCAGCGAGAAGGCGGCCCGCCGCGCGGTGGCGGCCTGCCCGGCCCTTGCCCTGCGACTGGAGGCGCGTAGATGAGCGGAAACCCGAACGAGCGGGACCGGACGCTGGCGCGGGTGCGGACCACGACCGCGGTGACCGGGGTCGGCGCCGTGCTGGTCGGCGGGGTGCTGGTCGGCTGGCTCGGGCACGAGGCGAGCCAGCCGACCACGTCGGACCCGGCGTCCTCGTCCACGTCCGACCAGGGTTCGACGGCCGGCTCGGACGACGGGCTGTCCGGCCCGGACAGCCTGCCCGACTCCGGGTCGGGCTCGGACTCCGGTCAGCCGGGCATCACCTCCGGCGGCTCCTGACCGCGTCATCGGCAGCGGCCGCGCCGGCCGCGTCGGGGGTGCCGGCGGCGTCGGGGGCGGCGCCGGCCGCGTCGGGGGTGCCGGCGGCGTCGGGGGCGCCGCCCGCGTCGACGGCGTCGGCGAGGCGGGTGAGCAACTCGACCATGCCGGGCGGGCCGTCGACCGCAACGTCGGCGGACTCCGCGACCTCGGCCGCCTCGGCCGACGCGCAGGCCACCGTGAGCCCCGGCGTCCCGGCCTCGCGCAGCTGGTCGACAGCGGCGAACCCGGGCAGGTCGCCGACGTCGTCGCCGGCGAACAGCACCGCGCCCGGCGGGCGCTCCTCCGCCAGCCGGCGCAGCACGCTGCCCTTGTCGAAGCCGGGCGGCCGCAGCTCCATGACCATCTTGCCGGGGTGCGGCTCCAGCCCGAACCGGGCCGCGAACCGCTCGAGCGCCGGCCGCAGCCGGTCGAGCTCGCCGTCCGGGTCCGGGGTGCGGCGGGTGTGCACGACCAGCGCGAGCCGCTTGTCCTCGACCCAGACTCCCGGGTCGGCGCCGGCCTCGGCCAACGCCGCCGGCAGCTCCGGCCTGGCCGCGACCACCTCGGCCGGGTCGTCCGGGGTGGTCAGCCGCCCGGCCGCCCAGTGCTCCGCGCCGTACTGTCCCTCGACGCGCAGGCCGGGCACCGAGTCGAGGCCGCCGAGCCGGACGACCACCTCGGCCGGCCGGCCGGTGACCACCGCGAGCGTGCCGACCCGGCCGGCGAGCCGCCGCAGCGCCTCGATCGCGCCGGGGGACGGCACCGCCCGGTCGGGGTCCTCGACGATCGGCGCCAGCACGCCGTCGTAGTCCAGCGCGACCAGCGCCCGCTCCGGCGCCGACACGATCGCGTCCCAGCCCGCCTGCCCCGGTTCGTCCATGCCCGGCAGCGTACGGTCGCGCGGTGGCTGGAGATCTGACGCCGGTGTCCGTGGAGGCCGCCGAGCTGGGGGAGTGCGCGCGCTGGGACGCCGACCGGGACGAGCTCCTCTGGGTGGACATCATGGCCGGCGTGTTCCGCCGCGCCGTCGAGGACGGTGACCGGCTGCGCACGGTGGCCGAGGTGTCGATCGGCGAGCCGCTGGGCGCGATCGCGCCGATCGCGGACCGGGAGGGCTGGCTGTGCGCGGCCGGCCGCGGCTTCCGGCACCTGGCCCCGGACGGGACGGTGACCCGGCTGCTCGACACCGAGCCGGCCGACGTCCGGATGAACGACGCGGCCTGCGACCCGCAGGGCCGGTTCTGGGCCGGCTCGATGGCCTACGACCAGCGGGCCGGCGCGGGCCGGCTGCTGCGCTGCGACCCGGACGGCTCGGTGCGGGTCGTGCTGCCGACCGCCACGATCGCCAACGGGCTGGGCTGGAGCCCGGACGGTCGCACGCTCTACCACGCCGACAGTGGCGTCGGGATCGTCACCGCGTACGACCCGGAGACGATGGTCGGTCGGGTGCTGATCCGGTCCGAGCGGGGCGCCGCGGACGGGATCGCGGTGGACGACGAAGGTGCGATCTGGGCTGCGATGAACGGCGCGGGCGAAGTACGACGGTTTGCACCGGACGGCAGCACGCTGTCGGTCTTGCCGCTTCCGGCGAGCCAACCGACCTCGGTCGCGATCGGCGGCGCGAGCGGCCAGCGCCTGTTCGTCACCACCTCGTACGAGAACATGACGCCGGAGCAGCGGGCCGAGGAGCCGGAGGCGGGCCGGGTCTTCGCCGCCGAGGTCGGCGTCGGTGCCCCGCCGGTGCGCCCCTTCCGGGGAAAGCTGCCCGGATTCCAGGGATAGATCCGGGGAATCCCGCATGAGCCGGGCACCCGCCGGACATAGCTTCGGGACATGGAAACCACGCCACGCCTGTATCGCCCCCGCCGCGGACGCATGATCGGCGGCGTCTGCGCCGGTCTCGCGCTGCGCTTCGGACTGTCCGCAACTCTGGTCCGAGTGCTGTTCCTGTTGTCCTGCCTCCTTCCCGGACCGCAGATCGTGCTGTACATCATCCTCTGGGTGCTGCTCCCGTCAGAGTGATGGTTGCGCGGGAGGCCCCCGGGAAACGTACGGGTGACGAAACGCGACGCAGGCGGGAGACAACAATGATCGACCAGGCATCGGTGCCGTCGCTCATGGGATCGACGGTGCGCGACAGTGCCGGCGAGAAGATCGGCAAGGTCGGCCAGGTCTACCTGGACGACACGACGGGGCAGCCGGAGTGGGTGACCGTGCGCACCGGCCTGTTCGGCACCAAGGAGAGCTTCGTGCCACTGGCCGCGGCCAGGGTCGAGGGTGACGAGCTGGTCGTCGACATTCCCAAGAGCAAGGTCCACGAGGCGCCCAGGATCGACGAGGAAGGGCACCTGTCGGAGGAGCAGGAGACGGAGCTCTACACCTACTACGGGGTCAGCCAGGGCTCGTTCGGCCGGCAGGGGCCGACCGACACCGGCCCGGGTCCGGTGGCCACCGGCCTCGGCGCCGAGACCGGCACGGCGGCCGGCCTGGCCGCGACCGAGGCGGATCCGACCGGCACGCCGCTCGGCGACCAGGACGTGGCCCAGGCGATGGGCGGCAAGGGGTTCGCCGAGACCGACACCCTCGGCGAGCCGGAGGGTCCGGACTTCGCCCGCGGCGAGGACGAATCGGTGACCGACACCGCCGGCGGGCTGAGCGGTGGCCCGGACTTCGCCCGTGGCCAGGACGCGTCGGTCACCGGCGCCCCGTCCACCGCCGCCCCGGACTTCGCCCGCGGCAGCGCGGTCGAGGCCGGCCCGGCCGCCGCGGCCGGCACCGGGGGCGAGGCGGGCCGCGGCCGGCTGCGCCGCTGGATGGTCACCGACGAGCAGTCCACGACGCCGGTCGTGGACGAGACCGGCCAGGTGGTCGGCGAGGTCAGCTCCGAGCGGGTGGACGTGCGGCCGCTGGACGAGGACGGCGACGAGACCCGCTGACGCGCGACCGGCCCGCCGGCGTCACGCCGGCGGGCCGTCCCACTCCAGCAGCAGGATGGTCGCGTCGTCCTGCAGCACGCCGTGCTGGTGCTCCAGCACGGCCCGGATCAGCCGGCGCAGCACCTCGGCGCCGTCCAGCCCGGAGGCGGACTCCCGCACGACGAAGTCGGCCAGCCGCTCCTCGGTGAAGAACTGGCCGAGCCGGCGCGCCTCGACCACGCCGTCGGTGTAGAGCGCGAGCCGGTCGCCCGGTTCGAGCTGCAGCGTGTGCACCGGCGGGTGGCCGTCGCTGAACCGGAGCCCGAACGGCGTGGCCGGCCGGGCCGGCGGCAGCGTGACCGCGCGCTCGTGCCGGATCAGCAGCGGCGGCAGGTGCCCGGCGGTCAGCCAGCGCACCGCCCCGGTCGCGACGTCGAGGTCGAGCAGCAGCCCGGTGGCGAACGCCGTCCGGCCGAACTGGGTGGCCAGCGCGACGTCGATCGCCTCGTACGAGTCGACCAGGTCGGCCCGGCCGCGGCGGGCGTTCCGGTACGCGCCGATCGCCAGGCTGGACAGCAGCGTCGCGCCGAGCCCGTGGCCCATCGCGTCGAGCAGTGCCACGTGCAGCCGCCCGTCGTTGAGCGCGTAGTCGAACGCGTCGCCGCCGACCTCGTCCCACGGCTCCAGCAGCCCGGACAGCGACACCCCGGTGGCCCGTACGGTCGTCGGCGGCAGCAGCCGCCACTGGATCTCCGCCGGCAGCCGCATCGGCCGCACCCGGCGTACCAGCTCGAACACGTCCCCGTACCGCCACTGGGTGGCGACCAGCATCGCGACCACGTCGGCGAACAGCGCGGCGTACGCGGTCTCCGCGCCGGCCGCGCCGGCCGCGGCCAGCGTGGTCTCGAGCACGCCGAGCCGCTCGTGGCCCTCGGACAGCGGCAGCCACAGCCGGCGGGTCGCCTCGTCCGTGCCGTCGGCGTCGAGCGGGCTGCCGGTCCGGTACGCCCGCCCGGCCAGCGTGCCGTCCACCCCGAGCGGCAGCCGCGCCGGCATGCCCGGGTACGGGACCGGCATCAGCCGGGTCTGGCTGTAGTCGGCCAGGTAGATCACCGCGTCGGCGAGACCGACCGCCGCCGCGGCGTCCGCGACCAGCGACGCGAGCCGCCCGGGGCCGGCCTCGCGGGCCCGGCGCACCAGCTCGCCGAGGACGGCTGTCGGGTCGGGCTGCATGAGCCAGACCATAGGGGCGAACCGGGCCCTCGCAGTACCGTCGTACCCGTGGGACACGATCACGGGCGCGCCGGTTCCGGCGTGGGAACGGCTGCCGCCGGCTACCGCGGCCGGCTCGTCGCCGTGCTCGGGATCACCGTCGCCGTGCTGGTCCTCGAGGTGGTCGTCGGCCTGCTGTCCGGCAGCCTCGCGCTGCTCGCCGACGCGGGCCACATGGCCACCGACGCGCTGGGCATCGGTCTCGCCCTGCTCGCGGTCCGGATGGCGGGCCGGGCGCCGACCGCACGCCGGACGTTCGGCTGGCAGCGGGCCGAGGTGCTCGCCGCGGGCGGCAACGCGCTCCTGCTGCTCGGCGTGGCCGCGGTGGTCGTGGTCGAGGCGATCCGGCGGCTGGCCGACCCGCCGCCGATCGAGACCGGGGCCGTCCTGTTCGCCGCCAGCGTCGGGCTGGCCGCCAACGTCGTCGCGCTCGGCCTGCTGGCCCGCGGCCGGCGCGAGTCGCTCAACGTCCGCGGCGCGTTCCTGGAGGTGCTCGGCGACGCGCTCGGTTCGATCGCGGTGCTGGTCGCCGCCGCGGTCATCGCGGTCACCGGGCAGGAGCGGGCCGACCCGATCGCGTCGCTGGTCATCGCCGCGCTGATCGTGCCCAGGGCGGTCGGGCTGCTCCGGGACGCGGGCGAGGTGCTGCTCGAGGGCACCCCGCGCGGGGTCGACCTGGCCGAGGTACGCCGGCACATGCTCGCCCAGCCGGGTGTCGTCGACGTGCACGACCTGCACGCCTGGACGATCACCAGCGGCGTGCCGGTGCTGTCCGCACACGTGACGGTCGAGCGCGACCTGCTCGGCGACGGCTGCGGCGGCGGCATGCTCGACCGGCTGCACCACTGCCTGCGCCAGGACTTCGACGTCGAACACTCGACGTTCCAGCTCGAGCCGGCCGGGCACCGCGACCACGAGGGCGCCGACCACCACTGACGACCCTGTGTGGTCACTTCTTCGCGCCCGGTCAATTTTCCTGCGGTTCCTCTCTACAGCGGCGGTGGAGGTGCCATGCTGCCGCCCGCAAGGGTCGCTGAGGGTCGCGGGGGGCGTCCCCGATCACGGGGAGTGTCATGGGGAAGCACCGCTCCGGGCGGGCGCGCCGCCCGCTGCTGTGGGGCACCGCGGTGGTGCTGGTCGCCGCGGCGGCCGGCACGGTCACGATGGTGGTGCTCCAGCGCGGCTCGGGCACCTCGGAGGCCGGCCCGCCGAGCTCGGCGCTGCTGGCCGAGTCGACCTGCGACCAGACGCTGAAGGTCGTGACCGCGAGCTCGTTCGCGAAGGTGCTCAACACGCTGGAGCCGGCGCTGGCCTCCGGCCCGCACTGCGTCGCGCTCGACACGGTCGTGGTCGACGGCCGGAACGCCGCCGACCGGGTCGCCGAGCGGGAGGCGGACGTCTGGATCCCGGACGACCTGTCCTGGGCCGCGGTCGCGAGCGGCGGGCTGCTGGCCGACGAGGGCAAGGGCGATTCCGGCACGGTGCTCGCGACCAGCCCGATCTACATGGTCACCGACACCGCGACCGCGGCCCGGCTGAACCGGGCCGGCGGCAGCTGGCTGGCGCTCTCGAAGCTGGTCGGCTCGCCGGACGGGGTGCGGCTCGCGGTCCGCGACCCGAACGGCTCCGGCGACGGCATGGTCGCCGCCGGCAGCCTCGGCGAGGCGGTGTGGATCAAGGACGGGATGGACGCGTCGTCCGCGGCGCTGTCGGCCGCGCTCCGGCAGACCCGCACGGTGCACGGCAGCGACGTTGCCCTGCCCAACCAGCCGGGCGAGGTCGGCCTGGTCCCGGAGTACGCGCTGCTGTCGGCGAAGCCCACCGCCGAGGACGCCGCCGTGCTGGCCGGCACCGACCACACGGCCGTGCTCCGGTACGGCTGGCTGCCGACCGCCGCCGCGGTCGCCGACCCGGCCCGGATGGCCGGCCTGAACCGGCTGCTGGCGGCGCTGAAGGCGCCGGCCGCGGCCAAGGCGTACGCGGCAGCCGGGCTGCGGGGGTCCACCGCCGAGTCCGCCCCGGCGGCGGGGACGCTGCGGCTGCCCCGGCTGACCGCCGAGCCGCTGGACGTGCTCGGACCGCACCACGTCGACCACGTCTTCGCCGCCTGGTACGTGCAGGACCGCCGCAGCAGCATCCTGCTCGCCGTCGACGTGTCCGGCTCGATGGGCCAGCCGGCGCCCGGCACGAACACCCCGCTGATCCAGCTGGTGCGGCAGGGCTGCCTCGCCGTGGGGCAGATGCTGCCGGACCAGTCGTCGCTGGGGGTGTGGTCGTTCGGCTCGCAGCTGGATCCGCCCCGGGACTACCGGGTGCTGCTGTCGACCGCGCAGCTGACCGACGGGCAGCGCGCCGGGCTGGCCGCCGCGGTCGGCCAGCTCACCGCCGAGCACACCGGCACCGGCTTGTACGACACGATCCTGGCCGCGTACAAGGCGGCGACCGCGTCCTGGCGGGCGGACGAGGCGAACCAGGTGGTGGTCTTCACCGACGGGCGGAACGAGGACGACCCGGTCTCGATCGGTGTGCAGCAGCTGGCGACGGAGCTGAAGAAGGCCGCCGACCCGAAGCGGCCGGTCGAGCTGACCGTCGTCGCGTACGGGAATCTGCCCGACGTCGCCACCCTGGAGAAGGCGGTCGGCGGGGTGGACGGCTACGTGTCCAGCGTGCAGACGCCGGCCCAGGTGTCCGCGGCGTTCCTGCACGCGGCCGCGTCCGGCCTGCACATCTGACCGCCCGCCGGCCGTGCGTACGCTCGGCGGGTGAGCCGTCCCGTCTCCGAGGTCCCCGCCGGGCTGCCCGGCGGGGCGGCGTCCGACCTGGTCGAGGAGACGCTGGTGCTCGGCGGGCACACGGTCCGGCTGCTGCGCCCGCGCTCCGGCGATGCGCTGCTGGACGAGGTGCTGGCCGAGGACGACCCGGCCGACGACCGGCTGCCGTTCTGGGCCGAGCTGTGGCCGAGCGGCAGCGCGCTCGCCGCCGCGGTCGCGGCGCTGGACCTGACCGGCCGGCGGGTGCTCGAGCTCGGCTGCGGGCTCGGGCTGGTCGGCGTCGCCGCCGCGACCGCCGGCGCGGAGGTGCTCGCCGCCGACCAGTCGGCCGAGGCGATCGCGTTCACCGCCGTCAACGCCGAGCGCAACGGTGTCGTGGTGCGGACGGTCCGGTGCCCGTTCGAGCGACCCGAGCCGCTGCTGGCCGGCGCGCCCTGGGACCTGGTGCTCGCGGCCGACGTGCTCTACGAGCCGAAGACCGTGCCGGTGCTGGTCGAGCTGCTGCCCCGGCTGGGCCGGGCGGTGTGGCTGGCCGACCCCGGCCGGCCGCGGGAGCCGGACTTCCTGCGCGCGGTCGACGCGGCCGGCTGGCGCCGGCAGAGCCGGGTGGTGACACCGGAGGACGCGCTGCCGCGGGTGAGCATCCACCGCCTGTCCAGGCGTACGACCCGCTGACGGTCAGCCGGCCATCGCGCGCGCGGCGTCGCCACGCGGATCATGCCCCGGTCAGGACCACTCGGTGTGCGGGCGCCCGCGCCGCGCCCCGTCCACGACCACGTCCACCTTCTCGTCGTAGAACGCGAGCAGGTCGCGGACCGGCTCGGCGTCGTTGAGCGGGTCGGGGTAGTACCAGACCAGGTCGTCGAGCATGGTCCCGTCCGGCAGCTCGACCGACTTGTACGACGCCTCGCCCTTGTACGCGCAGATCGTCGTCAGCGCGCTGTCCCGCAGCGGCACCCGCACGTCCTCGGCCGGCAGGTAGTAGCGGATCGGCAGGCTGGTCTCGTACAGCAGCTTCGCCCGGTCGGTCTCCGCCAGCACGACCCCGTCCCGCTCGATCCGGATGTGCCGCGACGACGGCAGCACGTCGATGCGCTTGTACGGGTCGCGCGGGTGGCCGATGCGGTGCTCGTCCTCCTCGTACCAGGCGTCGAAGTCGGCGAAGTTCAGCTCGATGTACCCGTCGAGGCCGGCGTCGGCCGGCTTGAACCCCTTCGCGGTGCGGTCGCCGACGCTCACGATCACCGGCTCGCCCGGGGTGGTGTGCGCGACGAACGGCGAGTTCGGGAAGATCATCGGGCTGTCCGGCGGCGTGACCTGCCCGTCCGGGTCGGCCTGGACGGTGCCGGCGATGTCGCCGACCGGGACGGCGTAGCCGGGCACCACCCGGCGCGGCTCCCACACCAGCATGCCCCGGTTGGTGTCGACGACCGTGCTGCCGCCGAGCTCGGCCCGCAGCCGGCGCGGAAGCAGCTCCCGCCGCAGCGCGCCGAGCTCGCTGTCCACCACGTCTCGCATCCGTACGCTCATGTCCACTGTCTACTCCGGTTCCGGGCGGCCGGTTCAGCCGCGTTGCGCGCGCCCGCCCGCCGTGGGATCCTGTTACTGAACGATCGGTCAGTAATTCCGGCGCCCGGGAGGCCAGCCGTGGTGGAGGACGAGGCCGGGTTCGAGGCCGTCATCGCCCGCAATGACCGGATCGAGCCGCGGGACTGGATGCCCGACGGCTACCGGAAGACGCTGGTCCGGCAGATCGCGCAGCACGCGCACTCCGAGGTCATCGGCATGCAGCCGGAGGGCGCCTGGATCGAGCGGGCGCCGTCGCTGCGGCGCAAGGCGATCCTGCTGGCCAAGGTGCAGGACGAGGCCGGCCACGGGCTCTACCTCTACTCGGCGGCCGAGACCCTCGGCGTCTCCCGGGCCCAGCTGGTCGAGCTGCTGCTGGCCGGCAAGCAGAAATACTCCTCGATCTTCAACTACCCGACCCCGTCGTACGCGGACGTCGGCACGATCGGCTGGCTCGTCGACGGCGCCGCGATCTGCAACCAGGTGCCGCTCTGCCGCACCTCGTACGGGCCGTACGGGCGGGCGATGATCCGCATCTGCAAGGAGGAGTCGTTCCACCAGCGGCAGGGCTACGAGCTGCTGATGACGATGATGCGCGGCACCGACGAGCAGCGGGCGATGGTGCAGGAGTCGGTGGACCGGTTCTGGTGGCCGTCGCTGATGATGTTCGGCCCGCCGGACACCGAGTCGCCGAACACGGCCCGGTCGATGGCCTGGGGGATCAAGCGCAACACCAACGACGAGCTGCGGCAGCGGTTCGTGGACATGACCGTGCCGCAGGCGGACGCGCTCGGCGTGGCGCTGCCCGACCCCGAGCTGCGTTGGAACGCCGCCCGCGGCTCGTACGACTTCGGCGAGCCGGACTGGTCCGAGCTCAAGGCCGTGGTCTCCGGCGACGGCCCCTGCAACGCACAGCGGATGGCGCACCGGCGCCAAGCGCACGAGGACGGTGCCTGGGTCCGCGCGGCCGCCGTCGCCCACGCCGAGGCCGACCGTGGTTGACGCCGACTGGCCGCTGTACGAGGTGTTCGTCCGCGGCAAGCGCGGGCTCAACCACGTGCACGCCGGCTCGATCCGGGCCGCCGACCCGGCCGACGCGATCCGCCGCGGCAGCGCCGTCTACACGCGACGGTCCGAAGGGGTCAGCGTCTGGGTGGCCCTGGCCTCCGACGTCGCCGCGTCGGCGCCCGAGCTGAAGGAGCCGCTGTTCTCGCCCAGCGGCGACAAGGTGTTCCGGCACCCGACGTTCTACTCGATCCCCGACGACGTCCCGCACATGTGAGCGCCGCCATGACCGACCACGACAACGCGTACGCGGGCCTGCTCGGCGACGCCGACCCGCACTGGGCCTTCGGCACCGGGTTCACCGACCCGCTGGCCGGCGTCGACCCCGCCATACCGTCCGAAGTGGACCGTGCCGACCTTGCCGCGTACTGCCTGATGCTCGGCGACGACGCGCTCGTGCTGGCCCAGCGGCTGTCCCACTGGTGCAGCCGGGCGCCCGACCTGGAGGAGGACATCGCGCTCGCCAACGTCGCGCTCGACCTGCTCGGGCAGGCCAGGCTGCTGCTCGCCCGGGCCGCGGTGGTCGACCCGTCGGTGCTGCCGCCGTCGGCGCAGCCGCCGGAGGACGCGCTGGCCTACCTCCGCCCGCCCGAGCGGTTCCGCAACGTGCTGCTCGTCGAGGGCGTCGATGTCGACTTCGCCGACGCGGTCGTGCGGCTGCTGCTGTTCTCCGTGCACCGGCTGGCCGTGCTGGATCGGCTGACCGGGTCGAGCGACGCCGTGCTCGCGGCGGTGGCGGCGAAGGGCGTCAAGGAGGTCGCCTACCACCGCGACCACGCCGCCCGCTGGGTGGTCACGCTCGGCCGCGGCACCGACGAGTCGCGCCGCAGGCTGCTGGCCGCGCTCGACCGGCTCTGGCCGCTGGTGCCGGAGTTGACCGCCGCCCACCCGGTGGAGCGGCGGGTCGCCGCCGCCGGAGCCGGCGTGGACCCGTCCACAGTGGAGGGCGCGGCCGGCGCGGTGCTGGCCGAGGTGTTCGCCGCGGCCGGCGTCGACCGGCCGACCGCGGCTGCGCTCGGGGCCGGCGATGGCCGGGACGGCCGGCACACGTCGGCGCTGGCGGAGATGCTGGCCGAGATGCAGGAGGTCGCCCGCGCCCATCCGGAGGGGACGTGGTGACCGCCACGGCCGAGGCCGCCGAGGCCGCCGCCCGGGCCGCGGCCGAGCGGGTGACCGACCCCGAGCTGCCCATGCTCACGCTGGCCGACCTCGGCGTGCTGCGCGGGGTCAGCGTCGACGGCGACACGGTCGAGGTCGCGATCACCCCGACGTACTCGGGCTGCCCGGCGATGACCGAGATGAGCCGGGCGCTGGCCGCCGCGCTGGCCGAGGCCGGCTTCGCCGACGTGCGGGTCCGGGTCGAGCTGTCGCCGGCCTGGTCCACCGACTGGATCAGCCCGCGCGGCCGGCGGGCGCTCGCCGAGCACGGCATCTCCCCACCCGGACCGGCGCCGCGCCGGTCCGGCCCGGTGCCGCTCACGCTGGGTCCGCCGCGGCGGACCGTCCACTGTCCACAGTGCGGTTCGGACCGGGCCGAGCTGGTCTCCGAGTTCGGCGCGACCGCCTGCCGGGCGCTCTACCGCTGCACGGCCTGCACCGAGCCGTTCGAGCACGTGAAGGAACTCTGATGGCCTTCCACACCCTCACGGTCGCGGCGGTGGAGAAGCTCTGCGACGACGCGGCCGCGGTCACCTTCGACGTCCCGGACGAGCTGCGGGACGACTACGCGTTCGCGGCCGGGCAGTCGCTCGCGCTGCGCCGGGTGGTCGGCGGCGTCGAGGAGCGCCGGTCGTACTCGATCTGCGCGCCGGTCGGCGCACCGCCGCGGGTCGGCGTCCGCGAGGTGCCGGACGGCCTGTTCTCCCGCTGGCTGGTCCGCGAGGTGCGGCCCGGGGCCACGGTCGAGGTGCAGACGCCGACGGGCCGGTTCCGGGCCGACCCGGCCGCGGGCGGCCGGCACCTGTGCGTCGCCGCCGGCTCCGGGATCACACCCGTGCTCTCGATCGCCGCGTCGGTGCTGGCCGGCTCGCCGACCGCGCACGTCACGCTCATCTACGGCAACCGCCGGGCGGCGACGGTGATGTTCGCCGACGAGCTGTCCGACCTGAAGGACCGCTACGGCGCCCGGTTCGAGCTGGTGCACGTGCTGTCCCGGGAGCCGCGCGACGTCGAGCTGCTCTCCGGCCGGCTGGACGGCGACCGGCTGCGCACCCTGCTCGACCTGCTGGTGCCACTGGACGCGGTCGACCACGTCTGGCTGTGCGGGCCGTACCCGATGGTCGAGGAGGCCAGGACCGTGCTGGCCGAGCTCGGCGTGCCGGCCGAGCGGGTGCACCGGGAGCTGTTCTTCGTCGACGAGCCGCCGCCGCCGGTCGAGCACGCCGAGGCGGTGCCGACCGGGGAGACCAGCGAGGTGACGCTGACCATCGACGGCCGCAGCAGCACCGCGGCGCTGCCCCGGAACCGGTCCATTCTGGACGGTGCCCAGGCGGTGCGGTCCGACCTGCCGTTCGCCTGCAAGGGCGGGGTCTGCGGGACCTGCCGGGCGCTGGTCAAGGAGGGCACCGTCGACATGCGCCGCAACTACGCGCTGGAGGAGGCGGAGACCGCGGCCGGCTTCGTGCTGACCTGCCAGTCGTACCCGGTCAGCCCCGAGGTGAGCGTCGACTACGACGCCTGAGTGGCCAGGCCCTCGAAGGCGAGCGTGGCCAGGGCGTCGGCGAGCATGTCTGCGTCGACCGGACCGCCGGGGCGATACCACTCCACCAGCGAGTTGACCATGCCGAACAGCAGCCGGCTGACCAGGTCCGGCGGGAGGTCGGCGCGCAGCGAGCCCTCGGCCGCGGCCGCGGAGACCAGCTCGGCCAGCCGGTCGTCGATCTCCCGCCGGCGCCGCAGCGCGGCCAGCTCGACGTCGGAGTTCCCGCGCACCCGCAGCAGCAGGGTCACCGCCGGCAGGTGCTCGACCAGCACCCGCACGCTGTCCCGCACGGCTGCCCGCAGCCGGTCGTACGCGGTGGCGCCGGCCGGGCGGTCGAGCACTGCGGTCAGCCCGTCCAGCGCCTCGTCCAGCGCTTGCGACAGCAGCGCCTCCTTGCCCGGGACGTGGTGGTAGAGCGCGGACTTGCCGACGCCGAGCTCGCGGGCCAGGTCGCCCATGCTGGTGCCGTCGTAGCCCTGCCGGTTGAAGACCTCGACCGCCCGCCGCAGCACGGTCTGCTGGTCGTAGCCGGGGCGCCCGCGCCGCGCACCGCCCTCCACGCCGCCAGGCTCCCACACCGCGCCGGCACGGTCGCCGCGGACTTGCGCGGGCGGGTTGGATGGGGTCCATGGGAACGATCGGGATCCTGGTGTTCGACGGGCTGGAGGAGCTGGACGCGATCGGGCCGTGGGAGGTGCTCGCCGCGTGGACCTTGCAGTGGCCGGACGACGGCTGGTCGGTGACGACGATCGCCGCGGACGGCGGCCTGGTCCGGTGCGCCAAGGGGCTGGTGCTGCAGGCCGAGCACTCGTGGGCGGACGCGCCGCCGCTGGACGTGCTGATCCAGCCGGGCGGGATGGGCACCCGCCCGCAGCTGGCCGACGAGGCGTACCTGGGTTGGATCCGGGCCCGGCGGGCGGACACCCCGCTGCTGGCCAGCGTCTGCACCGGTTCGCTGGTATACGCGGCTGCCGGGCTGCTCAAGGGTCGGCCGGCGACCACGCACTGGGCCTCGCTCGACCGGCTCGGCGAGCTCGACCCGAGCATCGAGGTCCGCCCGGACGACCGGTACGTCGACGACGGCGACATGATCACCGCGGCCGGCGTGTCGGCCGGCATCGACATGGCCCTGCACCTGGTCGACCGGCTGGCCGGCACCGACCGGGCCGGCCAGGTGCGCCGGTACATCCAGTACGACCCGGCGCCGCCGGTGTGATCCGTCCGGGAGCAAGCGTGACACTCAGCGGACGCGGGTGCGCAGGCTAGGTTGAACGGGTGGCTCGATGAGGAGGCACCTGTGGACGACGGGGGCGACACCACCCTCGCGGTGGGCCGTGTCGACGACGGTGCCGACGACGGTGCCGACGATCTCGCCGACGACCTTGCCGAGGACCTCGCCGGCGAGTTCGAGCTGCGCCCGCTGCTGGAACGCATCCTGCGCCGTTCCGTCGAGCTGCTGCGCGGCGACGCCGGTTCGATCTGCAGCGTGGACGAGGCGGCCGGGGTCTACCGCAAGGAGGCCGACATCGGCGTCTCCTGCCAGTCCGGCCAGGTCTTCCCGCTGACCGAGGGGATGACCGGCGCGGTCGTGCGGGCCCGCGGCCCGGTGCACTTCGCCGACTACCGCACCGTCCCCGGCGGCCACGTCACCGCCGAGGACCGGGAGACGCTGCGCGGCGTGGTCGGCGTGCCGCTGTTCTGGCGCGGCGGGGTGGTCGGCGCCTGCGTGGTGTTCAGCCGGGACCCGGAGCGGGTGTTCAGTCGCACCGACTCGGCCCGCCTCGAGCTGTTCGCCCGGCACGCCGCGATCGCGCTCGCCAACGCCCGGCTCTACCAGGAGGCGGAGGCGCACGCCCGGGCCGAGGCCGCCGCGGCGGAGCGGGACCGGCTGGTCCGCGAGGTGCACGACACCGTCGCCCAGGGGCTCGCGTCGGTGATCGTGCACCTCGACGCGGCCGGCCGGGAGGCCGACCCCGGCGAGGAGATCGACCGGGCCAGGCAGTCCGCGGTGACCGCGCTGGCCGAGACCCGCCGTACCGTCCTCGGCCTGGCGCCGTCCCCGCTGGAGGGCCGGTCGCTGGCCGAGGCGCTGCAACTGGAGCTCGGCTGGGCCAACCGGACCGGCAACCTCGACGTCCGGCTGGTCGAGGCCGGCGTCCCGGTGCCGCTGCCGGACGGGCTGGCGCACCAGCTGTTCCGCATCGCCCAGGAGGCGCTGACCAACGCGGTCCGGCACGCCGGCGCACGATCGGTGCGGATCGGGGTGATCCACGAGGACGGCACGGTCGCCGTGCTGGTCCAGGACGACGGGCAGGGCTTCTCCGCCGACGAGGCGACCGGCTCCATCGGGCTGCGCGGGATGCGCGAGCGGGCCCGGCTGATCGGCGGGACCCTCGAGGTCGAGTCGGTGGCCGGCTGGGGCACCCGGGTGCGGGTCAGCGCGCCGCTGGACGGGGCCGCGGGGGTCGCGGCCGGCCGGGTCCGGGTGCTGGTCGCCGCGCCGCACCCGATCACCCGGGCCGGCCTGGTCCGGCTGCTCGCCGCCGGCGAGCCGGCGCTGCAGGTGGCCGGCGAGGTCGACTCGGTCGCCGCCGCCCTGGACGCGTACCGGCTGCTGGCGCCGGCCGTCGTGGTCGCCCACCTCGACCTGGCCGATCCGGACGGGCTGGCCGGGGTGCGGGCGTTCCGCGGGCTCGACCCGGCCGCGGTCGTGCTGGTGCTGTGCGGCCGGCGGGACCAGGAGCGGGCCGCGGCGGCCGTCCGGGCCGGTGCCAGCGGGTGGCTGGTCGACGACGCGACCGGCACCGAGCTGGCCCGGGCGCTGCTTGCAGCCGCCGAGGGTCGGTCGATGGTGCCGGCGGCGGCGCTGTCCGGGGTGGCCGACGCGGTGCCGCTGACCGAGCGGGAGCGGGAGGTGTTCGGGCTGGTCCGCCGCGGTCTGCGGGACAAGCAGATCGCCGAGGCACTGGTGATCTCGGTGAAGACGGTGGAGAAGCACGTCGGCGCGGTGCTGCGGAAGACCGGGGCGCGCAACCGCACCGAGCTGGCCGCGCTGGGGGAAATCCCCACCTTGAGGACGGGGAGCTTCCCGGACGCGGCGCGGACGCGGCACGCCTAGCGTCGGGGCCACCGACGGATGGTGGCCGACGGAGGGTGGCCGATGCCTGTCGTTCCGACCGGAGAGATCCTCTCAGCGGCCTACCGCGAGCGGTACGGCGTGGCCGCGATCAACATCGTCAACGACCTCACGCTCGAGGCGGTGCTGGCCGCCGCGACCGAGCAGCGCGCTCCGCTGATCGTCCAGACCTCGGTGAAGACCGTCCGTTCGATCGGCTACGACGTGCTCTACGGCATGTGGACGACGATGACCGCGAACGTGCCCGTTCCGGTCGCCCTGCACCTCGACCACTGCCCCGACCGGGACGTGATCAGCCGGTGCCTCGCGACCGGGTGGAACTCGGTGCTCTTCGACGCCTCCCGGATGCCGATCGAGGAGAACCAGCGGCAGACGGTCGAGGTCGTCGCCGAGGCCAAGCAGTACGGCGCGCAGGTCGAGGGCGAGGTCGAGTCCATCACCGGGGTCGAGGACGACATCGGCTCGGACCAGGAGGCCGCCCGCCAGGACCTGGACGACGTGGTGCGGTTCATCGAGACGACCGGGGTGGACGTGTTCGCGCCGGCGATCGGCAACGCGCACGGGGTCTACTCCAGGACGCCGACCCTGGACGCGCAGCGGGTCTCCGACATCGTCGCCCGGGTGGACATCCCGATGGCGCTGCACGGCGGCACCGGGATGTCCGACGACCAGTTCACCGACCTCATCGGCCGCGGCTGCGCCAAGATCAACATCTCCACGGCGCTCAAGGTCGCGTACATGAAGTCCAACCTCGAGTTCCTCAAGGAGGCCGAGCAGAAGAACAAGTGGGACCCGCCGTCGCTGTTCACCGCGGTGCACGCGGCGGTGAAGGAGATGGCGGCCGAGCACATGCGCCGGTTCGGCAGCGTCGGGAAGGCGGCCTAGGCGTGCCGACCACGCTGATCTTCGACTGCGACGGCGTGCTCGCCGACACCGAGCGGTACGGGCACCTGCCCGCGTTCAACCAGACGTTCGAAGAGTTCGGCCTGCCGGTGCGCTGGTCGGAAGAGGACTACGCGGCCAGGCTGGCCATCGGCGGCGGCAAGGAGCGGATGCGCAGCCTGCTCACCCCGCAGTTCGTCGCCGAGGCCGGGCTGCCGGCCGACAAGGCCGGCCAGGACGAGGCGGTCGCGGCCTGGCACCGGCGCAAGACCGAGATCTACACGGCGATGGTCGCCGAGGGGAAGCTGCCCGGCCGGCCCGGCATCCGGCGCGTCATCGCCGCCGCCACCGACGCCGGCTGGCGGCTCGCGGTCGCCTCCACCTCGGCCGAGCCGTCCGTACGGGCCGTGCTCGAGCACGCGGCCGGGCCGGAGCTGGCCCGGGACGTCGCGGTCTTCGCCGGCGACATCGTGCCGGCGAAGAAGCCCGCGCCGGACATCTACCAGCTGGCCGTGCGGGAGCTGGCTGCCGACCCCTCCCGCACGGTCGTCGTCGAGGACTCCCGCAACGGGCTGCTCGCCGCGTCCGGTGCCGGGCTGCCGGCGGTCATCACCGTCAACGCCTACACCGAGGACGAGGACTTCTCCGGCGCTGCGCTCGTCGTCAGCTCGCTCGGCGACCCCGGTGAGCCGGCCGCGGTGCTGGCCAACCGGACCGCCGCCCACCCCGGCGATCTCATCGAACTGACCGACCTGGAGGCCTGCATGGCCGGACCGAATGGAGCTCCCGATGGCCGGTGACCTCGCCGACGTCGAGTTCGTCGTGCGCACCATCGCGCAGACGGCCGTGGACAACGAGAAATACTTCGGCGACCTCGACGCGGTCGTCGGCGACGGCGACTTCGGCTACTCGATGGCCCGCGGCTTCGAGGTCGTGCTGGCCGACTGGGACGGCATCGACCGCACCGACATCGCCACGTTCCTCAAGAAGGTCGCGGTGACGATCACCGGCCGCATCGGCGGCACCTCCGGGCCGATCTGGGGCACGATGTTCCTGCGCGCCGCCAGCACGATCGGCGACAAGTCCGAAGTGGACGCCGACACGCTCGTCGCCGCGTTGCGCGCGGCGTCCGAAGGCGTCATGGCCAGAGGCAAGGCCGAGCTGGGCGACAAGACCCTGCTCGACGCGATCGTCCCGGCGACGGACGCGCTGGAGGAGGCGCTGCGGTCCGGCGGCGACGGAGCGCAGGCGTTCGCGACCACGGCCCGGGAGCGGGCCGACGCGACCAAGACCATGCAGGCCCGGCGTGGCCGGGCCAGCTACACCGGCGAGCGGAGCATCGGCTCCGTGGACGCCGGCGCGACCGCCGTCGCGGTCATGGCCGAGCAGATCGCCGCCGGCTGGGCCGACCGGCGCTGACCGCAGCATCTGTCCACAGAGGAGTGTGACGTGAA
This sequence comes from Mycobacteriales bacterium, assembly GCA_036558285.1. Classification (GTDB taxonomy): domain Bacteria; phylum Actinomycetota; class Actinomycetes; order Mycobacteriales; family CADCTP01; genus CADCTP01. Next base: position 13,458 of record DATBFW010000046.1, on the reverse strand, counting down.
GAAGTTCGTCAACGACCCCAACAACTTCGTCCCCGAGATGCTCACCGGGATCGCGCTGGCGAACCCCGACACGCTCAAGTACGTCCCCGACTACAACCTGATCATGCGGGCCGACGCGCCCAGCGACGACAAGGTCTCGATCATCCAGGGCTCCGGCTCCGGGCACGAGCCCGCGCACGTGATGATCGTCGGCAAGGGCATGCTCGACGCGGCCTGTCCCGGCAACGTGTTCGCGGCGCCGCCGATGGACTACGTGCTGGAGACCAGCAAGCTGCTCAACACGCCCAAGGGCGTGCTGCACCTGATCAACAACTACACCGGTGACCGGATGGCCTTCGACATGGGCAAGGAGATGGCCGAGGCCGAGGGCGTACGGATCGAGACGGTCGTCGTCGACGACGACGTCGCGGTGAAGGACTCGACGTACACGGTCGGGCGGCGTGGCGTGGCCGGCAACTTCTTCGTCATCAAGGCGGTCGGCGCGGCCGCCGAGAAGGGCGCCGGGCTCGACGACCTGGTGAAGATCGGCAACCGGGTCAACTCGGTCACCCGGACCATGGGCATGGCGCTGACCTCCTGCACGCCGCCGGCCAAGGGCTCGCCGCTGTTCGAGCTCGGCGGCGACGAGATGGAGATGGGCGTCGGCATCCATGGCGAGCCGGGTCGCCGCCGGGAGAAGCTGGCCTCCGCCAACGCGATCGTCGACGAGCTGCTCGACGCGGTCGTCACCGACCTGCCGTACCAGCAGGGCGACGACGTGGCGCTGATGATCAACGGGCTCGGCGGCACCCCGATCAGCGAGCTCTACATCCTGTACGGGCGGGCCCACCAGCAGCTTGAGTCGCGCGGCATCCACGTCCGCCGCAACTACGTCGGCGAGTACTGCACCTCGCTGGACATGGCGGGCGCCTCGCTCACCCTGGTCAAGCTGGACGACGAGCTCGTCGACCTGTTCAGTGCCCCGGCGGAGATCGCCATCCGCACGTTCTGAGCGGCACGCCGCCGACGACCCCGATCCCGCCGATCGGGGTCGTCGGCCGCTCGCCCCCCGGCACGTAGGCTGGCGCCGTCGGCGCCGGTCGGGACGAAGGGGGTGAGCGGTCTGCTCGAGTCCGTGCTGACCGCCTCCCCGGCGCTGGTCTACGTCGTCGTCACCGCGCTCGTGTTCGCCGAGGACGCGGTGTTCGTCGGCTTCCTCGTGCCCGGCGAGACCGCGGCGATCCTCGGCGGCGTGGCCGCCTCGCGGGGCACCGTCAGCCTGACCGGGATGACCGTCGCGGTCGTGCTGGCGGCGATCGTCGGGGACAGCGTCGGCTACGAGGTCGGCCGGCACGCCGGCCCCCGGATGCTGCGGGCCAGGATGCTCGACCGGCACCGGGAGCGGATCGACGGTGCCCGGGCGCTGCTGGCCCGGCGCGGCTCGATCGCGGTGTTCCTGGGCCGGTCGGTCGCGTTCTTCCGGGCGGTGATGCCGGCGCTGGCCGGGATGTCGCTGATGCCGTACCGGCGGTTCCTGGTCGCGAACGCGGCCGGCGGGCTGGTCTGGGGCGTGGCGACCGTGCTGCTCGGCTTCGTGGCCGGCAACTCGTACCAGCGGGTGGAGAAGGCGTTCGGACGGGGCGCGGCCATCGCGCTGGCCGCGGTGGTCCTGCTCGCGATCGCGGCCTGGGCGCTGCGCCGGCGCCGGTCCGAGCGGCGCTGACCCCGGGCTCAGCCGGGCGGGTTCGCGGCCAGCCAGTCGGCCGCCCGGCGCCGGGACGCCCGGCTCAGCCAGGCTTCCTGGACCACCTCGGCCAGCTCCTGCCGGGACAGCTCGCCGACCCGGCTGCCTCGCAGCAGCACGCTCAGGTGCCCGTCGAAGTGCTTCGTAGTGAAGAACGGCGTGCTCTCGTCCTGCACCAGCGCCTGCTTGTCCGCCTCGCTGCCGACCCAGAAGACGATCACGTCGTCGTACCGTTCGCCGGTCCGCGGGTCGACCGCGTCCGGCCGCGGGTTGCGGAAGAACACGAACGACTTCCGCCCGACCTGGTAGACCGGCCGGCCAGGGCCGATGTCCTCGACGGTCACGAACGGCATCCCGCCGGCGATCTCGTGCACGTCCTCGATCCGCGCCCGCCTGGCCACCGGATCACACTAGGCCCAGGTCGGGGCAGGGGTGCGGGAAACCGACGCCGATCGAGGTGCCGAGCAGGACGACCGCCGCGTGCGGGTCGGGCGGCACCGCCTGGGCCGCGGCGGTGCCGTCGTGCACCAGCAGCAGCGGCAGCTCGGTGCCGAGCAGGTCCCGCAGCCGGGCGGCGAGCCGGCCCGGCACGTCGGCCAACCGGGTGTACGTGCCCAGCGGCACCCGCACCGGCTGCCCGTCCTTGACGTACGCGGCCATCGCCGCCACCGCCGGTCCCGCCGGCCGGCCGGCGTCGGCCCAGGCCGTGGCCACGGTGGCGGCGACCGCGTCGGCCAGCGGACCGCCAGCGGTCTCCTCCGGCGCGGCCGGCGCGGGCCCGAGCCGGCGCAGCGACACCAGCCGGCCGCTCGCGTACCCGGCCACCGCCCGCTTGACCAGCGTGTGCCCGAAATCCAGGACCAGCGCGCTGCCGTCCGGGCGGGTGGCCAGCCTGGCCGCGCCGACCAGCGGCAGGTCGGTCGGTTCCGGCGCGACGACCAGCCGGCAGCCGGGGCCGACCAGCTCGCCCGCCCGCCCGGCGACCACCGCCCCGAACGCCCCGGCACACAGGCCGCCGCCGAGCCAGACGGTCGTCGTCCCGGTCCACCGGTCCCACCAGGTCGCGTCCCACTCCGGTTTGACCGACCGGTCGCCGGCCCGCAGCGCGGCCAGCAGCCGGCCCAGCCTGGTGCCGAACTCCGCCGCCACCGCAGCCGCGGCCGGCACCCCATCGGCCAGGCACCGGTCGAGGTACGACCGCAGCGGCCCGTCCGGCCGCAGCCCGGCCGCCTCGGCCAGGCCGCGCAGCGCGGGTGCGGACAGCAGCCCGCGCGCGTCCCGACCGTCCAGGCGGGCCCGGTTCAGCGAGGCGGCCGGGTCGAGCCGGCACGGGTCCAGCGGCGGCGCGGTCATCGCGCCAGCAGCGGCCGTACCTCCACGCCGGGCAGGGCGGGGGAGAAGTGCCAGCCCTGCGCGGTGTCGCAGCCGGCCGAGCGCAGCCACTCGGCCTGGTGCGCGGTCTCCACGCCCTCGGCGGTCACGGTCAGCCCGAGCGTGTGGCCGAGGTCGATGAGGCTGGCCGCGAGGTGCTGGTCGAGCGTGTCGCCGTCCGGGCCGCCGACCCCCGTGACGAACTCGGCGGCCAGCTTGATCTCGTGCAGCGGCAGCCGGCGCAGGTAGGCGTGGTTGGCCTGGCCGGTGCCGAAGTCGTCCACGGCGATCCGCAGCCCCGCGTCGGCGAGCGCCCGCAGCGCGGTCAGGGCCGAGTCCTCGGGCTGGATGACCGCGGTCTCCAGCAGCTCCAGCTGCAGCCGTTCCGGCGGCAGCCCGGTCGCGGCCAGGATGTCGACCACGTCCGCGACCAGCCCGGGGTCACGCAGCTGCCCGGCGGCGACGTTGACGCTGACCAGCGGCGGGTCCGGGGTCAGCCGGTCCCAGGACGCGGCCTCGGCGCAGGCGGCGGCGAGCACCTGCCGGCCCAGCGGCACGACCACGCCGGTCTCCTCGGCGGCGGCGATGAACCGGCCGGGCAGCAGCAGCCCCTGCCGCGGGTGGTTCCACCGGACCAGCGCCTCGACCGCGTGCAGCCGGCCGTCGGCCAGCCCGACCATCGGCTGGTAGTGCACCTCGAGGACGCCGTCCCGGACCGCGGCCGGCAGCTCGGCGGCCAGGCCCCAGCGGGCCGTGTCGGCGGCGTTGCGGATCGGGTCGAACCGCCGCCACCGGTGGCGGCCGTCCGACTTGGCCCAGGTCAGCGCGATGTCGGCGGACCGGAGCAGCTCGTCCACGTCGAGCCCGGCGACCCGCCGCTCGGCCAGACCGGCGCTCGCGGTCACGGTCAGCGGCGTCGGCCCGACCTGCAGCGGCGCGCCGGCCAGCGCGTCCAGCAGCGTGGTCGCGGCCGCGACGAGGTCACCGCCGCCCGGCACCAGCAGCGCGAACTCGTCGCCGCCGAGCCGGGCCAGCAGCCGCCCGCCGGCGTGCTCGGACAGCCGCACCGCGACCGTGGCCAGCAGCCGGTCAGCGGTGTCCGGCCCGAGGGTGTCGTTGAGCGCGTGGAACCGGTCCAGGTCGAGCAGGGCCAGCCCGATCGTGTCGGCCGGCGCGGCGCGGTCGAGCGTCCTGGTCAGTGCCTCGGTCAGGCCGAGCCGGTTGGGCAGGCCGGTCAGCGGGTCGTGCCTGGCCTCGTGCCAGCGCCGCTCCTCGCTGTCCCGCAGCGCCCGTTCCGCCTCGGCCCGGGCGATCATCGAGGCGCGGACGATCGTCTCCTGGTCGTCCAGCGCGCGGTCCTTCAGCGCCCGGGCGTAGCCGGTGGTGGCCGCGCCGAGCAGCGCCGCCAGCCTGGACCGGTACGGCTCCCGGTCGAGCCCGGCATCTGGCAGCAGCCGGGAACCCAGCACCTTGACCAGCCGCCCGGAGATCTCCGGACCGGTGAAGTGCGCGCCGATCAGGTCACTGCCCAGCTCGTACGCTGTGGCGGTGCTGAACGGCTCCGCCGACAGCGCGCGGACCAGCTCGCCGACCACGCCGGTCAGGTAGTCGTCCAGGGCGTCCCGGTCGAGCGCGACGTAGCTGGTCTCCCGGGCCACATTGGCCAGCTCCCGGACGCACTCCAGCAGGCACTCCCGCGCCCGGGGAGCGTCCAGCGGGACCGGCTGCTCGCCCGGCCGGGCGGCCGCGGTCACGTCAACCGACCTACCGCGCCGTAGCCGCTGGCCCAGCTCGCGCCGCCGGCCACGTCGTCGGGGTGGTCCGGCCGCCACGCGGGCAGGAACTCGATCCCGGGATCGACCAGGTCGACGTCGGTCAGCAGCAGCTCGAGCTCGCCCCGGCTGCGCATCTGGATCGGGGTGGAGGTCTGCTCGTACAGCTTCTCCATCATCGCCACGCCCGGCGCGGTGTCGGTGCTGCCGTGCGAGACGACCAGCCAGCTCTCCGGGGCGAGGCGGGCGGCATACCCGGCCAGGATGCCGCGCGGGTCGCCCTCGTCCAGCACGAAGTGCAGCAGCGCGACCATGAGCAGCCCGACCGGCTGGTGCAGGTCGAGCAGGCCGGTCACGCCCGGGTGCGCCAGCAGCCCGGCGGGGTCGCGGCCGTCGGCCTCCACCACCGTAGTCTGCGCGTCGCCGGCCAGGATCGCCCGGCTGTGCGCGACCGCGACCGGGTCGGTGTCGACGTAGACGACCCGGGCGTCCGGGGCCGCTGCCTTGGCCACCTCGTGCACGTTGCCGACGGTCGGGATGCCGGAGCCGATGTCGAGGAACTGCCGGATGCCCTGGTCGGCGAGGAAGCGCACCGCGCGGCGCAGGAAAGCCCGGTTGGCCTGGGCCGCCCTGGGCATGTCCGGCCACGCCTCGAGCACCCTGCCGGCCAGCTCCCGGTCGACCGCGAAGTTGTGCGAACCGCCCAGGTAGTAGTCGTACATCCGGGCCGCGTTGGGTCGGTCGAGATCGAGCTCGGCCGGTGCCCACGCCGGTCGCTCCACCGCTCCTGCCTCCGCCGCTCTCCGGTCACCGATTTCGGAAAGCATGCCACTTTCGCTGCGGCTGCTACATCAGAGTCGACTATGGACACACCCTGTTAGCAACCAGTGCAAACTTGTGACCGGCTGCATCAGGCCGCGACGTACGGGATCGTCTGCGGGCCCTCCGGCAGGACGCACACCCCGGCGCCCGGCCCGGCGGCACCGAGCGCGTCCCGTACCGCGGCCGCGACGTCGTCGGTGTAGCCGAGGTGCGCCGCGGCCAGCTGCTCCTCGCCGAGGTAGCCGCTGCGGACCACGACCCTGGCCCTGGCCTGGATCTTGGCCTGCACCTGCACCTGCCACTGGTCCGGCACGGTCTTCGGCCGGCCGCTGATCTCGGCCAGCAGCGCCTCCGGCGACGGCGCCGAGGACAGCACCTCCTGGTACGAGCCGTGGTTCGGGAAGCCGTCCCGGCACTCGGCGGCGCAGACGATCACCCCGCCCTCGCGGACCACTTGGGCGGCGGCGCTCATCCCCTTGACCGCCTGGTAGAGGTTCTGGTCCAGCGGGAAGCCGGAGTTCGTCGTGACGACCACGTCGAAGTAGCGGTCGACCGGGCGCATCGCCACCACCCGGGCGGTCTCGATCGCCGCCTTGTGCATGGCGAACAGCTCGCCGCCGAACGCCTGGACGATGTCCTGGTCGCGGTTGAGCACCACGTCGAGGGCGAAGTCGACGCCGGTCCCGGCCGCGATCGCCCGCACGTCGTCGTGCACCGGATTGCCCTCGGTGATGCCCCAGCGGGCGTCCGGGTGGCCGATGCGGCGGGCGTCGTGCAGGGTCAACACGGTATCCAGGCCGGCCAGGCCGGGCGCGACCATCTTCGGGCCGCCGGAGAAGCCGGCGAAGAAGTGCGGCTCGACGAAGCCGGTGGTGATCTTCACGTCGGCCGCGCACCACTCGCGGTTGAGCCAGACCGGTACGCCTTCGCCGAACGTGCCGACCCACTGCAGGGTCGAGTCGTCCCGGGCGTCGTGGTTGACGATGCGGACCCGGTCGACGGTCTGCGCGCCGAACATCTCCACCAGCTCGTCGCGGGTGTTGGCGCGGTGGGTGCCGGTCGCGACCAGCACGGTGACGTCCTCGGGCCGGACGATCCCGTCCAGCTCGTCGAGCACGGCCGGGATCATCAGCTCCCGCGGCTGCGGACGGGTGCCGTCGCAGGCGGAGATCGCGACCGTCTGGCCGGGCCTGACCTGCTCGCGCAGCGGCGGACCGGCGACCGGCTCGCGCAGCGCCCGGCGCAGCGCGGCCACCTGGTCGGCCGCGGCCTCGCGGTGGTCGGGGGCGACGACCACCGCGTCGTCCGGGAAGTCGGTCTCCAGCCCGCTGCGGCCGTACGCGAGTCGCACCTTCATGCACCGAGCCTCCGCCCACCCGGTCCCCGCCCGCAACGCCTCTGCGCCCGGCGGCCCACCCCCGCGCCCAACGGCCTTCCCACACCCGCCTCTCGCTGCCGCGCCGGTGCGCGTTCCCGGGTCCGCCGGTCGTTCCCGCGCCCGACCGTTCCGTCCGCTGCGGCTCGTTCCCGGGCCCGTCGGTCGTTCCCGCGCCGCAACGGCCCTCCCGCGCCCGACCCTCTCCTCCACTCTCGCGCCGGCTCGTTCCGCTGTCCGCCGTCCTTCCCGCGGCCGGCCGGGAGGTCATGTAGGCCGGGTGCGGGCTGACAAGGTGGCCGGCTCAGGCTGCGAGGCGGGACCAGTCGGCGGCCGCGGCCGCGGCCCACGCGGCGTGGCGGCGGCGGAACAGCGCCGCTGCCTGGATGCCGCTCCACTGTGGCGGCAGCAGCGCCGTCGGCAGCTCCGGGTCGATCGCGGGGAACCGCCGCCAGGCGTGCACCAGCTCGACCAGCCGGACCAGCGGGTCGCCGCCCGCCGTCGCGAACTCGGCCAGGAACGCCTGGTAGCCGGCCTCGATGCGGGCCAGGTCCCAGGCCTCGCGCACCATCGCGGTCAGGTCACCCCGGCCGGCGTGCTCGGCGACGAACACCTGTGCCCCGACCACGCCCGCCCCGGTCAGCACCGACTCGACCTCCGCGACCCGCTCCGCATGCGGGCTGATCCACACCCCGGGCGCGGCGCTGCCCAGTCCGGCCCACGTCAGCCGGGTGCGCAGATGGTGGCGGGCGCCCCGAACGGTCTCCGGCGCGCGCGCCAGCACCAGCAGCCAGCGTCCGTCCCAGTCCGGCAGCGTTGCCCGGAAACCGTAGATGCGCGACGTGCCCTCGGTGAGCAGCCGCTCGCCGGCCGGGGTGAGCCGCCACCGGGTCCGCCGGCCGACCCGCTCCGCCGCCAGCCAGCCGTCGGTCGCCGTCCGCATCAGTGCCTGCCTGGTCGCCTTCTCCTCCACCCCGAGCCGGCCGAGCACGTCGATGACCGCGGAGGTCCAGGCGACGCCCCCGGCCGGCAGCACGAACTCGCCGAGCACGGTGAGCAGCAGCCCGCGGGCGCTCTCCGCGCCGGCCGCGTGCCGCCGCGACATGCTGGGTGCGGTCACGGCGTCATTCTACGAACTCTTGACGATGTGGCGTCCACATGTAGAGCATGAGGCATGACGACGGTCGAGTTCCGGACGGCCCCGGACGCGTACCGGCACTGGAAGCTCAGCATCGACGGCACGGTCGCGACGCTGGCGATGGACGTCGCCGAGGACGGCGGCCTGGTTCCCGGCTACGAGCTCAAGCTCAACTCGTACGACCTCGGCGTGGACATCGAGCTGCACGACGCGGTCCAGCGGCTGCGGTTCGAGCACCCCGAGGTGCGCACGGTCGTGCTCACCAGCGCCAAGGACAAGGTCTTCTGCGCCGGCGCCAACATCCGGATGCTGGCCGCCTCGCCGCACCCGTGGAAGGTGAACTTCTGCAAGTTCACCAACGAGACCCGCAACGCGATCGAGGACGCGACCGTCCACTCCGGACAGGCCTACCTGGCCGCGGTGAACGGCACCGCCTCCGGTGGCGGCTACGAGCTCGCGCTGGCCTGCGAGCACATCATGCTCGTCGACGACCGCTCGTCCGCGGTCTCGCTGCCCGAGCTGCCGCTGCTCGGCGTGCTGCCCGGCACCGGCGGGCTGACCAGGGTGGTCGACAAGCGGCACGTGCGCCGCGATCTGGCCGACTGGTTCTCGACCCGGTCCGAGGGCGTCGGCGGCCGGAAGGCGGTGCAGTGGCGGTTGGTCGACGAGGCGGTGCCGCGGGCAAAGTGGGACGAGACGGTCGCCGCCCGCGCCGCCGAGCTGGCCGCGCGCTCCGACCGTCCACAGGCGACCGGCATCGTGCTCCCATCGCTGGACAAGGAGCGCACCGACACCGCGATCGGCTACCGGCACGTCACCGCGCGGCTCGACCGCGAGCGCGGGCTGGTCGAGATCACCGTACGGGGGCCGGAGCGGCCGCCGGCCGAGCTCGGCGCCGATTCCTGGCCGCTGGCGATGACCCGCGAGCTGGACGACCTGATCCTGGACCTGCGGACCAACGAGCCGGAGCTCGGCACCTGGGTACTGCGCACGGCCGGCGACCCGGCCGCCGTGCTCGCGCACGACGAGCAGCTGCTGGCCGACACCGGCTGGCTGGCCAACGAGATCGTGCACTTCCTCAAGCGGACGCTGAAGCGCCTGGACGTCACCAGCCGCAGCCTGGTCGCGCTGATCGAGCCGGGCTCGTGCTTCGCCGGCAGCCTGCTGGAGCTGGCGCTGGCCGCGGACCGCTCGTTCCAGCTGGCCGGCGTCTTCGAGGACGTCGATCCCGACGCCGACCCGGCCACGGTCACGGTGGGACCGATGAACCTTGGCCCGCTGCCGATGGGCAACGGGCTGACCCGGCTGCGCACCCGGTTCTGGGGTGACGCCGACGGGCTGAAGCGGGCCGAGGAGGCGGCCGGCCGCCCGCTGGAGGCGGCCGAGGCCGCGGAGCTCGGCCTGGTCACGTTCGCCCCGGACGACATCGACTGGGAGGAGGAGGTCCGCATCTCGCTGGAGGAGCGGGCCAGCTTCAGCCCGGACGCGCTGTCCGGCCTGGAGGCCAACTACCGGTTCGCCGGGCCGGAGACGCTGGAGACGAAGATCTTCGGCCGGCTGTCCGCCTGGCAGAACTGGATCTTCACCCGACCGAATGCGGCCGGTCCGGACGGCGCGCTGCGCAAGTTCGGCACCGGGCAGCGCGCCGACTTCGACCGGAAGCGGGTCTGAGATGAGAGCTGACTACGAGGAGAAGATCCCGAACAACGTCGAGCTCAAGGAGGACCGCCGGCTGCAGCGGGCGCTGGAGTCCTGGCAGCCCAACTTCCTGAACTGGTGGGAGTCGATGGGTCCGGCGCTGCCGACCGAGGACGTCTACCTTCGCACCGCGATCAACGTCGGCCGCGACGGCTGGGCCCACTTCGACCACGTGGTCATGAAGGACTACCGCTGGGGCATCTTCCTGGCCGACCGGGAGAAGGACCGGGCCATCGGCTTCGGCCAGCACAAGGGCGAGCCGGCCTGGCAGAAGGTGCCGGGCGAATACCGCGCCGACCTGCAGCGGCTGATCGTCATCCAGGGCGACACCGAGCCGGCCAGTGTCGAGCAGCAGCGCAACCTCGGCGCCACCGCCCCGTCCCTGTACGACCTGCGCAACCTGTTCCAGGTGAACGTCGAGGAGGGCCGGCACCTCTGGGCGATGGTCTACCTGCTGCACGCGTACTTCGGTCGCGAGGGGCGCGAGGAGGCCGAGGAGCTGCTGCACCGCAACTCCGGCAGCGAGGACGCCCCGCGCATCCTGGGCGCGTTCAACGAGGAGACGCCGGACTGGCTGTCGTTCTACATGTTCACGTACTTCACCGACCGGGACGGCAAGTATCAGCTCGGCACGCTGAAGGAGTCGGCCTTCGACCCGTTGAGCCGCACCTGCGAGTTCATGCTCAAGGAGGAGGCCCACCACATGATGGTGGGCACCACCGGGGTCGACCGGGTGGTCGAGCGCACCGCGCAGGTCATGGTCGAGAACGACACCGACGACGTGGGCGGGCTCGGCGTCGTCCCGCTGGACGTGATCCAGAAATACCTCAACTTCCACTACTCCGTCAGCCTCGACCTGTTCGGCGGGGACACCTCGACCAACGTGGCGAACTACTACACCGCCGGGCTCAAGGGCCGCTGGATGGAGGGCCGGCGCAAGGACGACCACAAGCTCACCGACGACGCCATCCACGTCGACGCGCTGGTCGACGGCGACATCGGCACGACCGAAGTGGCCGCGCTGGTCGGGCTGAACACCGACCTGCGCCGCGAATACATCGCCGACTGCCAGGGCGGGGTCAAGCGGTGGAACCGGATCCTCGAGCAGGCCGGCCTGCCGCAGCGGCTGGCCCTGCCGCACGTGGCGTTCAACCGCAAGGTCGGCGCGTTCGCCGGGATCGAGGCGGCGCCGGACGGCCGCCCGCTGACGGCCCAGGAATGGGCCGCCGAGCAGGGGAAGTGGCTGCCGACCGAGACAGACAAGACGTACGTGCGCTCGCTGATGCAGCCGGTCCACGAGCGTGGCAGGATCGCGGCCTGGATCGCCCCGCCGAAGCAGGGGATCAACGGCAAGCCGTTCGACTACGAGTACGTGCACCTTGCTTAGCGGAGGCTGAGGGAGCGCCGCGATGACCCGGTTCAACGCCTGTGACTACCTGCTGGACCGGCGGATCGGGGCCGGCGACGGGCCGCGGCTCGCGCTGACCGGCCCGGCCGGCGACGTGACCTACGCCGAGTTGCACGACCGGGTGGTCCGCACCGCGGCCGGCCTGCGCGGGCTCGGGCTGCAACCCGAGCAGCGGGTCCTGATGTTCATGGCCGACTCGCCCGAGTTCGTCGTGGTCTACCTGGCCGCGATGCGGATGGGTGCGGTCCCGGTGCCGGTGTCGACGATGTCCCGCGCCGACGGCCTGGCCGAGCTGCTGCGCGACTCCCGGGCCAGGCTGCTCGCGGTCAGCCCCGAGTTCGCCGATCTCGCCGCCGTCGCCGCGGCCTCCGCCCCGCAGCTGCGCGGCATCCTCGCCGCCGGCCCGGTGCCGAGCCCGCTGCCCGTGCACCCGCTCGACGAACTGTCCGGTGCGGACGGGTCCGTGCACGACACCGACGAGGACGACCCGGCGTTCTGGCTCTACACCTCCGGCACCACCGGCAAGCCGAAGGCGGCGATGCACCGGCACGGCTCGGTCGCCGTGGTCTGCGAGACGTACGGGTCGCAGGTGCTCGGGATCCGGCCCGACGACCGCTGCCTGTCCGCGGCCAAGGCGTTCTTCGCGTACGGGCTGGGCAACAGCCTGCTGTTCCCGCTGTCCGTGGGTGCGGCCGCCGTGCTGGAGCCGGCGCCGTCCCGGCCGGACGCGCTGGTCGAGCGGGCCGGCAGATGCGGGGCGACGCTGTTCTTCGCCGGTCCCACGTTCTTCGCGAACATGCTGCGCGCGCAGCTGCCGGCCGACGCGCTGGCCGGGGTGCGCACCGCGGTGAGCGCCGGCGAAGCGCTGCCGGGCGCCCTCTACCAGCGCTGGACCGGCCACTTCGGCGTCGACATCCTCGACGGCATCGGCATGACCGAGATGCTGCACATCTTCCTGTCCAACCGGCCCGGCGAGGTCCGGCCGGGCACCACCGGCGTCGCCGTGCCCGGCTACGACCTGAGAATCCTCGGCGACGACGGCCGCGAGGTCGACCCGGGCGTGCCCGGCACGCTGTTCGTCCGCGGCGACTCGACCGCGACCGGCTACTGGTCCCGCTACGCGGCGTCCCGCCAGGTCTTCCAGGGCGAGTGGCTGCGCACCGGCGACACGTACGTGCGCACCGACGACGGCTACTACAGCTGCCTCGGCCGCACCGGCGACATGCTCAAGGCCAGCGGGATCTGGGTCGCGCCGGCCGAGGTGGAGGAGCGGCTGCTCGGCCACGACGCGGTCGCGCAGGCGATCGTGGTCGCCGCGACCGACGCGGACGGCCTGGAGAAGCCGGTGGCGTACGTGGTGCTGCGGGACGGCGCCGAGGCCACCGAGGACGAGCTGATCCAGTTCTGCCGGGCCGGCCTGCCGTCGGTCAAGCGACCGCGGCGGATCGTGTTCGTCGACGGCTACCCGACCACCGCGACCGGCAAGATCCGCCGGGTCGAGCTGCGCGAGATGGCGGCGACCGTGCTGATCGAGCCGCTGCCCCCGGCGGAGGCGGCCGCGGCGGAGACGATCACCTGATGCTGGACGGGCGCCCGCTGGTCGACGTGCACCTGCACGCGGCGCGGCTGCCGACGCTCAAGCCGGCCTGGCGGACCTGGGCCCAGGACTTCGGCGACACCGGGCTGATCGACGCTGTCTACGACGCCGACGGCACGGTCGACCCGGCCCGGTTCGACGCCTACCTGGCCGCCGAGGGCGTGGACGTCGCGCTGCTGTTCGCCGAGTACAGCCCGAAGGTGACGGGGATCCAGCCGGTCGAGGACCTGCTGCCGCTGACCGCGCACTCCGACCGGATGCGGCTGGTCGCGAACGTCAACCCGCACCTGCACTACCCGGTCGAGGAGGAGCTGGCCCGCCAGCTCGAGCTCGGCGCTGTCGCCTGCAAGGTGCATCCGGTGCACGGCGGCTTCCCGGCCAACGACCGCGCGATGTACCCGGCGTACGCGCTGTGCCAGCAGGCCGGCGTCCCGCTGGTAGTGCACTGCGGCACCTCGACGTTCCCCGGCTCGATGAACGCGTACGCGGACCCGATCCTGCTCGACGACGTGCTGCGCGACTTCCGGTCCCTGGACGTGGTGCTCGCGCACGGC
>DATBFW010000045.1:0-5314 GCA_036558285.1 Mycobacteriales bacterium | reverse complement strand
GACGTCCCGCTCCTCCAGCACGTTGAGCAGCGCGACCTGGATCCGCTCGGCCAGGTCGGGCAGCTCGTTGACGGAGAAGATGCCGCGGTTGGTGCGCAGGACGAGCCCGTAGTGCACGGTCTCCGGGTCGCCGAGCGTGCGGCCCGCGGCCACCTTGATCGGGTCCACGTCGCCGATCAGGTCACCGACGCTGGTGTCCGGCGTGGCCAGCTTCTCCCCGTACCGCTCCGAGCGGTGCTTCCAGGCCACCGGTGTCTCGTCGCCGCGCTCGGCCACGATCCGGTGCCCCCAGACCGAGATCGGCGCGTACGGGTGCTCGTTGAGCTCGCTGCCGGCGATCACCGGAGTCCACTCGTCCAGCAGGCCGGCGAGGGTGCGGATCAGCCGCGTCTTGCCCTGGCCGCGCTCGCCCAGCAGGACCATGTCGTGGCCGGCCAGCAGCGCGCGCTCGACCTCGGGGGTCACGGTGTCCTCGAAGCCGACGATGCCGGGCAGGGTCGGCTCGCCGGCGGCGAGCCGGGCCAGCAGGTTTTCCCGGATCTCGGCCTTGACGCCGCGGTGCACGTGGCCGGAGGCGCGCAGCGCGCCGAGGGTGGTGATCGGGGGCGGGGTGCTCACCTGACGACCGTACGTCGGCCTCCGAACGACCGCACGGAGAGCCCTCCGGTTCAGCCCCCGGCGAAATCCCCTTGCTCAGCGGCGGTGCAGGACCATGCGCAGGCCGTGCATGGGGCGCAGGGTGACTGCCGGGCGCAGCGCGATCGGGTGGCCGGGGACGAGGGTCGGCGCCCAGTCGCGGGCCAGCGCGGCGAGCGCCAGCACCGCCTCGGTCCACGCGAACGACTCGCCGATGCAGACCCGCCGGCCCATCCCGAACGGGAAGTAGGCGCCGCGCGGCTGGCCCGGGGCCGCCTCGTCGTACCGGCCGTCCGCGGTCAGCCAGCGCTCCGGGGTGAACGCGCGCGCGTCCGGCCACCACCGCGCGTCCCGCTGGACGACCCACTGCGAGGCGAGCACCAGCGAGCCGGCCGGGATCGACCAGCCCGCCAACGTCACGTCCGCGGTCATCCGCCGGCCCATCACCCACGCCGGCGGGTAGAGCCGCATCGACTCGGCGATCACCGCGTGCGTGTACGGCAGCTCGGCCAGCCGGGGGTTCGCCGGTGCCGCGTCCAGCTCGGCGTGCAGCCGGTCGGCCGCGGCCCGGTTGCGGTCCAGCAGCAGCCAGGTCCAGTCCAGCGCGTTGGCCGTGGTCTCGTGCCCGGCGAGCATCAGCGTGAGCACCTCGTCGCGGATCAGCCGGTCCGGCATCGGCCGGCCGTCCTCGTCCCGGGCGTGCAGCAGCATGGCCAGCACCGTGCCGTCGTCGCCGAGCCCGGCGCGCTGCTCGGCGATGAGCCGCGCGACCACGGTGTCGAGCTCGGCGATCGCGCTCATCAGCACCCGGGTCGAGGGCAGCGGCAGCCGGTTGAGCAGCGTCCCGCCCGGCACCATCACCCGCTGGAACCGGCCGAGCAGCTCGGCCACCGCGGCGGAGACCGCGGTCGAGTCGTCGGTGAGGTCGGCGGCGAACAGCGTCTCGCCGACGATCCGCAGGGTCAGCGCGGCCATGTCCGCGGCCATGTCCCGGACGGCGCCGTCGGCCCAGCCGGCCCGCCCGGGCAGCTCGGCCGCGGCCGTGCGCATGATCCGCGCGTACGCCTCGATCCGGGTCGCGTGGAATGCGGGCTGGATCAGCCGCCGCTGCTGCCGGTGCAGGTCGCCCTCGCTGGTGAGCAGGCCGTCGCCGAGCAGCACCCGGCTCTGCTCCAGACCACGGCCCTTGCGCCCGACCCGGCCGAGCGGGCCGAACAGCTCGCGCACCAGCTCCGGCGTGCCGACCAGGTAGGCGTGCTCGCGGCCGATCCGGAAGTGCGCCAGCTCGGGCGCGACCTCGACCGCCCGGTCCAGGTACGACGTGAGCTGCCGGGACCGCAGCAGCCGTAGCAGCTCCAGCCGGCCAAGCTCGGGGCCGGGGGGCCGCTCGACCGTCGGGTGCGCTGCGAGAGCCATGCCCCGACCGTACTGGCGGGTAACCGGAATGGGGAGACCCGGACGCGGCGCGGCTCAGCCGACCGGTCGCCCTTCCGCAGCGGCGGCGAACCGGCGCAGGTAGTAGGGGTGGCCGAAGTCCGGGTGGGACACACCGTCGTGGATCGACGCGGCCGCGTCGCCGAGCCGGCCGAGGTAGCGGTGCTCCAGGTCGACCCTGGTCCCGCCGGCCACCGCCGAGAACAGCACCTCGACCTCGGACCAGTGCGCCGGGTCAGGGTCCGGCTTCCAGCCCGCGCCGGTCGTCCAGGACAGCACCAGCCGGTGCGGCGGCTGCCAGGCCAGCACCCGGCCCCATTCCGGCTCGGAGCCGTCGGGCTGCCGCTCGTACCACCGGCCGCCCTCGCGCGGCTCGATGACCACGGTCTCGGCCGGGCCGTCGCCGAGGAAGTGGTCCTTCGGGTACCAGCTGCCGTACTGCTCGGTGTAGACCCGCCATGCCTTCTCCACCGGCGCCGCGACGACGATCGAGGCGCGCACCGGCGGCACGTCGAGCGCGGCTGCGTACTGGCGGAGGATCGTCGGCCAGCCGCCGTCCGCGGCGACCGCGCGGGCCAGCGCGGGCCAGGTCTCGCCGTGCCGGTCGAGGTGCCGGTGCACCAGCTCGACCCGGGTGCCGGCGCCGTCCGGGGTGAACGTGATCTCCACCTCGGACGCGTGCGCCGGGTCGGGATCGAGCTCGAACCGGCCGTCGATCGCCCAGGACAGCACCAGCCGGTGCGGCGGATCCCAGGCGAGCACCGAACCCCAGACGCACTCGGTGCCGTCCTTGGCCCGGTCCAGCCACCGGCCGCCGACGCCGGGCTCGATCACCCTGGCCGCCGGCATCTCGGCGCCGATGTGGTGGGACATCGGCCACCAGTCGTCGAACCGCTCGGTGAAGAACGCGAACGCCTTGTCGGCCGGCACCGCCACCGTCACGTGCTGGCGGACCTCGGTCTGGCTGGCTGCCATGGTCATGTCTCCTCCTCGTCGCGCTCGACCGCCGCCTTGAAGGCGTGGAGCGCCCTGGTCCAGAACCGGTCGAGGTAGGCGCGCACGGCGTCCGCCCCGGTCGGGTCGAGCTGGTAGAGCCGCCGGGTGCCGACCGCGCGGTCGGTGACCAGGCCGGCCTCCTTGAGCACGCGCAGGTGCTGGGAGACCGCGGGCCGGGAGACCGGCAGCTGCTCGGCGAGCTGGCCGACGGCCTGCGGACCGGCCGCGAGGAGCTCGACGATCGCCTGCCGGGTGGGGTCACCCAGCGCGGCGAGCGCCGCCGATCCGTAAGTCTCCACGAACCGTAAGCTACAACTTACCGATAAGACGCGTCAAGGTACGGTGATTCCTCGTGCGGAGCGTGGACCTCGACGACGTGCGGGCGGCGCGGAAACTGCTGGACGGCGTGATCCGGATGACGCCGCTCGAACACAGCCGGGTGCTGGCCGCGGCCGCCGGCGGGCCGGTCCACCTCAAGTGCGAAAACCTGCAGCGCACCGGGTCGTTCAAGATCCGCGGGGCGTACACCCGGATCTCCCGGCTCACCCCCGAGCAGCGCGCCGTCGGGGTCGTCGCGGCCAGCGCGGGCAACCACGCGCAGGGAGTGGCGCTCGCGGCCCACCTGCTGGACACAAGGGCGACGGTGTTCATGCCGGTCAGCGCGGCGCTGCCGAAGGTCGACGCGACCCGCAACTACGGCGCCGAGGTGCGGCTGGCCGGCGGGTCCGTCGACGAGGCCCTCGAGCTGGCCACCGAGTACGAGGCGGAGACCGGCGCGGTGCTGGTGCACCCGTTCGACCATCCGGACATCGTGGCCGGGCAGGGCACGGTCGGGTTGGAGATCCTCGAGCAGTGCCCGGAGGTCCGTACGGTGCTGGTGGGCACCGGCGGCGGTGGTGTGGTCGCGGGCATCGGGCTCGCGATCAAGGCGCTGCGGCCGGACGTGGCGGTGATCGCGGTGCAGGCCGAGGCGGCCGCGGCGTACCCGGCCTCGCTCGCGGCGGGCCGGCCGATCCCGCTGGACCGAATGGCCACGATGGCCGACGGGATCGCGGTAGGACGGCCGGGCGACCTGCCGTTCGGGCTGATCCAGGAGGTGGTGGACGAGGTCGTCACGGTGTCGGAGGCGGCGATCTCCAAGGCGCTGCTGCTCTGCCTGGAGCGGGCCAAGCAGGTCGTCGAGCCGGCCGGCGCGGCGGCGGTCGCGGCCGTGCTGGCCGAGCCGCGGCGGTGGGAGCCGCCGATGGTCGCGGTGCTCACCGGCGGCAACATCGACCCGGTGCTGCTGATGCGGGTGGTCCAGCACGGCATGGTCGCCGCCGGTCGCTACCTGTCCGTACGGGTCCGGATCGCCGACCGGCCGGGGGAGCTGGCCCGGCTGCTCGCGCTGGTGGCCGAGCTCGGCGCCAACGTGGTCGACGTCGAGCACTCCCGGACCACGTCGCACCTCAACCTGGGCGAGGTGGAGGTCGCGCTGTCGGTGGAGACCCGCGGCGCCGAGCACCGGGTCGAGCTGCTGGCCGCGCTCAGCGGGTCCGGGCATGCGGTGAGCCTGTCCTGACCTACCCCGACGAAAGTCGCACCAAGATTCGGCAAAAAGTCCGGAGCGTTTTGTCGGACCCGCTCGTTAGCCTCGGAACGCGGCAGGACATTCCGCCCTGCCCGCGATCCGGAAGGAGGTCACCGTTGCCCGCCATCATTGCCGAGGGCCTCACGAAGGTCTACGGCTCGCGCAAGCACACGGTGCGTGCGCTCGACGGGCTCGACCTGACGGTCGAGGAAGGCACCGTGCTCGGACTGCTCGGTCCCAACGGGGCGGGCAAGACGACCACGGTGCGCGTGCTGGCCACCCTGCTGCGGCCGGATGCGGGCCGGGCGACCGTGCTCGGCTACGACGTGGTCAGGGACGCCCAGCGACTGCGGCACGAGATCGGTCTCTCGGGGCAATACGCGGCGATCGACGAAAACCTCACCGGCGCGGAGAACCTGTGGATGTTCGGCCGGCTCTACCAGCTCTCCAGCGCGGACGCGCACAAGCGGGCCGAGGCGCTGCTCGAGCAGTTCTCGCTGGCCGGCGCGGCCAAGCGGGTGGTGAAGACCTACTCGGGGGGCATGCGGCGCCGCCTCGACCTCGCCTCGGCGCTGATCGGCCGGCCGCGGCTGCTGTTCCTGGACGAGCCGACCACCGGCCTCGACCCGCGGAGCCGGATCGGCATGTGGCAGGTCATCCGTGACCTGGTGCGCACCG
>DATBFW010000044.1:0-21855 GCA_036558285.1 Mycobacteriales bacterium | reverse complement strand
GGCGTGCTGCACACGTTCTCGGTCACCTGGTCCGGGCTCAGCTCGCACCCCGCCTGCGCCGGCACCCGCACCCGCGTCGGCGCCGGCTCGTACGCCCTCGTCGGCCGCCTCGGCTCCCTCACCAGCCCCCGCGCCCCCCTGACGTTGCGCAACACGGCCTAAGGCGGGTCTCCCAACCGCCTGGCGGCGCACCACCAGCTAAAAGACACGTCCTAGACGTACCGCTCCAGGATCGAGGACTCGGCGAGGCGGGACAGGCTCTCCCGGACCGAGCGGGCCCGGGACTCGCCGACGCCCTCCACCGCCTGCAGGTCGTCGACGGTCGCCGCGAGCAGCTTCTGCAGCCCGCCGAAGTGGTCGACGAGCCGATCCACGATCGTGGCCGGCAGCCGCGGCACCTTGGCCAGCAGCCGGTAGCCGCGCGGGCTGACCGCGGTCTCCAGCGACTCCGGGGTCGCCGCGTAGCCGAGCGCGCGGGCGACGGCGCCCAGGTCGAGCAGCTCGGTCGCGGACAGCGCGGCCAGCTCCGTGAGCACCTCATCGGTGGTCCGCCCGCGCCGGCCGCCGCCGGGCAGGTAGTCCCTGGCGACCAGGGTGCGCTCCGCGTCCACCCCGGCCAGCAGCTCCTCCAGCTGCAGCGACAGCAGCCGCCCGTCGGTGCCGAGCTCGACGACGTAGCCCTCGATCTCGTCGGCGATCCGGCGGACCATCTCCAGCCGCTGCGCCACGCTGGTCGCGTCCCGCACGGTGACCAGGTCCTCGATCTCCAGCGCGGACAGCGTGCCGGAGACCTCGTCCAGCCGCAGCTTGTAGCGCTCCAGCGTGGCCAGCGCCTGGTTGGCCCGGGACAGGATCGCCGCCGAGTTGTCCAGCACGTACCGCCGGCCGTCCACGTACAGGCCGATGACCCGCATCGACTGGCTGACCGAGATGACCGGGAAGCCGGTCTGCGAGGAGACCCGCTGCGCGGTGCGGTGCCGGGTGCCGGACTCCTCGGTCGGGATGCTCGGGTCCGGCATCAGCTGGGTCGCGGCCCGCACGATCCGCGCGGCGTCGGTGTCCAGCACGACCGCGCCGTCCATCTTGGCCAGCTCCCGCATGCCGGTCGCGGAGAACTCCACGTCCAGTGGGAAGCCGCCGGTGCACAGCGACTCGACCAGCTTGTCGTGCCCGAGCACGATCAGGGCCCCCGTGTTGCCGCGCAGGATCCGCTCCAGGCCGTCCCGGAGTGACGTCCCGGGCGCGATCATGGCGAGGGTCGTGCGCAGCTTGTCCTCGCGGTCCGGCACCGCCACCTGCTCTCCCCGGCTCGTGAAACTGCGTCAGTCTACGTACGCCCGCTGCATTGATGACCACCCGTGACGGGCTGGTACGTCGCCGTGCACGGTACCCGTCCGGGGTGGGGCGTTACGAGCGGCTCAGCGCGGCAACACCCGCAGCGCCGCACCGAGATCGGCCACCTCGGTGACCCGCATGCCGGCCGGCAGCGGACCGGGGTCGGGCGGCACCAGCGCGGCGGTGAAGCCGAGCCGGGCCGCCTCGGCCAGCCGCCGGCCCACCCCGCCGACCCGGCGCACCTCGCCGGACAGGCCGACCTCGCCGAGCACCACGGTCGCCGCCGGGATCGGCGCGTCCCGGGCGGCGGAGGCCACCGCGAGCGCCAGCGCCAGGTCGGCCGCGGGCTCGGTCACCCGCACCCCGCCGACCGTGGCCGAGAAGACGTCGTCGGCGCCGAGCCGGACCCGGCCGCGCCGCTCCAGCACGGCCAGCACCATCGCCACCCGGGCCGAGTCGAGCCCGCTGACGGCCCGCCGGGGCGTGGCCAGCGTCGAGCGGGCCACCAGCGCCTGCACCTCGGCCGGCAGCGGCCGGCGGCCCTCGACGGTGACCGTCACGCAGCTGCCCGGCACCGGCTCGGTCCGCCGGGACAGGAACAGCCCGGACGGGTCGGGCAGGCCCTCGATGCCGCCGTCGGTGAGCTCGAAGCAGCCGACCTCGTCGGCCGGGCCGAACCGGTTCTTCGTGGCCCGCACCAGCCGGAGGGTCGAGTGCCGGTCGCCCTCGAACTGCAGCACCACGTCGACCAGGTGCTCCAGCACCCGCGGCCCGGCGATCGCGCCGTCCTTGGTCACGTGACCGACGAGGACCGTGGCCATGTTGCGGGACTTGGCCGCGGCGATCAGCGCGGCCGCTACGGCCCGCACCTGGGTGACCCCACCGGCGCTGCCCTCCGCGGCCGGCGAGGCGATCGTCTGCACCGAGTCGACCACGAGCAGGCCGGGGTCGACGGTCTCGACGTGGCCGAGCAGTGCGGCAAGGTCGGTCTCCGCGGCCAGGTAGAGCCGGCGGTGCAGCGCGCCGGTGCGCTCGGCCCGCAGCCGCACCTGCGCGGCCGACTCCTCGCCGGTGACGACGAGCGCGGTGCCGCCGGCCGCGTAGTGCTTCGCCACTTCGAGCAGCAGGGTGGACTTGCCGACCCCGGGCTCGCCGGCCAGCAGCAGCACAGCACCCGGCACCAGGCCGCCGCCGAGCACCCGGTCGAGCTCGCCCACGCCGGTCGGCCTGGCCCTGGCCGCCTCGACGTCGATCTCGGCGATCGGCCGCGCCGGAGTGGTGACCGCCCCCGCGGTGACGGCGGCGGTCAGCGGGCGCAGCCCGACCGGGGCCGCGCCGACCTCGGCCACGGCGCCCCACGCCTGGCACTCCGGGCAGCGACCCACCCAGCGCGGCGGGGTGTGCCCGCACTCCGCGCACCGGTAGGCCGGCCGGTCCCTGGTCTTCGCCACCCGGCGAACCGTAGTCGGGTGCTACGACAGAACCGCCTCAGCCCTCGCTCTCGCCGCCCGACTCGACCGAGACGGTCGGCGCCGGCGCGAGCTCGGTCTCGGGCGTGCCGACCGCGATCGTCATCGTCACCGAGCCGGCGCGCTGGAAGGTCAGCGTGACGACGAGGTTCTGTCCGGGCCGCAGCTGCTTGGTCAGACCGGTCAGCATGATCCGCGGCCCGTCCTCCCGGAACGAGACGTAGTTGTTCGCCGGGATCTGGATCTGCGCGTTCTCCGGCGTCGGGGAGGGGGTCGGGGAAGGGGTCGCCGACGGCGTGGCCGTGCCCGATGCGGTGTCCGACGGGGTCGCGCTCGGGCTGGCCGACTCGGACGCGGACTCGCTCGGCTCCGGCGTCGCGCTGCCGGTCGCCTCCGCCGACCCGCCCTCGCTGATCGTCGTGTCCGTCGCCACCGGGCTGGACACCGAGACGAGCGAGTCGGGGGCGATGCCGCTGTTCACGACGACCATCCGCAGCCGGGCGTCGGAGCCGCGCTCGTACACGCCGCTGACCGGATAGTCCAGCGCGGCGTCGCGGATCGCGAGCGCACCGACCTGTGCCATCGACCCGTCCACGGCCGGCTTCGTCTGCGCGGTCTGGGCGACCTGACCCGACCCGCAGGCGGACAGCGCGAGGCCGCCGGCCACGACCAGCGCGGCCAGCACGGACCGGGACGTTGAGCGGTTCACGGCCACCGGCCTCCTGTCGTACGCCGAACGTCGGGTGGTCAGCCTAGTGCCCCACCACCCCGGCTTCCCGCGCAGGTCAGCGCAAGGTGCGGCCGGAGGCGACCAGCAGCGCCACGTCGACCGCCGCGACCACCAGCACGCCGAGGAACGCCGCCCGCGATCCCGGTCGCCGCCCGAGCACCCCGGCGCCGACCGCGGCGCCGACCGCCACCGCGACGGCGCCGACCCCGAGCGCGCCCGGCGGACCCGGCGGGCCGACCGCGAGCACCAGCGAGGCCACCGCGAGCAGCGTCCCGGCGGCGATCCGGGAGCCGGTGGCGCCGATGCGGTGCGGCAGCCCGCGTACGCCGGTGGCGAGGTCGTCGTCGATGTCCGGCAGCACGTTGGCGAAGTGCGCACCGGCGCCGAGCAGCGCGCCCGCCGCGACCAGCCAGCCGTACACCGGGTGGCCGGGCAGGCCGGCGGTGATGAACGCGGGCAGCAGCCCGAACGAGACCGCGTACGGCAGCACGGACAGCACGGTCGCCTTGAGCCACAGGTTGTACGACCAGGCCGAGGCGACGGCGAGCAGGTGCAGGCTGCCGGCGAACCAGCCGGACAGCAGCGACAGCGGCACCACCGCCACCGCGGCGACGGCGGTCGCGGTCCGCAACGCGGCCGGCGCCACCGTCCCGGCGACGACCGGCTTGTCCGCGCGGTGCACCCGGACGTCGCGGTCGCGGTCCAGGTAGTCGTTCATCCAGCCGATCGAGAGCTGGCCGGCCAGCACGGCGGCGGCGACCGCGACCGTGCCGGCGACGCCCCGCCCGACGGCCGCGGCCAGCGCCGCGGACACCGCGGTCACGGCCGCGGTCGGCTCGGGGTGGCAGGCCCGGACCAGTGCGCGGACTGTCCCCACGGCGCCCACCGTAGAGACGCCGGTCAGCTCGCCGACGCGGCCTCGGGAGGCAGCGCGGACAGGTCGCGCTCCACCGCGCTCGGGACCGGCTGCGGCAGCACCTCGGTGACCTGGCCGCCGGCGCCGACGAACACCAGCACCGGACCGCCGGCGACGCGTTTGCCGTCCTTCTCCGCGTTGTACCTCTCGGCGACCACGCCGGTGCGGTCGACCAGCCGGGTGGCCGTGGCGTCGGTCAGCCCGCGCGGCAGCCGCGGCAGCGACCGGTCGACCAGGTAGAACCGCACGTTGTGCTTGTGCGCGGCGGTGCCGACCGCGGCCAGCGCGGCGTCGCAGTTGCAGCCGTTGGGCGCGAGCGCGAACACCGCCGGCCGGAAGTCGCGGATCCGGCGGGTGGTGTCGCCGACCAGTTCGACGGACGTGTCGGGCAGCCGGCGGTCGGTGGCCTGTGCGGTGCCCAGCGGCGTGATGCTGCCGGACGTACGCCGCGGCTGGAACATCACCAGCAACCCGGCGACACCGGCGATCAGCAGCAGGGCGACCAGCAACAGCGGCCCGCCGGTGCGACCCGAACCCGTCAGCCGGCGCAGCCTGGCCCGCCGGCGCTGCGCCCGGCGCTCCCGGTGCAGCGCCCGGATGTCCGGATCCAGCTCGCTGATGTCGTCCGGGATGACGATCCGGTCGACCCAGGAAGGTCCGCCGGCCCCGCCGGAGCGGTCGTCCTCGTCGTCACGGCGCACTGCTCCACTCTCCGCTCGCGCCGCGATGGGCGCAACGTACCGGCTCGCCCCGATGTCGGTGAGGATCGGATCGAGCGCTACTCCGGACGGGGTGCGCCAGCACGTGGATCTCCGCTTGTCAACCCCTCGCGTGCCCCAGTGTGTGGGTCTGACCTGCGTAAACGGCCAGCCCACAGGGTGAGCTCGGCTTCCAGTCGTGTTATTCTGGAAGGAGCGAAAGGGGTCACACACACATGGTTTTCAAGGTCGGCGAGACCGTCGTCTACCCGCACCACGGGGCAGCTGTCATCGAGGCCATCAAGACCCGCGTCATCAAGGGCGAGGAAAAGATCTATCTGGTGCTGAAGGTTGCCCAGGGCGATCTGACCATCGAGGTCCCCTCCGCGAACGCCGAGATCGTCGGTGTGCGTGACGTGGTGGGCCAGGAAGGCCTCGACCGCGTGTTCGAGGTGCTGCGTGCACCCCACACGGAGGAGCCGACCAACTGGTCCCGGCGTTACAAGGCCAATCTCGAGAAGCTCGCCTCCGGCGACGTGAACAAGGTGGCCGAGGTCGTCCGGGATCTGTGGCGGCGTGACCGGGAGCGCGGCCTGTCCGCGGGGGAGAAGCGCATGCTCTCCAAGGCCCGGCAGATCCTCGTCAGCGAGCTCGCGCTCGCCGAGGGGACCAACGAAGACAAGGCCGAGGTGCTGCTCGACGAGGTCCTCGCCTCCTGAGCGGTCCATGACCGTCGCCGGCGTCGTCCTCGTCTCCGGTGACGACATCGAGTCGGCTGGGCTCGATGGCATGACGTTGATCGACCACGCCGCTTCCGCGTTGCACGGGAGCGGCGTGGTCGATGTCGTTTCGGTACTCCCTGCCGGCTCCCCGGCATCCTTGCCGGACGGTACGGAGATCGTGGTGCTGCACGACCCGCACCGGCCGCTGGCGCCGGCGTCCCTGGCGGCGTCGGTGGTGGCGGCGGTCCGGGCCGGCGCGGACGCGGCGGTGCCGGTGGTCGGGATGACCGAGACGGTCAAGGAGGTCGACGCCGGCGGGCGGATCGTCCGTACGGTGCCGCGCGACGAGCTGGTGCAGCTGCAGTCCCCGCGGGCGGTGCGCGCGTCGGCGCTCCGCGCGGACTGGTCGATCGCGCAGGGTGCTCGTACGGTCACGGTGCATGGGGCGGCGGACGCCTTCCCGGTGCGCGACCGGCTCGACCTCGAGCTGGCCGCGGCCGTGCTCGCCGCTAGGACCGCAGTAGCCGCTCCGCCACGGCCAGGTCCGGCCGGTAGGTGACCTTGACGTTGCGCGGGTCGCCGGGGATGCAGTGCACCGGGACACCGGCGTAGCGCTCCACGCAGGCGGCCGTGTCGGTGCCGGTGAAGCAGTCCGCGTCCGCCTTCGTGTACGCGGCCAGCAGCAGGTCGGCCCGGAACGCCTGGGGGGTCTGCACCCGCACCAGCGTCCCGCCGACCGGGGTCAGGTCGTGGTCAGCCACCCCGGTCAGCGGCACGCCCGGGACCGCGGCGCCATGCTCGCGCGCGGCGGCCAGCGCGTCGGCGATCAGCCGCTGGCTGACCACGGGGCGGGCGCCGTCGTGGATCGCGACCACGTCGAGGTCGCCGGCCTCGATCGCCGGCGCCAGCACCCGGAGCGCCGACCACTCGGAGTCGTGCCGGGTGGTGCCGCCGTCGACGACCTCCACCGGCCGGTCGACGGCCTGCGCCGCCTGCTCGGCGTGGCCGCGGTCGGCCGGGCGGCTCACCAGCACGAGCCGGCCGATCCCCGGCGCCCGTGCGAACGCCTCCAGCGACCAGGACAGCAGCGGCCGGCCGGCGAGCGGCAGGTAGACCTTGTTGCCCTCGGCGCCGAGCCGGCTGCCGGAGCCGCCGGCGAGCACCACAGCGGCTGCGGTCGGCATCCCTGCATTCTGGCCGGATACGGTGCCACGCGTGCGAGTGGGCATCGGGGTGGACGTGCACCCGCTGGAGGCCGGGCGGCCGTGCTGGCTGGCCGGGCTGCTCTGGGAAGGCGCGGACGGCTGCGCCGGCCACTCGGACGGCGACGTCGCCGCGCACGCCGCCTGCGACGCGCTGCTCTCGGCGGCCGGGCTGGGCGACCTCGGCTCGGTCTTCGGTACGTCGGACCCGCGGTGGTCCGGGGCGTCCGGGATCGCACTGCTGACCGAGACCGCGCGGCTGGTCGCGGCCGCCGGGCTGCGGCCGGCGAACGTGGCGGTGCAGGTGGTGGGGGAGACGCCGCGGATCGGGCGGCGGCGGGCGGAGGCGGAGGCGGCGCTGACCGCCGCCGTCGGCGCGCCGGTGTCGGTGGCGGCGACCACCACGGACGGCCTCGGCCTCACCGGCCGCGGCGAGGGCCGGGCGGCGATCGCCACCGCACTCGTTCTTCCGACCTGACCTGCTCTAGTCTGCTCGGCCGTGATGCGGGACGGGCCGGCAGCCGCCCTGGACGCGCTGTCCGCGGCAGTTGGTGCGCAGCCAGGTCGGGCCGACCTCTGGAGCGAGCTGGCGACCGCCCTGGTGGCGGCCGGGCGGGCGCCGGAGGCCTGGGACGCGGCGGCGAGGGCGGTCGAGCTGGCGCCGCAGTCGGCGGCGTCGCACCGGGCGATCGGTTCGGTCGCCGCCGCGCTCGGCGACACGGCCCAGGCGGAGGCGGCCCACCGGCACGCCGCGCTGCTCGATGCCGGCGGCGCGCCCGACCCGGGCGGCGGGCGGCACGCATCGGCCGGCGCGGACACGCTCGCCGCCTGGATGGCGAACCAGGTCACCGGCCGCGCGCCCGAGACTGGATCGCCGGCACCGCAGGCGAACGGGTCCCGGCACGCGGCCCCGGACGACACGTCGAGCGGCAGGCACGGCTTCCCCGAGCCGCCGACCGGCGGCCGCCGACGAACCCCCGAGTCGCCGCTCGTCCCCGAGCCGACCACCGGCCGCCGCCGCGCCTCCGAGGACGCGCCCCCGCCTGCAACGTGGTCAGGGTCGGCCCCGGACGGCGGCCCGGCACTGCAGCCGTCCCGCGGCCGCCGCCGCGCCCCCGACGACGGTCCGTCGACGGCGACCTGGCCAGCCGGGACCACACCTGGCGCGGATAGCGGCCGGTCGACCGCGGTGTGGCCAGCGGGTGCGCCGGGGCCGGACGGCGGGCCGGCGCCGGAGTCGTCCGGCCGCCGCCGCGCGCCCGAGGACGGCCCCCCGACGGCAACGTGGCCGGCTGGGACCGGGCCGGCCCCGGACGGGGGGCTGGCGGGTGCGGTGTCGCCGGCGGGTGCGCCGGCGGGCGGTGGGGCGGCGTGGCCGGTGGAAGAGGTGCGGCCGGAAACTGCGGTGGGCCTGCCGGGGTGGCTCGGTCCGTCCGGACCGGGTGCCCGCGCGGTACCCGCCGGCGCGACGAGGGTCGCCGACCCGGCCGCCTGGCGCCGCGGCCTGATCACGGTCGTCCGGATCGAGTGGCTGGCCGGCATCGCCTGCTTCCTCGGCCTGGCCTACGCCCGCACCGCCCCGTACACCGCCGGCCTGCTCGCCGGCGCCCTCGTCGTCCTCGGCGCGTACTTCCGCGTCCGCTGGCGCTCGCTCGCCCGCCTGCGCCCGCCGGCACCCGACCGCATCCCCAGCTACGCCGCGCTCGCCGCCGTGGCGACCGCGATCGTGATCATCCCGGCGGCCATGGCCGGCGCCCTGACGCTCGCCCGCCTCGCCGCCGTCGCAGCCGTGACCTCGGCCACAGTCGCCGCCGTACTCCTCGCACGCCTCGTGGAGAGGGACGTCACGACCTGATCCCGACCACAGCCGCCCCGGCAGAAGGCCGCTATGCGGAGATCCGCGGCGAGGCGACGGTGTCGGAGGCGGGCGGCCGGGAGCTGATCGACGAGCTGTCGGTCAAGTACACCGGCGCCGCGCACCCGGCCGAGCCCGAGGGCGCCGTCCGCGTCGCGATCCGGGTGACCCCGGACCGCGTGCTCGGGCGCTGATCCTCGGTCTCCATCGCGGTCAGCCGCTCCCGGAGCCGGGCCAGCGCGCGGCTCCGGGTGGTCCGCACGGTCACCTCGCTGATCCCGAGCAGGTCCGCGACCTCGTCGTCGGGCCGGTCGTCGAGCACCGTCAGCACGATCACCCGGCGCTGCCGCGGCGTGAGCGCCCGCATCGCGTCGCCGAGCGCGAGCCGGTCCAGCACCGACTCCTCGGGCGCGGGTCGCGGCTGGTCGGGCAGCTCGGCCAGCACGACCTCGCGGGAGGTACGCCGCCAGCGGCTGACGCACTCGTTCCCGACGGCGCGCCGCAGGTACGCCCCCGGCGTTGCCATCTCGTCGACGTCCTTGCCGCCCCGCAGCACCCGGACGACCACGTCGTGGACCACGTCCTCGGCGTCGGCGCCGCCGGCGCCGAGCCGCGACCGGGCCGTACGGACCAGCTCACCCCGGTGGGTGCCGAGCACCCCGGCCCAGCCGTCGGGGCGGGTCTCCAGCATCGCGGTCATCGCAATCTCCCGGGGTGGGCAACGTCGGACGGGATCGACACTGCCGCCGCCGGAAGGGGGCCAGAAGGGGGGTTACCCCCCTGCGCGCATCCGCGTGCGCGGGGGAGGGTGGCCGCCGTGGACGTCACCGTGGCCAGCCGCACCGGGCGCAGCCGTCCGGCCAGCGAGGACCGCTGGGTCGCGGTGACCGGGGCGGCGGGGCTGCTGCTCGCGGTCGCCGACGGGATGGGCGGCACGATCGCCGGCGGACCCGCCGCGGACGCCGCACTCGCCGGGCTCGTCGAGGCGCTGGCCGTGACGACCCAGGCCGTGGTTCCGGCCGGGTCCCGGACGGTCGAGGCTCCGGGCGAGACCACCCCGTCCGCCGCGGCCGTCGAGCCTCGGACGGTCGAGGCGCTGGCCGAGACCACTCCGTCCGCGGCCGCCGTCCCGGCCGGGTCCGGGACGGTCGAGGCGCTGGCCGTGACCACTCCGTCCGCGGCTGCGGTCCCCACGGAGCCCCGGACGGTCGAGGCCGGCGCCGCCGGCTGGCTCGCCGAGTCCGGCGTCGCCGAGCCCGATGGCCGGACCACCCCGATGGCGATCGTCGCCCCGGAGCCCGGACCCGACCTGGCCGCCGCCGTCGCGGCGGCGCACGAACGGGTACGCCGGCTCGCCACGGACGGGATGCCGGTCCCGCTGCGCCCCGGCACCACGCTGACCGCCGCCCTGGTCACCGGCCGCCGGCTGCGGCTGGCGCACCTCGGCGACTCGTCCTGCTGGCTGCTGCGCAAGGGTCGGCTGCGTCGGCTGACCGAGGAGCACACCCACGCGGCGCAGCTCGTCGCGGCCGGCGCCGTGCAGCCCGGATCGGTGGCACAGCGCCGGCTCGAGGGCATGCTGACCCGGTTCGCCGGCATGCCCGGCTCGGCCTGCCCGCAGCTGGTCACCGTACGGTTGCGGGCAGGCGACCGGCTCCTCGTCGCGACCGACGGGGTGACCCGGGCGCTGACCGTTCCGGCCCTGGCCACGCTGCTGGGCCGGCCCGGGATCACGGCAACCGATCTGGTCGACGCGGCGTCCGACGCCGGAGGGAGGGACGACGCGACCGCCCTGCTGGCGGCGGTGCCCGGGGGCGTACCGGGCGACATGGACACCACCCGACCGGACCTCAATACTCGGTATGTGGCGGAGGGGGCACGATGAGCGGCACTGCCCGGGACCCGGCCCTGCCGGCGCGGACGGTGCCACTGGACCCCGGCGAGATCATCGGCGAGACGCCCGACTCCTGCTGGCGCGTGGTGCGCCACGTCGCTGACGGCGGCTTCTCCTCGGTGTACGAGGTGCGCCCGGCCAGCCCCGAGACGCTCGACCGGCACGGCGGCGCGCCGCGGGCGCTCAAGTGCGTCTGGGGCACCCCGGCCGAGCTGACCACGATGAACGACGAGGCGAGCAAGACGCAGCTGGTCGACGGCCACCCGAACGTGCTCACCCTGGTCACCAGCTTCCGGTTCGAGCGCAGCACCGCCCCGCACCACCACGTCGGGCTGGTGCTGGAGCTCGCCGACGAGGACCTGCCCACGTTCGCGGCCCGGGTACGGCTGGACGAGCGGGCCTGGGCCGCGGTGTTCGAGCAGGTCGCCGCCGGGCTGGAGCACATCCACGCGCGGCGGGTCGTGCACGGTGACATCAAGCCGACGAACGTGCTGCGGATCGGTGCGCGGTTCGCGGTCGCCGACTTCGGGGTGTCGGCGCCGCTGGAGTCGACCCGGTCGGCCGGGATCGGGCTGGCGCGGACGCTCGCGTTCTGGCCGCCGGAGTCGGCGACCCAGGGCGTGCTGCAGGCCGACGGGGTACGCCGGCCGCCGGTCGAGGGCTGGCGGGCCAGCCAGCTCGGCGACGTCTGGGCGCTCGCGGTCAGCGCGCACCGGATGCTCACCGGCCGGCACATCACCGCCGGCACCACCCCGGAACAGCAGTACGAGCTGGTCTGCCTCGGCCGGTACGCGGTCGACCAGCGGCTCGGGCCGGGCTGGCAGCGGCTACTGGAGGACTGCCTGGTCCAGGACCCGCGCCGGCGCCGGGTGACGACGCCGGCGCAGTTCCGGCAGCGGGCGGCGGAGCTGGCGGTGCCGCCGGCGTATGCGGGCGTGCCGTGGCCGGCGGGTTCGCCGCGGCTGGCCGCGCTGGTCGACCTCGACCCGGCCGCCGGCGGGCCGCTGCTGGCGCTGTCGGTGGACCGGCCCGGCGGTCGGGTGTCCGGCGAGCTGGTGCCGGCCGACGGCGTGCTCCCGGCCGCCCTGCTCCACCTCACCGAGGACGTACTCCCCACCCTCGCCGCCCGCCCCACCCCCTTCACCGCAACCGCCCACAACAGCACGGCCGCCCTCGGCTCTCAGGGCGCCGCCGCTCTCGGCCCCAACGGCGCGGCCGGGCTCGGCCCCAACGGCGCGGCCGGCCTCGGCTCCAATGGCGCGGCCGGCCCCGGCTCCAACGGCGCGGCCGGCCCCGGCCCCAACGCCGCGGCCGGCCCTGGCGCCCACGGCGCGGCCTCCCTCTTCCCGAATGGCGCGCCCGCATCGAACGGTGCGCCGGCGCTCTCCCCGAGCGGCGCCAGCGCGCCCCTCCCGAACGGCGCGGCGGCGCCGAACGGCAGGGCGGCCCCGAGCGGCCCGGCGGCGTGGACGGCCACAGCGGCCCAGAACGGCGCGTCGGCACCCTTCCCGAACGGCGCGGGCGCAGCCGGCGCGGCCGGCGCGGTTCGGACCGGGGCGGCCGATCCCGCCGCCACGCAGATCGTCACGCTGGCGGAGCTGGAGCGGACCCGGCAGCAGACCGCCGCGATCTCCGCCCAGCGCGACCGTCTGGCCGCCCAGCGGGACGAGGTCGCCGCCGACCGCGACCGCCTGCGCCGCGAGCATGCCGAGCTCGCCCGCCGGCTCGACCGGCTGGAGCGCGAGGCCGGCCTGCGCCGCCCGCCGGTGGCCGAGCGCGAGCGGACCGCGATCCTCGCCCCGGCCCGGCGCGAGCCGACCCTCACGATGGCCCCGGTTTCCCGGGAGCCGACCAAGACCTACGAGCCGCGCCCGGCCGCCCCGTCCCAGCCCAGACCGTCCACATCGGACAGGCCTCCCGCACCGTCCACTTCGGACCCCAAGCCGAGCGCGGTCGCGGTCGCCGGCGGCCGGCTGGCCCGCCGGCTCGGACGGATGCTGCGTCGGCTGATCGTGCTGGTCGTCGTGCTCGGCATCCTGTCCGTGCTCGCCCTTGTCGGCATCTCCGCACTGTTCAACACCACGCCGGACAAGGTGATGAACCGGGTCGTGGTCATCCTCGACCAGGTCCACGGCGCAGGCTCATGACCGCACCTCCACCGGGCCTGGTGCGGGCCAGGGTGCTGTGCCCGGGCCGGCGCCAGGTGCCGCTCGGCCCGGGCGAGTCCGTCTCGTTCGGACGGTCGGCCCCGCGCCCGGCCGCCGACCTCACGGTCAGCGACAGCCCGCGGGTGAGCCGGCGGGCCGGCACCTTCGACGTCACGCCGTTCGGCGTGCTGCTCACGAACACCGGCTCGAACCCGCTGTTCGTCGACGAGGCCTCGGTCCGGCACACGGTCCGCCCGGGCCAGGCGCACCTGGTCACCGACGGCCGGGTCCGGATCGGCTTCGCCGGCACCGACGACGGGATGGAGCTCGAGGTGTCCGGCGCGGTCAAGCCGGGTGACATCCCCGGTGCCGACGAGGCGACCGCCGAGCGGACCCGTCCGGCCTGGTCGTTGCTGGAGGGTACGGCCTACTTCGCCTGCCTCGTCGCCCTCTGCGAGCCCACCCTGCGCCACCCGGACAGCCCGTGGATCCCGACCAGCCAGCAGGTCGCCGACCGCCTGTACGAGCGGGGCCTGGTCCCGGAGCGGCGGACCGCCGACTGGGTCGACCGCCGCCTCGACGACGTTCGGACCAAGCTGCCGGTGGGCGAGCGCCCCTGGTCGGCGGTGCGGGCGCGCAACGCCAGCACCGCCGAGCAGCAGCAGGCCCTCGCCCGGGAGCGGTCCGGCGCCCCGCGCCGCGGCGGGCGCAAGGAGCAGCTGGTGGAGTTCGCCGTCTCCTCGGGCATCGTCACGCTGGCGACCGTGCAGCGGATGCTGGGCTGACGGTCAGCCGGACTCCCGCCGGAACGTCCGCGTCCCGAACCAGAACCCCAGCAGCACCAGGGCCGCGGTCACGCCGAGCCCCCACCACGCCGTGCCGCCGGAGAAGTCGCCGCGGAAGAACGCCCGCACGCCGTCCACGACGTGCTTGAGCGGGTTGATGTCCGACAGCCGCTCCAGCCAGCCCGGCGCCAGCGTCATCGGCAGCAGGATCCCGGACAGCAGCAGCACCGGCATCGCGACCGCGTTGAGCAGCGGGGCCAGCGCGTCCTCGCTCTTCAGCGTCAGCGCCACCGCGTACGACACGGCCGAGAACGCGGCGCCGAGCAGGGCGACCACCAGGAGCCCGATCAGCACCCCACCGGCCGGTGCCCGCAGCCCGAGCGGCAGCGCGACCAGGGTGAGCAGGATCGCCTGCACCAGCAGCACGACCACGTCCCGCCCGACCCGGCCCATCAGCAGCGCCGTCCGCGGCGCGGGGGTGACCCGCTGGGTCTCGATGACGCCGGCCCGGTATTCGGCGATCAGCCCGAAGCCGACGAACAGCGCGCCGAATATCCCGAGCTGCACGAGAATCCCCGGCACGAACAGCCGGTACGCATTGCCGGTGCCGAGCTGCGCGGCCAGCGGCTTGAGCAGCGGCCCGAACAGCACGAGGTAGAGGATCGGCTGGGCCAGCCCGATGATCACCCAGGTCGGGTTGCGCAGCGATAGCCGCATGGCCCGGCGGAAGACGACGAGGGTCTCGTTCATCGCGCACCCACCAGCTCTGTCTCGGCCGGCGTCTCGGCGTCCCGCAGCGAGCGCCCGGTCAGCGACAGGAACACGTCGTCCAGCGTCGGCCGGCGGACCTCGACCGCGGCCAGCGGCACACCGGCCCGGTCGAGCTCACGCAGCAGGCCCGGCAGCGCCGAGGCCCCGTTGGGGATCCGCACGTGCACGACGTCACCGTCCACGCCCGGCTCGTCGGCGTCCGGCAGCGCGGCGGCCAGCCGAGTCGCCTCCGGCACCTGCGTCGCGTCGGTCAGCCGCAGCAGCACCGCGTCGCCGGACACCCGCCGCTTGAGCTCGTCGGGCGTGCCGACCGCGACGATCTCGCCGTGGTCGATGACCAGGATGCGGTCGCAGAGCACGTCGGCCTCCTCCAGGTAGTGCGTGGTGAGGAAGACCGTGACCCCGGCCTTGTCCCGCAGGTCCGAGACGTGCACCCAGAGGTTGGCCCGGGACTGCGGGTCGAGCCCGGTGGTCGGCTCGTCCAGGAACACCAGCGGCGGCTGGTGGACCAGGCCCTTGGCGATGTCGAGCCGGCGGCGCTGGCCGCCGGACAGGCTCTCCACCTTGCGGGTCCAGACGCCGTCGAGGTCGAGGCGGGCGAACAGGTCCTCGCCGCGGGCGCGGGCCACCGCGGTCGGGATCCCGTACAGCGCGGCGTGGTCGGTCAGCTCCTCGCCCACCCGCGCGATCGGCAGCGACGAGCCGCTCTGCGGCACGTAGCCGATGTTGCGGCGGACGCCGACCGGGTCGGTGCGCAGGTCGTGGCCGGCCACCGACGCCTCGCCGGCGGTCGGTTCCAGCAGCGTGGTCAGCATTCGCAGCGTGGTCGTCTTGCCGGCCCCGTTCGGGCCGAGGAAGCCGACCACCTCGCCGGCATCGACGTCGATGTCGACGCCGCGCACGGCGTGCACTTCCTTGGCGCTGCGGCCCCGGCCGCGGAACGTTCGTACCAGTCCTCGGGCATGAATCACGCGGACCACTATTCAAGCTTGAATAGTCGTCCGTCAACTCGGTTTGTCCAGCGGCCCGTACCAGTGTCCGTCGACCGGTCCGGACGCCGCGCCCGGCTCGCCGGCGAACCGGTAGTGGCCCGCCTCGATCCGTTCTCGGGCCGCCCGCACCCAGCCGAGCTCGCCGGTCAGGTGGGCGATGCCGAGGTCGATCAGCTCGACCGTGTGCGGCGGCACCCGGCGCTGCTCGAGCAGCATCCGGCTGCGCGCCTCCAGCGCCCGGACCCGCAGCGCGATCGCCGCCTCCCGACCCTCCAGCGCCTCGCCCGCCTGCTTGCGGGTCAGCATCGTCACGAAGCACAGCCCGGCCGGCAGCAGGTACAGGTCGCGCTCGGCGATGTCCCACAGCGCCGAGGTGAGCAGGCCGAGGAACGCGGTTTCGCCGTCCGCGGTGAGCCGGTAGGCCACCCGGGCCGGCCCCTTGCCGGCGTCCGCGGTGTCGACCTCCTCGAGCAGGCCGTCCCGGGTCAGCGTGCGCAGCATGTTGTAGATCGAGCCGGGGTTGATCGCCGCCCATCTCTCCACGTCCCAGCTCAGCAGCTCCCGCCGCACCAGGTAGCCGTGCGCGGGCTGGAAGATCCGGACCGCGCCGAGCACGAGCAGGCGGGTGGCGCTCATGGCGTCCGGTCCGCCACCCGGACGGTGGGCTCGTGCCGGACCGGGAAGTTCATCGAGGAGCAGAGGAAGCAGTCGGCGCTGGCGCGGTCGTGCAGACCGGCGCAGGCGGGCGCCATCTCCGGCTCGGCCACGGTGACGACCGGCCGCAGCACCACCCCGGTCATCCGCCCGGCGGTGCCCTCGGTGCGCAGCGTGCCGGTGGCCGCGTCGACGTAGTCGACCACGACGACGCCGCTGTCCGCCGCGGCGTGCAGGAAGGACAGCAGATGGCACTGGGACAGCGCCGCGACCAGCAGCTCCTCCGGGTTCCAGCGGTCGGCGTCGCCGTGGAAGTGCGGGTCCGACGAGCCGGCGATCGGCGGCTTGCCGTCGGCGGTGACCTCGCAGGTCCGCCGGTACGACCGGTACGTCGCGGTGCCCTCGCCGGTGTTGCCGGTCCAGGTCACCCCGGTCGCGAACTGATGCGTGCCGGGCATGGGCTCCTCCGTTTCCGTTTCCAGCATGCACCCCCCGTATCCTCGTACGGGTGAGCTTGGCGCTGTACGACACGGGCACCCGATCGGTGCGGGAGTTCGTCCCGCTCGAAGACGGCAAGGTGTCGGTCTACTACTGCGGCGCCACCGTGCAGGCGGCGCCGCACATCGGCCACCTGCGCTCCGGCCTCGCGGTGGACGTGCTGCGCCGCTGGCTGGAGCACACCGGCTCGACGGTGACGATGGCCCGCAACGTCACCGACATCGACGACAAGATCATCGCCACCGGCGCGGCCGAGGGCGTGCCCTGGTGGCAGGTCTCGTATCGCAACGAGCGGGCGTTCTCCGCGGCGTACGACGTGCTCGGCGTGCTGCCGCCGACGATCGAGCCGCGGGCCACCGGGCACATCCCGGAGATGATCATCCTCATGCGACGGTTGATCGAGTCCGGGCACGCCTACCCCGCCGGCGGAGACGTCTACTTCTCGGTCCGGACCTGGCCGTCGTACGGGCAGCTGTCCGGTCAGCAGGTCGAGGCGATGCAGCAGGGCGAGCCGACCGGGGCCAAGCGTGACCCGGTCGACTTCGCGCTGTGGAAGGGCGCCAAGCCGGGCGAGCCGGCCTGGGAGACGCCGTGGGGACCGGGCCGGCCGGGCTGGCACCTGGAGTGCTCGGCGATGTCCACGAAGTATCTGGGGCCGACCTTCGACATCCACGGCGGCGGGCTCGACCTGGTCTTCCCGCACCACGAGAACGAGCTGGCCCAGTCGACGGCGGCCGGCGACGGCTTCGCCCGCTACTGGTTCCACAATGGACTGCTCACGCTCGCCGGCGAGAAGATGTCGAAGTCACTGGGCAACTCGCTGCTGGTGCTCGAGCTGCTGCAGCGCTGGCGGCCGGTGGAGCTGCGCTACTACCTGATCTCGGCGCACTACCGGTCCACGATGGACTACTCGGAGGAGGCCGTCACCGAGGCCGCCTCGGCCTACCGGCGGGTGGAGGGGTTCCTCACCCGCGCGGCCGAGCTGATCGGCGAGGGTCCGGCCGGCACGGTGCCGAGCGCGTTCGTGGCGGCGATGGACGACGACCTGTCGGTGCCGCAGGCGCTCGCGGTCGTGCACGGCGCGGTCCGCGACGGCAACGCGGCCCTCGCGGCCGGCGACAAGGCCGCGGTGGCCGAGAAGTACGGCGAGGTGCGGGCGATGCTCGGGGTGCTCGGTGTCGACCCGCTCGCCGAGCCGTGGCGGGACGAGCGCCGGGGCGACCTCAGCGCGGTGGTCGACGCCCTGGTCCGGGTCGCGCTGGAGCAGCGGCAGGAGGCAAGGGCACGTAAGGACTACCCGGCCGCGGACGCGATCCGGGACCGGCTGTCGGCCGCCGGCATCGCGGTCGAGGACACCCCGGCCGGCCCGCGCTGGACCCTGGAGTCCTAGGGCATGTCTCCCCACTACCTATCGGCGCCGGCGACGCTCAGCCGACGACCGGCCGCGTTGTCGGGGATCGACCGAGACAACCCCGGTATCGGCCGACCCCTCCGCCTTGCCGGACGTCGGCTGGACGCCGCCGGCATCCAACGCCAGTGGGGAGACACGCCCTGCCATGGCCGGTAACTCGCAGCGGCGCGGCGCCCGCCGCGCCGCCGGCAGCAAGAAGGGCGCGGTCGTCGGCTCCGGCGGCCAGCGCCGGCGCGGTCTGGAGGGTCGCGGGCCGACCCCGCCGGCCGAGCTGCGCAAGGGCCACCCGGCCGCGCGCCGCGCCGCCGCGAAGAATGCGGCCCGCAAGCCGGCCCGGGCCCGCGGCGAGTCGCCCGAGCTGCTGGTCGGCCGTAACCCGGTGGTCGAGGCGCTGCGGGCGGAGATCCCGACCACCGCGCTCTACGTGGCGGTCGGCCTGGAGCCGGACGAGCGGGTGGCGGAGGCGGTGCAGCGGGCCGCCGACCGGGGTGTGCCGGTGCTCGAGGTCGGCCGGGCCGAGCTGGACCGGATGACCGGCGGCGTGCTGCACCAGGGGATCGGGCTGCAGGTCCCGCCGTACCGGTACGCGGAGCTGGACGACGTGCTCGCCCGGGCGATCGAGGCGCCCTCGGCGGCGTTGCTGGTCGCGCTGGACGGGGTGACCGATCCGCGCAACCTCGGCGCGGTGGTCCGGTCGGCGGCGGCGTTCGGCGCCCAGGGCGTGATCGTGCCGGAGCGCCGGTCCACCCCGATGACCGCGACGGCCTGGCGTACCAGCGCCGGAGCGGCCGCCCGGCTGCCGGTGGCCAGGGTGACCAACCTGGTTCGGGCGCTGCGGTCGGCCAAGCAGGCCGGGCTGTTCGTGGCCGGGCTCGACGCCGACGGCGAGGTCGCCCTCGACGACCTGGAGGCGGCGGTGGACCCGCTGGTGGTCGTGGTCGGCTCCGAGGGCCGCGGGCTGTCCCGGCTGGTCGGCGAGACCTGCGACCTGCGGGTGTCGATCCCCATGACCGGGACGACCGAGTCGCTCAACGCCGGTGTCGCCGCCGCCGTCACCCTCGCCGAGATCGCCCGCCGTCGACGACTCCCCTCGGGCGGCGCGGGCCGGACGGCTGGTTAGTCGGCGGGTGCGGCGGACGAGTCGCGGACGACGAGGCGGGGGCGGAAGACGCTGCCGGCGCTGACCCCGGCCGGCCCGCTCTCCATGTCGGCGAGCAGCCCGTCCACCGCCGCCCGGGCGATCTCCGGGATCGGCTGGGCGAGCGTGGTCAGCGCGGGCGTGCAGTACGCGGCCAGCGGGATGTCGTCGAACCCGACCACGGACAGGTCCTGCGGCACGGTCAGCCCGCGCCGCCTCGCCTCGCTGATCGCGCCGAGCGCCATCAGGTCGGACGAGCAGATCACCCCGGTCGGTCGCGGCCCGTCCAGCAGCCGACCCAGCGCGCTCGCCCCGCCCGCCGGACCGTACGGGGCATGCTCGATCAGCTCGACGCCGTGCGGCAGGCCGGCCTCCTCCAGCGCCACCGCCCAGCCGGTCGCCTTGAGCCGGGCCGGCATCGACCGCGTCGGCCCGGACACGAAGCCGATCCTCCGGTGCCCGAGCTCGGCCAGGTGCCGCGCGGCGAGATAGCCGGCGGCCTGCTCGTCCACGCCGACGTCGGGCACCTCCAGCGACGGCATCCCGCCGTTGACGAACACCATGTGCACGCCCTCGGCCTTCAACTGCCGGTAGTGGTCGTGCGAGGAGCGCACGTCGGTCGCCTCCGGCGAGACGAACACCATTCCCTCGACCCCGCGGGCGAGCAGCATACGGACGTACTCCTCCTCCCGAATGGAGGCGGACCGGGTGTTGCACAGCACGGTGGAATAGCCGCGGCCGGCGGCGCGCGTTTCCAGCGCCTCGGCGAACGCCGGAAAGACCGGGTTCGACAGTTCCGGGATCAGCAGGCCGAGGACGCCGGTCCGCTGCAGCGCACCGAGCCCGCGCGGGCTGTACGGCTTCTCCGCCAGCACTCGCAAGACCTTGCGCCGGGTCTCCTCGTTGACCCCGGCCCGGCGGTTGAGCACCCGGCTGACCGTCGAGATGCTGACCCCGGCCGCCTCGGCGATCTCCGCCAGTCCCGGCACCTGCGCCCTCCTGACCTGCGCGTGCGCCACACCTTGCAGGACTGCGGCAAGGTCTTGCAAGACCGGGGGTCCGCTCCGGCCGGGTACGCCCCGGAACGTACGGACCGTGATCCTGGTCACGGGTTGGTCAACGCCTTAGGGTGAACGCGAGGATTCCGACCGCCGCGGCGCGCGTCGGGCAGGGCACCACCGGATAGAGAGGCACCGCTCATGGCGGAAGTGGAGTATGTGAAGGCGTCGCGGATCTACCCGGGAAACCCGGTGCCCGCGGTGAATTCGCTCGATCTCGAGATCGCCGACGGCGAGTTCATGGTTCTCGTCGGGCCGTCCGGGTCGGGGAAGTCCACCGCGCTGCGGATGCTCGCCGGCCTGGAGGACGTCGACCAGGGCGAGATCCGGATCTCCGGCAAGGACGTGTCGAACAAGCCGCCGAAGGACCGGGACATCGCGATGGTGTTCCAGAACTACGCGCTCTACCCGCACATGACCGTGGCCGACAACATGGGCTTCGCGCTGAAGCTCAAGGGCGTCAACAAGGGCGAGCGGGACGCCAAGGTCCTCGAGGCGGCGAAGCTGCTCGACCTGGAGCGGTTCCTTGACCGCAAGCCGAAGGCGCTGTCCGGTGGTCAGCGTCAGCGGGTGGCGATGGGCCGGGCTATCGTCCGTTCGCCCGCGGTGTTCCTCATGGACGAGCCGCTGTCCAATTTGGACGCGAAGCTGCGGGTGGAGACGCGGGCCAACATCGCCGCGCTGCAGGCCCGGTTGGGCACGACCACGATCTACGTCACCCACGACCAGGTCGAGGCGATGACGATGGGGCACCGGGTAGCGGTGCTCAAGGACGGCATCCTGCAGCAGGCGGACACCCCGCGGACCCTGTACGACCGCCCGGGCAACTCGTTCGTGGCCGGGTTCATCGGCTCGCCGGCGATGAACCTGAAGACGGTGCCGCTGGTCGACGGCGGGGCCAAGCTCGGCGGCCTGGTCGTCCCGCTGCGCCGGGACGTGGCGGCGGCCGCGTCGGCGGCCGGCCTGTCGTCGGTGACGCTGGGGATCCGGCCGGAGGCGTTCAACGTCGCCACCGACGGGCAGCAGGGCCTCGACCTGCGGGTGGACATCGCCGAGGAGCTCGGCGCCGACGCGTACGTCTACGGCACCGCCGCGCTCGACTCCGGTGACGAGCAGTTCGTCGTCCGGGTCGACGGCAAGCAGGTCCCGCAGATGGGCGAGACGATCCCGCTGAGCGTGTCGGAGGGCTCCGAGCACGCCTTCCACCCGGAGACCGGCGAGCGTCTCGGCGACTAGCTCATCGCGAGGGCCGGCACCCACCAGGGTGCCGGCCCTCGCGCTGCTCAGCGGTGCCGGTACAGGTCGCGCAGCAGGGCGATCTCCGCGCCGTGGTGGATCTGCTCCTCCAGCAGGATGCTCAGCGTCCGTCCGGCCGGCAGCGGATCGCCGACCGGATTGGGCCGCACCTCGTTCAGGTCGAGCGGCCCGGCCGTCTCCAGCCACTCCTCGATCGGCTGCCGGCTGTCGGCCCAGTAGCGGATCGCGTCCGGGACGGTGCCCGGCACCGGCAGGTCGGGGAACATCCGTTCGCCGGACCCGTACGCGTGCTCCCAGCGGATCCAGTTGCCGTTGGCCAGGTG
>DATBFW010000043.1:0-2658 GCA_036558285.1 Mycobacteriales bacterium | reverse complement strand
CAGACGCTGGCCCGACCGCGCGCGCTGGCCCCGGATCGGTGTCGCCTGCGACGGCTGCCCGCCGCTCGCCGACCTGTTCAAGCGGTACGAGGCCGCGCGCGGGCGGTACTACGTCTGCCCGATCTGCTTCGACGCCAGGCGCCTGGACAAGACCTCGCTCATCGCCGGCGCCGAGGTCCAGGGCACTGTGCCGATGTGGAAGTGGATCGGCGACGAGGGCGCAACCACCTTCAGCTACTGACTTAGGTGAAGACGTTCACCGCGCGGGCGATCACCAGGCCGAGCACCGCGATCGAGATCAGTGACTGGACGGCCATGGCGATCTTGGCCCAGGGGACCAGCGGCATGACGTCGGTGGGGCTGAACGCGGCCGACGAGGTCAGCGAGAGGTAGAGGTAGTCGAGGAACTGCGGACGCCAGCCGGGCGGGGCGATCTCCGGGGTGAGCTGCTGCGGGAAGGCGAGGTCGGGATGCTGGCGCGGGCGGTGCGTCCGCGCCGCCGCGCCGCCGCTGTCCACCAGCCAGTAGAGCAGCCCGAAGGCGAGCACGTTGCCCGACCAGACCAGCGCCCCGGCGGCGAGCAGCTTGTCGGCCGAGTTCGTGGCGTTGCCGCCATGGATGAGCTGGTCGACGAGGCGCACCGTCGCGGCGAGCGTGTCGGCGAGCACGACCGCGACGACCGCCATCGAGAGCGCGCGCAGCCCGGTTGCACGCCGGCCGAGGTGGGCGGGGTGGGCGGCGATCAGGAACGCGAGCAGCACGACCTCGAACGCGGGCAGCAGCCACGCGGGCCCGACCCGAAGGTCGGGCGGCCGCAGCAGGGTGATCGTCAGGATCACCACGATCGCGGCCATGATCGGCCAGCGGGCTTCCACCCGGATCGGCGGGATCTCGCCGGGCGACTCTCGGCTCATCGTCCTGCCTGCTCCGGAGGTCGAGTTGCGGTCGAGTGTCGCGGACCCGGACCGCCCGGGTGGGCAGTTCGGCGGATTCGGGTACGCGCGGAGGCCGGCTCCCCTGGCGGGGAACCGGCCTCCGGGCCGGGCTGCCGGTCTCAGGCGCGGGCGAAGCTGCCGGCCTGCAGCACGCCGTGCGGGTCGTACGTGTCGACGATGTCGGCGAGCC
Source organism: Mycobacteriales bacterium (assembly GCA_036558285.1). Lineage (GTDB taxonomy): Bacteria > Actinomycetota > Actinomycetes > Mycobacteriales > CADCTP01 > CADCTP01. The sequence goes on along the minus strand of DATBFW010000043.1, from coordinate 1,533 downwards.
TGGTCAGCGTCGCCGGGTCGTACGCCCGCAGCGCTGACGCCGCGTCGTGCGGCGGCGCGAAGTTCGGCCACACCCGGCCGGTGTCCCACGGCCGCAGCGCGTCCATCAGCCGGTCCGCGTGCTCGGGGACGCCCGGCATCCCGGCGATGCCCACGGCGAGCATGCTGTAGGCGGCCGAGCGGTGGCTGAACGCGTCGGGATGCGGCCCGTCGAGCGCGTACGCGCCGCCGAGCTGCCGGATCTCCACCAGCACCTGCGGCGACCCCGAGTCGGGACCGGCGGCGGCGAGCAGCGCGTCGGTGGTGCCCTCGTCGAAGCCGGACAGCAGGGTGGAGAACTCGTGCGCCGGCGTCGGGTCCACCGGGTCGGTGTGCACGGCGTCGATCGCCGGGTACGGCAGGACGCCGACCCCGTCCAGCAGCGGCCGGGCCACCGACCGCAGCCGGGCGAACCAGCGCTCGCCGTCCTCAGGGTCGCCGGTCCAGGTGAACCGGACCGAGAGGGTCATCCGGCCGGCGAGCGGCTCCGGCACGCCGGGCATCGGCGGCAGCTGGAAGATCGCGATCGACGTCGTCCCGGCGAACGGCAGCTCGGCGGACCACTCCCGCCAGGCCGCGATCACGGCCGGCGCGTCGGCCGCGTCGAAGAACGCCGACCCGCCGTAGAACGTCGGCATCTCGATCAGGTCGAACTCCAGCGCCGTGACGACGCCGGCCGCGCCCTTCCCGCCGCGCAGGGCGAAGAACAGCTCCGGGTGCTCGTGCGGCGTGGCCCGCCGGACCTGTCCGTCGCCGGTGACCAGCTCGATCGCGCGGACCTTGTCGGCGTGGATGCCGTGGGTCCTGGTCATCGGGCCGACGCCGCCGCCGGTGGTGTAGCCGACGATCCCGACGTCGGTGGACGAGCCGCTGATCCCGGCCAGGCCGTGCGGGGCGACATGCGGCACGAGCTCGGACCACTTCACCCCGGCGCCGACCCGGGCCCACCGCTCCTGCGGGTGCACGGTGACCTCGTCCAGCGCGCGGGTCGAGACGAGCAGGTGGCCGGCGAGCGACGGCACGGCGCCGTGGCCGGTGGCCTGCACACCCGCGGTGAGCCCGTGGGCGCCGGCGAACCGGACGGCCTGCGCCACGTCGGCGGCGGTACGGGCCTGGACGACGGCGGCGGGACGCATCGGGACGGCGAGGTTCCACGGCGTGACGAGCGACTCGTACTCGTGGTCGGTCGGCTCGTACACGCCTCCGCTGAGGCGGACGCGGAGCTGGTCCAGCGGGGTGCGCTGGGTGGGCAGGACGAAGGTGTCGTCCGCGAGGGTGGTCGTGACGGTGGTCACCGTTGGCCTCCAGTCTGGGCTGCTGTTGGCCAACACCGTGCGGCGTACCCCTTGAGCGGGGCTTGGGTCCGACTGGCGTCCGGGAGCTCAAGTCGCTCCCAAGAGCGGGGTCAGCCGTGCTGGCCGACGAACAGCCCGGCCGGGTCGACCGCGCGCCGCAGCGCCGTCAGCCGCGCGTACACCTCCGGCGGGTACGCCTT
>DATBFW010000042.1:0-22721 GCA_036558285.1 Mycobacteriales bacterium | reverse complement strand
CCGATGTTCGGCGCGCCCGAGGGCACCCCGCCGCACTGGCTGGTCTACTTCGGCGTCGCCGACACCGACGCAGCCGTTGCCGCGGCGGTCGCGGCCGGCGGCTCCCAGCCGATGCCCGCGCACGACTCGCCGTTCGGTCGGATGGGCTCCGTGATGGACCCGTTCGGCGCGGTTTTCACCGTCGTACAGACCGACGGGTCGATGCCGCCGCCGGAGCGGTAAACGGGTCGCGCCCGGCACGTACACTGGATCCCGTGACGCGAACTTCCTGACCGGGCCAGCTCCCGCGCTGGCCTTGTCCCGACGACCCGGAAGAGCGTCACCCCATGATCACCGCCACCAAGCTGGAGCTGCGTGCCGGCTCCCGCATCCTGCTGTCCGGCGCCACCCTGCGCGTCCAGCCCGGCGACCGCATCGGGCTGGTCGGCCGCAACGGCGCCGGCAAGACCACCACCCTGCGCGTGCTGGCCGGCGAGGCGCTGCCGTACGACGGCACCGTCGACCGGCGTGGCGAGGTCGGCTACCTGCCGCAGGACCCGCGCACCGGCGACCTCGCCATGCTGAGCAAGGACCGGGTGCTGTCCGCCCGCGGCCTGGACACGCTGCTGCACGACCTGGAGAAGGCGCAGGTCGAGCTGGTCGAGGCCGCCGACGACGCGACCCGGGACGCGGTCGTGCGCCGGTACGGCCGGCTGGAGGACCGGTTCGCCGCGCTCGGCGGCTACGCGGCCGAGTCCGAGGCGGCCCGGATCTGCGCCAACCTCGGGCTGCCCGACCGGGTGCTCAACCAGCCGCTGGGCACGCTGTCCGGCGGCCAGCGCCGCCGGGTCGAGCTGGCCCGGATCCTGTTCTCCGGCGCGCCGACGCTGCTGCTCGACGAGCCGACCAACCACCTCGACGCCGATTCGATCACCTGGCTGCGCGACTTCCTGCGCGCGCACGACGGCGGCGTCGTGGTGATCAGCCACGACGTCGACCTGCTCGACCGGGTGGTCAACAAGGTCTGGCACCTGGACGCCAACCGGGCCGAGGCCGACGTCTACAACGTGGGCTGGAAGAAATACCTGGAGGCGCGCGAGCAGGACGAGCGCCGGCGCAAGCGGGAGCGGGCCAACGCCGAGAAGAAGGCCGGCGCGCTGCTGGCCCAGGCCGACAAGATGCGGGCCAAGGCGACCAAGGCGACCGCGGCCCAGCAGATGGCCCGCCGCGCCGAGCGGCTGCTCGCCGGCACCGAGGGCGAGCGGCGGCGGGACAAGGTCGCCCGGGTGAAGTTCCCGACCCCGGCGCCGTCCGGGCGCACCCCGTTGACCGCGGACGGGCTGTCCAAGTCGTACGGGTCGCTCGAGGTGTTCACCGACGTCTCGCTGGCCGTCGACCGCGGCTCCCGGGTCGTCGTGCTCGGCCTGAACGGCGCCGGCAAGACCACCCTGCTGCGGCTGCTGTCCGGGCAGGAGCAGCCGGACACCGGCGAGGTCGTGCCCGGGCACGGGCTCCGGCTCGGCTACTACGCGCAGGAGCACGAGCAGCTCGACGTCGAGCGGACCGTGCTCGAGGTGATGCGCTCGGCCGCGCCGGCCTCGACCGACGGCGAGCTGCGCCGGGTGCTCGGCGCGTTCCTGTTCTCCGGGGAGTCGGTCGACCAGCTGGTCGGCACGCTCTCCGGCGGCGAGAAGACCCGGCTGGCGCTGGCGGCGCTGGTCACCTCCGGGGCCAACGTGCTGCTGCTGGACGAGCCGACCAACAACCTCGACCCGGCCTCCCGGGAGCAGGTGCTGACCGCCCTGGACACGTATGCCGGAGCGGTCGTGCTGGTCACCCACGACGAGGGCGCGGTGGCGGCGCTGAAGCCGGAGAAGGTGATCCTGCTGCCCGACGGCGACGAGGACGCCTGGTCCGACGACCTCGTCGACCTGGTCGCGCTCGCCTGATCAGGCGGGCCGGTCCAGCGGCATCCAGTAGATGCTGAGGAACACCAGCGGATCCTCGGTGGAGCGGTTGTGCCACACGTGCCGCTCGTACGAGCCCATCAGCGCGGCCGTGCCGACCGGGGCCGGCCGGCGCTGGCCGGTCGCGGTCGACTCGACCTCGCCGTCGCCGCTGACCACCACGGCGAGCTCCTGCTCCTCGTGGTGGTCCTCGGCCGACCGCCCGCCGGGCGGCACGATGGACCACATCGCACCGAACGGCAGCGTGCCCTCGGGCACTCCGTACTGCTCCCACCGGCCGACCGTGATGCCGTACTCGGCGGTCAGCTCGGCCGCGTCCTTCTCGAACAGCTGCATCTCATGCCTCCGGGTCGGGGATCTGCTCGATCCAGGACGTGCCGGACGAGCCGTCGTCGCGCTGCCACCGCTCCTCGAGCCGGACCCGGCCGTCCGGCAGCAGGTGCGGGAGGCTGGTCATCCGGCCGGCGGCCAGGTCGCCACCCTCGAGCAGCTGCACGTACGCGGCCTCGATCACGCCGTCCGCGTCGCAGCTGCCGACCAGCCGGCCGGTGCGCACCGCGCCGCCGGAGAACTCGGCCCACACCAGGTCGCCGGACTGGTGGTAGTGGCCGACCGGGCTGCGGCCGCCCGCCGCGGTCTCGGCGGCGGTCGAGGAGAACCGCCGCCCGTCGTAGTTCACCACCGCACCGGCAGCGCGTCGTCGACGACCGTGAGCAGCTGCCGTTCGAGGATCGAGTTGAGCACCAGCGCGGCCCGCACCGGCAGCAGGGTGAGGTTGGCGTCCGGGATGCCGTGGCTGAGCCGGCCCCGGTTCAGCGCGTAGATCCGGCTGTCGCCGCTGCCCTTCCAGCGCACGGAGTAGTCCGCGTCGATGATCATGCCGCCTGCGTCGTCGAGCTCCACCCGCTCCTGCATGTCGAGGTCGAACGGCGCGGGCACCGGCCGGCGCCCGGTCGCCAGCACCGCGTAGCGCACCTCGTGCGTCTCGGTGCCCTCGGTCGCGGTCGCGTGCAGCACCAGCCGGCCGTCCGGGGTGAGCTCGCCGTCGGTGACGTCGCGGCCCGGGTACATGCTCACCGGGAACCGGCCGCTGTCCAGCTCGCCGCGGTAGTTGGCCTGGTAGATCCCGATGATCGTGCCGGGCGAGATCGCATCGCCGGTGAGCGTCTGGCCCTCGATGAGCCGCTGCCGGGTGCTGCGCGCCAGCCCCTGCAGGAACTGCTGGTACGCCGGCCGGTAGAACTCGTTCGCCGGCGGCGAGTCGTCCATCGGCTGGAACCACGGCCGGCGGCCGAGCCAGCGGATGTCGGTGAAGCCCTGGGCGAGCAGCTCCAGCACGCACTCGGCGCCGGTCTGCCCGCCGCCGACCACCGCGACGGGCGCGCTCCGCTCGGTCATCAGCGGCAGCCGGTGGGCCAGGTCGTCCGGCACGCACACCCGGTCCTCCGGCAGGTGCGCCAGGTCCGGCGGCAGGTACGGCTCGGTGCCGACGCCGAGCACCAGGTGCTGGCTGCGGGCCATCGGCACGTCGTCGGCGTACACGGTGAAACCGGCGCCCTCGACCCAGCTGATCCGGTCGATCGCGACGCCCCAGTGGATCCGGTCGATCCGGCCCGCCGCCCACTCCAGGTAGCGGACGTACTCCCGCCGCGGGATCGTGCTGAACTGCGCGTTCAGCAGGTTGTACAGCCGGCCGGTGCTGACCAGGTAGTTCATGAACGTCAGCGGGTGGGTCGGGTCGACCAGCGAGACCAGGTCCTTCATCCAGGACGTCTGCATGGTCACGCCGGGGTGCAGCAGCCGCGGGTGCCAGTTCGGCCCGGGCTGGCGGTCGAACACGGCGATGTCGGCGGGAGCCGCGGCCGGGAAGAGCGCGGCCAGGCTGAGGTTCGCCGGGCCGGCACCGATCCCCACCGCGGTGTGGTACGGCACCGGGTCGGCGCCCGGGTCGGCGACAGGGATGTCCGGTGCGTCGGTCATGGTTCCTCCAGGACTCGTGGTGTGGGGAAGCCGGCGGTCCCGGTCGCCGGCTCGGGGCGGCGGTCGGCTGTGCCACCCCGGGACGGGCCCGGCCGGCGACCCCGGGTCGGGGCCGCCCGTCCGGGCGTCATCAGGCCGCTCAGGCGACCTGGATGCGGATCAGCTCCAGTGCCTGCTGCGCGGTCCGCAGCGCCTCGTCCGTCGTCGAGCCGCCGGCCTCGACCATCGCCACCCGGTCCCACGAGCTGCGCAGGTCGCCGACGGTGTCGCCCTTGTGCACGACCACGCTCACGCCGAGCACGTTCTCGCTCGCCTCGGCCTCCTCGACGCCGGTGACGTCGACGACCTCGCCGGCGCCCGGGTGCAGGAACCAGACGGCGCCGGCCCGCGGCGCGCTCGCCGGCAGTCCCTCGACCGGCCGCCCGCGCATCAGGTCCAGGTACGCCTCGACGATCTTGACGTCCCAGGCGTACTCGATGAGGTCGATGATCCCGTCGCCGGGCATCCGGCCGGCGCACTCGACCAGGCACGGCTCGCCGGACCCGTCGACGATCCACTCGCAGTGCACGAAGCCGGTGCCGAAGCCGACCGACGCCAGCGCCCGGTCGGTGGCGGCCAGCAGCCGCTCGGTCAGCTCGGCCGACACGTCCGCCGGCACGGTGTGGCCGATCTCGATCGGCCGGTCGCCCGGGTAGAGCTCCTTCGCGGTGACGTTGCCGAACACCCGCCGGCCGCCGGTGGACATCAGCTCGACGCTGAACTCCCGGCCGCGCACGTACTCCTCGACCAGCATCCGCACCTCGATGCCGCGGTCCGGCTGGTAGATGCCCTCGTCCTGGTCGGTGCAGTCGGCCCACGCTGCCTCGACCTCGGCGGGGTCGGACAGCACCCTGGTGCCGACCGCGGCCTGCCGGTTCGCCGGCTTGAGCACGACCGTGCCCCAGTCGGCCAGCGCGGCCCGCACCTCGTCCGGGCCCTCGACCGGCACGGAGCGCGGGTTGCGGATCCCGGCCTCGGCGCTGACCAGCCGGAGCAGGTGCTTGTCCCGCAGCACCGCCGCGCCGCCGTAGGTCGCGCCGGGCACCCCGTACCGCTCCGCCAGCCGGGCCGCGAACGGCACCGCGTACTCCACGCCGGGCAGCACCGCCGCCGGAGCGAGGTCGGGGTGCGCGTTGGCGAACCGGTCGGCCGCACCGGGCAGCTGGTATTCCCACTCGAGCACGCCGGTGGTCGCCCGCGCCTCGATCAGGTGCTGCGCGGCGTCCCGCTTGCGGGCCACCGTCGGCTCGTCGACGAACGCGCACGAGTCGTCGGGCATGAACTTGTCCAGCGCCTTCTGCATCGCCATCGTGTAGCCGACGACGAGCACCGGACCGGTCTGGCTGGGCATGGTGCGTCCTCTCCGAGGGTTCAGCCGCGGGTGGTTCGACCGCGGTACTCCGGTGCGGGGTTGGTCAGGCGCGGTGCCGGCCGCCGCCGCTCTGCTCGACCTCGATCTCGATCTCCGGCCCGTACGACGGCACCGCGGGCCCCGCCGCGGGCTCCGCCTCCTCGGCGATCGGGAGGTCCTCGATGCGCGCCGGCCGCTCCTGCATGCCGACCCAGGCGGCGGCAGCGGACAGCAGGCCGATCACGCCGCAGACGTACCAGAACGAGCCGCCGATCTGCTGGTACAGCAGCAGGCCAAGGGCCGGGCCGAGGGACTGGCCGACCCAGAACACGCCGTTGCCGAGGCCGACGTAACGGCCCTGGGCGGCCGGCGGGGCGACCTTGACCGGCCAGGCGAACAGCGTCGGGCCGCCGATGATCTGCCCGAACACGCCGACGATGGTGGCCAGGAACAGCAGCGCCAGGCCGACCTCGATGCCGATGCCCCAGCCGGTGAGCCCGGCGCCGAGCAGCAGCAGGCCGAGCGAGGCCGCCCTGGCCGCCGGCCAGTGCTGCACCCACTTCGTGATGATCAGCTCGAGCGTGACGACCGTGCCGGCGCTGACCGCGAAGACCGCGCTGTAGACGATCGTCCGGTAGCCGTGGTCGGTGATCGCGATCGGCAGCACGGCGAACGCCTGCACGTAGATCAGCGCGTTGAGCAGCATCGCCAGCATGTAGAGCAGGTACGGCCGGTCCCGCAGCACGGTCAGGTAGCTGGCCTTCTGCGCCGGCTCGCCGTCCTCGGCGGCGGCCTGCTGGGTCGGCCGGCCGTGCGGCAGGAACAGCAGCGCGATCAGGCCGTAGCCGACCGCGGTGGCGCCGTCGACGTAGAAGATCAGCTTCCAGTTGACGGTGATCAGCCAGGCCGCGACGAGGGGGCCGGCGGTCGCGCCGACGTTGAGCGCGATCCGGTTCATCGCCATCGTCATCACCTGGCGGTCCGGCGCGGTCATCCCGATCAGCAGCGTCGCCGAGGCCGGCCGGTAGGCCTGCGTCATCATCCCGGCCAGGAAGACCACCAGCACGATCAGCCCGTAGAAGGGCAGCGTGCTGACGGTGACCACCAGCACGGCCGAGGAGAACATCGACAGCACCAGCGTCGCCCGCGGGCCGATCCGGTCGGTGAGGCTGCCGCCGAGCAGCATGCCGACCACCGCGCCGGCGCCGTACCCGGCCAGCGCCCAGCCGGCCTCGCTCTCCGAATAGCCCTCGTGCACCAGGTAGAGCACGAGGAACGCCTGCAGGAAGGCACCGAACTGGTTCACGAACACGCCGAGCAGCACCAGCTTGGCCGCCGGCGTCGTCTCCCGGAACGTCTGCAGCGGGCCGACGCCGCCGCTGGCCGCGCCGCTCACGTCGGCGCCCCGGCCGGCTCGAGCCGGATCGCCTTGGCCGCGTCCTCCAGGGCGCCGCGCAGCTCGTCGGTGCTGTCGGCGACGGCGATGACGTGCGCCAGCCGGGACTCCCAGGCCGAGCCGCGCGGCGGCAGCAGGACCCGCTCGCCCGGCCCGGTCAGCAGCACCGCCTCGTACGCCTGCGGCGGCAGCAGCTGCTCGTCCAGCTCCAGCGTGCCGACCGTGACGTCCCCGTCCGGGTAGTAGAACCGGATGCCGGCCACCCGCGCGGTGCCCCTGGCCGTCTCCGGCCGCTGCCCGCAGGCGACCGCGGCCGCGACCAGGTCGGGGTCGGGGCCGCCGGCGAGCAGGCCGAGCAGGGGGATCATGTCGCCGCCCAGCCGGCCGTTGATCTCGATCACCTTGAAGCCGGCCGCGGTGCGGCGCAGCTCGGTGTGGGTGGTGCCGGTGGTGTAGCCGACCGCGGCGTGCGCGGCGCCGAGCACCGCGGCGAGCTCCGGGTCGGCCAGCAGCGGGTCGGCGGCGTCGACCAGGTGCCCGGTCTCCTCGAACGAGGGCGCATACCCGGTCTGCTTGTGCGCGACGACCATCGGCTCGACCACCCCGCCGGCCACGACCGCGTCGACGCTGATCTCCGGGCCGTCCAGGAACTCCTCGACCAGCACGTCCTGCTCGAACCGCTCCGGCGCCTCCGGCAGCGACACGCTCCGGGCCCGCTCGTACGCGGCCGGCAGGCCGGCCTCGTCGTCGGCCCGGGAGACGCCGAAGCTGGCGGCCAGGTTGCGCGGCTTGAGCACGACCGGATAGCCGATCCGGGCGGCCGCGGCCATCGCCTCGTCCCGGCCGGCGACCGCGACGCTGGCGGCCTGCGGCACCCCGGCCGCGGCCAGCGCCTGCCGGGTCAGCCACTTGTCCCGGCAGCGCAGCACCGCGGCGGGCGGGCTCGTCGGCAGCCCGAACCGCTCGGCCACCACGGCGGTCGCGGCGATCCGGGCCTCGTCGTAGGACAGGATGCCGGCGACCGGCCCGGGGATCGCCCGGACCGCCTCGGTCATCGCGTCCGCGTCCAGCGTGTCGACCACGGTGTGGCCGACCAGGTAGGGCAGCTCCCAGCCGACCTCGTCGGTGCGGCCGGCGCCGCCCTGCAGCAGCCAGAGCCGGTAGTGCGGGCTGACGGAGCGGAAGAAATACTCCCGCGATCTGGACAGGCTGGACACCACGACCAGCAGTGGTCGAGGGTCGCCAAGCGGCGTCGACATGGATTTACCGTCCCTTTACGTGCTAAGCGGGGCGAGCTGCTCGGAACATACAGGCCCCCGCAAAGTATCGCGAGTATGGTTGCAGCGCGCAGAATGCGCGGATCCGGTCCATAGCCTCGCGAGGGAACAATGTCGATCTCCGTGCTGATAACGCCCCCACCCACCCCGAACGGGCCGCTGCACCTCGGCCACCTGTCCGGGCCGTACGTGGCCGGCGACGTCGCGGTGCGCGCGGCCCGGGCCCGCGGCGAGTCGGTGGTGTCGGTCAGCGGCCTCGACGTGCACCAGAACTACGTGGTCACCGCGGCCGAGCAGGAGGGCCGGACGCCGGCCGAGGTGATGGCGGATTACGGCGCCCGGATCCGGTCCGCGTTCGCGCTGGCCGGCGTCGAGTACGACCTGTTCCTCGACCCGGCCGACGACGGGGACTACCGGAGCGGGGTGGCCGGGCTGCTCGACGAGCTCCTCGCCGGTGCCGGCACCGCCGCGGTGGCCGTGCGCGAGGTCCCGTGGGCGGTGTGCGCGGACTGCGGCCGCGGGCTGCACCACGCCCGGGTCGCCGGCCGCTTCCGGGTCTGTGGCGCGGGCGCGGCCGGCGGCGCCTGCGAGGGCTGCGCGACGTACGCGGCCGCGGTCGACCTGGTCGACGCCGCCTGCACGGCCTGCGGCGGCGCGCTGTCGGTGACGCCGACGCCGCTGCCGGTGCTGCGGATGGAGGACGTTCGGGCCCAGCTGACCGAGGCGTGGTCCCGCGCGGTGGTCCCGGCCCGGGTGCGCGACCTGTTCGACCGGCTGCTCACCGAGGGCCTTCCCGACGTCCCGCTGGCGTACCCGACCGACTGGGGTATCCCCGGCCCCGGCGGCACCCGGATCGACGTCTGGGTCGAGATGGCGCTCGGCTACCTGTACGCGGTGCCCCGCAGGCTCGGCACCCTCGGCTCCGGCGGGCTGGCCGACTGCGTGGCCGGCTGGTCCGCGGTGGACCGGCTCTGGCACTTCCTCGGCATCGACAACGCCTTCTACTACGGCGTGCTGTGCCCGGCCGTGTTCGCCGCGGCCGGGATGCCGCCGGGCGTGCTGGCCGGGCTCGTGGTCAACGAGTTCTACGCGCTGGAGGGGCTGAAGTTCTCCACCAGCCGGCGGCACGCGGTCTGGGCCGAGGACTTCCTCGCCAGCGAGGACCCATCCCTGGCCCGGCTCTACCTCGGCTGGGACCGGCCGTCCGGGTTCGAGAGCGACTTCACCGATGCCGGATACGCGGCGTTCCGGGACTGGGCCGGGCCGCTGCTGGCCGGTGCCACTCCGCCGCCGCTGCCGCCCGGGGTGGCGGCCGGCGAGCTGGCCCGGGCCGCGCAGGCGCTGCGGCTGGAGAGCTTCGATCCGGCGCTGGCCGCCCGGTGCCTGCTCGGCGCGCTCGGCGGCCCGGCCGAGGCCGAGGCGAGGAAGCTGCTGCCGGCGCTGACCGGCGCCGACGCGCTGCCCGCATGACCAGCGTCGGGGTCGTCGGCACCGGCATCGCCGGGGCCCTGCTCGGCCGCCGGCTGGCCGAAGCCGGCGCCCGGGTGACCGTGTACGCCGGCCGCGGCCTGCCGCCGGACGCGACCGCGGTCTCCGGCGGGCTGACCCGCGGGTTCGAGCCCGACCTCGAGCGCTGCCGGCTGGCCGCCGACAGCGTCGCCGAGCTGCGCGCGGACCCCGTGCTGGCCGCCGCGGCCGGCTACCGCGAGATCGGCTCCGCGTACCTGTTGCCGGCGGCCGAGCCGACCCTCGACGTGCTGGTCAAGGAGGTCGACGCCCGGCTGCCCGGCTCGGTGTCCGTGGTCGACCCGCCGTGGTCCGGCGTACCGGCCGGCGCGGTGGCGGTGCTGGAGCGGCACGCCGGCTACCTGTCCCCGGCGGCGCTGCGCGGCTTCGCGCTCGCCGGGCTGCCGGTCGAGCTGGCGCCGGCCGACCCGCTGTCGCTGGTCGGCCGGGTGGACGCGCTGGTGCTGGCCACCGGCCGATGGACGCCGACCCTGCTCGCCGCGGCCGGCCTGCCCGGGCTCGGCCTGCGCACCAAGGCGATCCAGTACGCGCTGCACCCGGCCGGCGGCTGGGTCCCGCCGGTGTTCGTGGACGAGACCAGCGGGCTGTGGCTGCGCCCGGCCGCGGGCGACCGGGTGCTGCTCGGGGTGCCGTCCGCGCGCTGGGACCCGGTCACCCTGACGCCCGAGCCGGACCTGGTCACGACGGCGGCCCGGGCTGCGTACGAGCGGTTCGGCGTCGACGTGGGCGAGCCGACCGCGGTCGTCTCCGCCGCGGACGCGTACGCGGACCCGCCGGTGCTGGCGCTGCGCCCGGCCGGCGGCGGCGTGTTCACGTTCACCGGCGGAAGCGGGGGAGCGGCCAAGTACGCCCTGGCCGCCAGCCGGCTGGCGGCCGCGGCCCTGGTCTAGACGCGCGGCGCGCCGGGCGTCTCGGTCTCGGCCGGAACGGGCAGCTCTGCCGGGTCCGGCAGCCCGGCCAGGTCCGTCGTGACCGGGTCCGTCGCGGCCGGGTCCGTCGTGGCCGGCTCCGTCGCGGCCGGGTCCGCCGCGGCGGCCGCGGCCGGCTTCGGGCGCAGCCAGACGTACCCGGCCACGACCGCGAACGCGACCAGCGCCCACACCGACGCCCAGCCGCCTACCGCGAGGAACGCGGTCACCGCGACCAGCGCCGCCGCGCACGGCACGACCACCCGCGGCTGACGGAACAGCCGCAGCCCGGCCGCGAACGTGGCGATGTAGATCACCAGGATCGACGCCGCGGTGAACGGGATCAGCCCGCTCTCGTCGCCGCCGATCAACGCCAGCACGCCGAAGTCGACCGCGTAGCAGGCCCAGGCGACCAGCAGCGCCGCGCTCGGCGCGCCGTTGTGGCCGGACACCCTGGCCAGCCGCCGGGTCACCGCACCGTCCCGGGACATCGCGAACAGCAGCCGGGACGCCCCCAGCACCCAGGCGTTCGTGGTGATCACCAGCAGCACCACGGCCAGCGCCGCGCCGACCCTCGCCGCGGTCTCGCCGTGGCTGACGAACAGCATCGCCGACAGCACTGCGTTCGTGTCGGTGTCCGCGCCGACCGGGACGATCAGCGCGACCGCCAGCGCCAACCCGGTGTAGAGCAGCCCGAGCCCGGACGCCGCGATCAGCGCCGCCCGCGGGTAGCTGCGCTGCGGGTCGCGCACCTCCTCGGCCGCGTGCGCCACGTTCTCCCAGCCGAAGAACGAGAAGAAGCAGACGACGATCGCCGCCCCGACCGCCCACCAGCCGTTCGGCGCGAACGGGGTGAGCCGGTCCGGATCCGCCGCCGGCGCCGACACCAGCGCCACTGTGACCAGGCTGACCACGAGCGCAACCACCAGCGCGAACTGCACCCGCGAGGCGAGCACGATGCCGAGCAGGTTGGTCAGCACGCCGAGGCTCATCACCGCGAACCCGCCCAGCAGCAGCGGTGCCTGCCCGTCCCAACCGAACAGCGCGGCCAGGTAGCGGGCCGCCGCCAGCCCGAGGATGGGATTGGTCGACAGGTTGAGGAACAGCAGGAACAGGCCGATCGCCGTACCGGGCCGCCAGCCGTACGCCTGCCGGACCAGGAAGCTCACCCCGCCCGCGCTGGGGTAGCGGGCGGAGAACCGGGCGAAGGTCACCGCGATCGGCAGCGACGCGCCCGACAGGATGCCCCACGCCAGCAGCGAGGCCGGCCCCGCCTTGCTCAGCGCGATGCCCGGCACGACCAGCACACCGACCCCGACCAGCGAGGACAGGTAGTAGACCGCGAGGTCTCTCGTGCCGAGCGCGCGGGTCAACCGGCCATCGGTGCTCATGCGGTCGGAGCCTACCGCCGATCAGGACGAGTCGGTGAAGTCGGTCCAAATCGCCGAAGCGGGCCGCGGCAGATAGGTCCCGGACCGGGTGGTGTTGATCGCTGCCCTGGGTGATCATGGGGTTGCTGGGGGGTACTACCCCTGGTGGACCCGCACATCTTCACGGCGACGGAGGGTCGGATCGTGGCAAGTGACCTCAAAAAGGGTGCCCGCATCACCGGGACGGCTCGGGACAAACTCGCGGCCGACCTGCGGAAGAAGTACGACTCGGGCCAGAGCATCAGGGCGCTGGCCGAGTCCTCGGGCCGGTCGTACGGGTTCGTGCACCGGATCCTGACCGAGTCCGGCACGAGCTTGCGCGGTCGCGGGGGCGCCACCCGGCGGAAGAAGTAGCGAGCTGACCAGGAGCGACAGCGGGACGGCCGCTGACCTCGCCGGGGTCAGGGTCGAGCGGGACGGGGCGGTCGTGACCGTGGTGCTCGACCGCCCGGACCGGCTCAACGCCCAGACGCCGTTCACCTGGGCGGCGTTGCGGGAGGCCGGCCGGTCGCTGCCCGCGGACGTCCGGGTGGTGGTGGTCCGCGGCGAGGGCCGTGCGTTCTCCGCCGGCCTCGACCGGGCGGCGTTCGGACCGGGCGGGATCCCCGGCGCGCCCGGCCTACCGGAGCTGGCGGCGATGCCGGAGGCCGAGGGCGACGCGGCCATCCACGGCTTCCAGGAGGCGTTCAGCTGGCTGCGCCGCCCGGACCTGATCTCGGTCGCGGCCGTGCACGGGCCTGCGGTCGGAGCCGGCTTCCAGCTCGCGCTCGCCTGCGATCTGCGGGTGCTCGCCGACGACGCCACGTTCACGATGGCCGAGTCCCGGTACGGTCTGGTGCCCGACCTCGGTGGGACGCACCCGCTGGTCGCCGCCGTCGGCTACCCGCGCGCGCTGGAGATCTGCCTGACCGCGCGGCAGGTCGACGCGGTCGAGGCGCTCGCGATCGGGCTGGCCACGATCGTGGTGCCGCGCGCCGCGCTGGACGGTGCCGTCGCCGACCTGGTCGCCGCGCTGCTGTCGCCGGCGCCCGAGGTCGCCACCGAGACCAAGGCGCTGCTGCTCGGCGCGCCCGGCCGCGACCGGGACGAGCAGGAGGCCGCCGAGCGCGCGGCCCAGCTCCGCCGGCTGCGCGCGCTCGCCGCCCGCCTCCGCACCTAGGGTGCGTCTCCCGACCGCCTGGCGGCGCTGGCGGCCGGCAGCCACCACCAGTTGGGAGACACGCCCCAGCCACGCCGGCGCCGCGGGTTTCGCCGTGGGCGGAGCGGCGGAAGCGCGTCCCGTCCGGCACGCTTGGTCCGGACGGGAGGTGCAGCGATGACGATGCCGGGCGGCCACGGGCCGTGGACGGTGATGCGCTCGTACCGGCGCGACACGTCGGTGACCGAGCAGAAGCTGCCCAAGGGGACCATCGGCCGGATCGCCGGCTTCGCCCGGCCCTACCACTGGGACCTGACCGTCTTCCTGCTCACGGTGACCGCCAGCGCGGTGATCGGCGTGATCACGCCGGTGCTCGCCGGCCGGGTCGTCAACGTGATCAGCGCGCACGGGGCGCCGGCCACCGTGGTGAAGATCGCCGTCCTGGTCGCGATCCTGGCGGTCTTCGACGCCTGCTTCTCCCTCGCCCAGCGGTGGTACTCGGCGCGTATCGGCGAGGGCCTCATCCTCGACCTGCGCACCCGCGTGTTCGACCACGTGCAGCGGATGCCGCTGGCGTTCTTCACCCGCACCCAGACCGGCGCGCTGATCAGCCGGCTCAACAACGACGTGATCGGCGCCCAGCAAGCATTCACTTCGACGCTGTCCGGTGTCGTCTCCAACGTGATCGCGCTGGTCCTCACCGCCGGCGTGATGTTCTCGCTGTCCTGGCAGATCACCGTGCTCTCGCTGATCCTGCTGCCGGTCTTCGTGCTGCCGGCCCGCCGGATCGGCCAGCGGCTGCAGTCGATCACCCGGGAGTCGTACGGGCTGAACGCGTCGATGAACGCGACGATGACCGAGCGGTTCAACGTGGCCGGCGCGCTGCTGGTCAAGCTGTTCGGCCGGCCGGCGGAGGAGTCCCGCTCGTTCGGCGAGCGGGCCGGCCGGGTGCGCGACATCGGCGTCGTCTCGGCCATGTACGCGCGGACCTTCTTCGTCGCGCTGACCCTTGTCGCCGCGCTCGCCCAGGCGCTCGTCTACGGGCTGGGCGGCTACTACGCGCTGACCGGTCGCCTCGACGCCGGCACGGTCGTGACGCTGGCGCTGCTGCTGACCCGGCTGTACGGACCGCTGACCGCGCTGTCCAACGTCCGGGTGGACGTGATGAGCGCGCTGGTCTCCTTCGACCGGGTCTTCGAGGTGCTCGACATTGCACCGATGATCGCCGACAAGCCGGGCTCGGCGACGTTGCCGGCCGACGCGCGCTCGATCGAGTTCGACGACGTGCGGTTCTCGTACCCGACGGCCGATGAGGTGTCGCTCGCCTCCCTCGAGGACGTGGCGGCGCTGGATCAGGCGCCGACACAGGAGGTCCTGCACGGCGTGACCTTCACCGCCGCGCCCGGTGAGCTGGTCGCGCTGGTCGGGCCGTCCGGTGCCGGCAAGACGACGATCAGCATGCTCGTGCCGCGCATCTACGACGTGCGCTCGGGTGCCGTCCGGGTCGGCGGCCGGGACGTGCGGGACGTCACGCTCGACTCCCTGCACGCCGCGATCGGCGTCGTCACCCAGGACGCGCACCTGTTCCACGACACCATCGGGGCCAACCTGCTCTATGCCCGGCCCGGGGCGACCGAGGACGAGATGTGGTCGGCGCTGGCCGCGGCCCAGGTCGCCGACCTCGTCGCCGGGCTGCCGGACGGGCTGGAGACCGTCGTCGGCGACCGCGGCTACCGGCTGTCCGGCGGCGAGAAGCAGCGCATCGCGATCGCCCGGCTGCTGCTCAAGGCGCCCGGCATCGTGATCCTGGACGAGGCGACCGCGCACCTGGACTCGGAGTCCGAGCTGGCCGTGCAGCGGGCTCTGGCCGCCGCCCTGGACGGGCGGACCTCGCTGGTCATCGCGCACCGGCTGTCCACCGTGCTCAACGCCGACAAGATCCTCGTGGTAGACGCCGGCCGGGTGGTCGAGGCCGGCACCCACGGCGAGTTGCTGGCCACCGGTGGGCTGTACGCGGAGCTCTACCGGACCCAGTTCCAGCGCCAGGCTGACCCGGGCACCACTCGGGCAGCTGATCCGGCGACCACTCCCGTCACCAGGTAGGGACCATCCCGCCGTCGACGGTGACCATCGAGCCGGTCACGTAGGACGCGGCGGGGGAGAGCACGAACGCGGCCACCCGACCGAACTCGGCCGGCTCCCCGTACCTGCCGAGCGGGATGCGCGCCTCCGCCCGCCGGGCCGCGCCGTCCGGGTCGCCGCCGGCCCGGTCGATCTCGATGGTGCGGTCGGTCGCGATCCGGCCAGGCAGCAGGCCGTTGACCCTGGTCCCGCGCGGGCCGAGCTCGTTGGCGAGCGTCTTGACCAGCCCGGCCAGGCCCGGCCGCAGCCCGTTGGAGACCGCCAGCCCGGGGATCGGCGTGCGCACCGAGCTGGACAGCACCAGCGCGATCGACCCGCCGTCGCCGCCCACCGCGCCGGCGACCTGCCGGGTCAGCCGCAGCGCGCCGAGGAAGACCGACTCGAACGCGGCCCGCCAGGCGTCCTCCTCGGTCTCCAGCACGCTGCCCGGCGGCGGGCCGCCGACGCTCACCAGCGCCCCGTCGAGCCCGCCGTACGCGGTGTGCGCCGCCTCGACCAGCCGCTGCGCCGCCGCGGCCTGGCCGAGATCGGCGGTGACGCCGACCGCGTGCCGACGACCACCAAGCTCCTGCGCGGCCCGCTCGACCGCCGCCTCGTCCCGCGCGCCGACCACCACCTGCGCGCCCTCGGCGACCAGCGCCTCGGCGGTGGCGCGGCCGAGACCGCGCGAGCCGCCGCTGACCACGTACACCCGACCTGCCAGCCCGAGATCCACGGGCCGATCCTGCCCTATCGCACCTTCGCATAGTCATGCGTTATGCGGTATGTTCTTGCGTATGGGAACGACCGTCGCCGTCGCCGGAGCCAGCGGATACGCAGGCGGCGAGCTGCTGCGCCTGCTGTCCGCGCACCCGGAGTTCGACGTCGGCCCGGTCGCCGCCCACGCGAGCGCGGGGGAGCGACTGGGCTCCGCCCACCCGCACCTGGTCAGCCTGGCCGACCGGGTGCTGGCGCCGACGGACCCCGGCGTGCTGGCGGAGGCCGACCTGGTCTTCCTCGCCCTGCCGCACGGGCAGTCCGCAGCGGTCGCCGCGGACCTGCCACCCGAGCTGCCGGTCGTCGACCTCGGCGCCGACCACCGGCTGGTCTCCGCGGCGGCCTGGGCGGAGACCTACGGCGGAGCGCATCCCGGCGCCTGGCCCTACGGGGTGCCCGAGCTGCCCGGCCAGCGGGCGGCCATCGCCGCGGGCAACCGTGCCGCCGCGACCGGGTGCTACGCGGTGGCCACGATCCTGCCGCTCGCCCCACTGATCGCCGCCGGCCTGGTCGAGCCGGCCGACGTGGTGGTCGTCGCCGCGTCCGGCACCTCCGGCGCCGGTCGCGCGGCCAAGGTCCACCTGCTCGGCAGCGAGGTGATGGGCGACCTCTCGCCCTACAGCGTGGGTCGCCACCGGCACGTGCCGGAGATCCTGCAGGCGACCGGCGCGACGTCGATCTCGTTCACGCCGGTGCTGGCGCCGATGCCGCGGGGCATCCTCGCCACTATGACCGCCCGCCCGGCCCGCCGGGGGGTGACCGCCGCCGATGTCCGCGACGTTCTCCACCAGGCGTACGGGTCGGAGCCGTTCGTGCACCTGCTGCCCGACGGGCAGTGGCCGCACACCGCGGCGACCCTCGGCAGCAACAGCGCCCACCTGCAGGCGACGGTCGACGCCGGCTCCGGCCGGGTGGTGGTCTGCAGCGCGATCGACAACCTCGGCAAGGGCGCCGCCGGCCAGGCCGTGCAATGCGCCAACCTGCTGCTCGGCCTGGCGGAGACGACCGGCCTGCCGGTGGACGGGGTGGCCCCGTGAGCGTCACCGCCGCCCGGGGCTTCCGGGCCGCCGGCGTCGCCGCCGGCCTCAAGTCCTCCGGCGGCCTCGACGTCGCCCTCGTCGTCAACGACGGCCCGCTCGATGCGGCCGCCGGCGTGTTCACCAGCAACCGGGTCAAGGCTGCGCCGGTGCTGTGGTCCGAGCAGGTGCTCGGCACCGGCCGGCTCGGCGCGGTCGTGCTCAACTCGGGTGGCGCCAACGCCTGCACCGGTCCGGACGGGTTCGCCGACACGCACACCACCGCCGAGGCCGTCGCGGCGACCCTCGGGATGGGCGCGATCGACGTGGCGGTCTGCTCGACCGGCCTGATCGGCGAACGGTTGCCGATGCCGCAGCTGCTCGCGGGCATCGAGAAGGCGGCGGCCTCACTCACGCCGGCCGGCGGCGACGACGCGGCCCGGGCGATCATGACCACCGACACGGTGCCGAAGACCGCTGTGGTCGCCGGCGACGGCTGGACGGTCGGCGGCATGGCCAAGGGCGCCGGCATGCTCGCGCCCGGCCTGGCCACCATGCTCTGTGTCCTGTCCACCGACGCCGTGGTCGACGTGGCCGGCTGCGACGCCGCGCTGCGCTCGGCCACCGCCCGCACGTTCGACCGGGTCGACTCCGACGGCTGTATGTCGACCAACGACACCGTGCTTCTACTGGCCAGCGGCGCGTCCGGGGTGACGCCCGAGCCGGCGGCCTTCGCGGCCGCGGTCGAGCGGCTGTGCGCCGACCTGTGCCGGCAGCTGCTCGCCGACGCCGTGGGCGCGACCAAGGACGTTGCGATCGAGGTGGTCGGCGCCGCCACCGAGCCCGACGCGGTCGAGGTCGGCCGGGCGGTCGCCCGCAGCAACCTGCTCAAGTGCGCGTTCTTCGGCAACGACCCCAACTGGGGCCGGGTGCTGGCAGCGGTCGGCACGACCGGCGCCGCGTTCGAGCCCGACGCGCTCGACGTCGCGATCAACGGCGTGCAGGTCTGCCGCGCCGGCGGTGCCGGCGAGGCGCGCGAGCTGGTCGACCTGTCCGGCCGCGACGTCGCGGTGCTGGTCGACCTGCACGCCGGCCCGGCCACCGCGACGGTCTGGACCAACGACCTGTCGCTGGCCTACGTCCACGAGAACTCGGCGTATTCGACATGACCGTCACCACCTCGCCGGACCGCTCGGCCGCGCTGGCCAAGGCGGCCACGCTGGTCGAGGCGCTGCCCTGGCTGGCGCGCTTCCACGGCGCCGTCGTCGTGCTGAAGTACGGCGGCAATGCGATGACCGACCCGGCGCTCCAGCGCGCCTTCGCCGAGGACGTCGTCTTCCTCCGCTATGTCGGGCTCAAGCCGGTCGTCGTGCACGGCGGCGGCCCGCAGATCACCGCCCACCTCGACCGTCTCGGCATCCCCACCGAGTTCCGTGCCGGCCTGCGGGTCACCACGCCGGAGGCGATGGAGGTCGTCCGGATGGTGCTCGTCGGTCAGGTCAATGGCGACGTGGTCCGGCTCGTCAACGATCACGGCCCGTTCGCGGTCGGCCTGACCGGGGAGGACGGCGGGCTGATGACCGCCGAGCCGCGGACGCTGGTGGTCGAGGGCGAGGAGGTCGACCTCGGCCTCGTCGGCGACGTCGTCTCAGTCGACCCCGG
This sequence comes from Mycobacteriales bacterium, assembly GCA_036558285.1. Classification (GTDB taxonomy): domain Bacteria; phylum Actinomycetota; class Actinomycetes; order Mycobacteriales; family CADCTP01; genus CADCTP01. The sequence goes on along the minus strand of DATBFW010000042.1, from coordinate 4,153 downwards.
CGCCCTGCGGGCGCTGCTCGACGACGGCCGGATCCCGGTGGTGGCCACCGTGGCCGCCGGTCCGGGCGGCCAGTCCTACAACGTCAACGCCGACACCGCGGCCGCCGCGATCGCCGTCGCGGTGGGGGCGCAGAAGCTCGTCGTGCTCACCGACGTCGAGGGGCTCTATTCGTCCTGGTCGCCGGACGGCACGGCAGGCGAGCTGGTCAGCGAGATCACCGCCGCCGCCCTGGCCGCGCTGCTGCCCGAGCTGTCCGCCGGGATGGCGCCGAAGATGGAGGCCTGCCTGCGCGCCGTGCGAGGCGGCGTCCCGCAGGCGCACGTGCTCGACGGGCGGGTGTCGCATGCGGTGCTGCTCGAGGTGTTCACCGATTCCGGCGTCGGCACGATGGTGCTGCCCGACCCGCCGGCAACCGACTACGCGGGAGGTGCCGAATGACCGCCACCGACGCCCTGCGGGAGCGCTGGGACGCGGTGATGATGCCCAACTACGGCACCCCGCCGGTGGCGATCGCCCGCGGCGAGGGGTGCCGGGTCTGGGACGTCGACGGCGTCGGCTACCTCGACTGCATCGCCGGCATCGCGGTCTCCGCGCTCGGCCACTGCCACCCCGCGCTGGTCGAGGCCGTCCGCCACCAGGTGGGCGTGCTGGTCCACTCCAGCAACCTGTTCGTGCACGAGCCGGGCGTCGCGCTGGCCGAGCGGCTGGTCGGCCTGCTCGGCGGTGGTGGCCGGGTGTTCTTCTGCAACGACGGCGCCGAGGCCAACGAGGCGGCGCTGAAGATCGTCCGGCGGCACGGCTGGACGGTCGACCCGTCCGGCCGGCGGCTGGAGGTCGTCGCGGCCGAGGACGGCTTCCACGGCCGCACGTTCGGAGCGCTGTCGCTGACCGGCACCGCCGCGAAGCGCGAGCCGTTCGCACCGCTGCCCGGCCCTGTCACCTTCGTGCCGTACGGGGACGAGGCGGCGCTGCGGGCCGCGGTCACCGATCGGACTGCCGCGGTCTTCCTCGAGCCGACCCTGGGCGAGGGCGGCGTGGTCCCGCCGCCCCCCGGCTACCTGGCCGCCGCCCGGGAGGCCTGCGACGCCGCCGGTGCCCTGCTGGTCGTCGACGAGGTGCAGAGCGGGATCGGTCGGACCGGGGCCTGGTTCGCCCACCAGACCGAGGGTGTTCGGCCCGACGTGGTCACGCTGGCCAAGGGGCTCGCCGGCGGGATGCCGATCGGCGCCTGCATCGGCTTCGGCCCGGCCGGCGAGCTGCTCACCGGCGGCCAGCACGGCAGCACGTTCGGCGGCAACCCGGTGTCCTGCGCGGCCGCGCTGGCGGTGCTCGACACGATCGAGCGAGAGGGTCTGCTGGCCTCCGTCCGCACGGTCGGCGATCGGCTCGCGGCCGGCCTGGCCGGGATCTCCTCGCCCCTGGTAAAGGGCGTGCGCGGCAACGGACTGTGGCGGGCACTGGTGCTGACCCGGCCGGTTGCTGCGCAGGTCGAGGCGGCCGCACGGGAGGCGCGCGTGTTGGTCAACGCCGTGCAGCCGGACGCGGTTCGGGTGGCGCCGCCGCTGGTCCTCACCGCGGCCGAGGCCGACGAGGCGGTTGCCGCGCTGGCGACCGCGGTGGCCGACGTCGACGAGGCCGCTACGGTCGGCGCGTCCAACGCCAGCGCCGACGATGGGACCTCCTGATGCCGCGCCACTTCCTCCGCGACGACGACCTCAGCCCGGCCGAGCAGCTCGAGGTGCTCGACCTCGCCGACCGGGTCAAGGAGGACCGGTTCGCCTTCACCCCGCTCGCCGGCCCGCGAGCGGTCGCGGTGATCTTCGACAAGCCGTCCACCCGCACCCGGGTCTCCTTCAGCGCCGGCATCGCCGAGCTCGGCGGCTACCCGTTGGTGATGGAGGCGACCGGCAGCCAGCTCGGCCGCGGTGAGCCGATCGAGGACACCACTCGGGTGCTCGACCGGCAGTGCGCCGCGATCGTCTGGCGCACCTTCGGCCAGGACCGGGTCGAGGCCGCGGCAAGGGTCAGCCGGGTGCCGGTGGTCAACGCGCTCACCGACTCGTTCCACCCGTGCCAGGTGCTCGCCGACCTGCAGACCGTGCGGGAGCGGCTCGGCCGGCTGGCCGGCGTCACCCTGGCCTACGTCGGCGACGGCGCCAACAACATGGCCCACTCGCTGCTGCTCGGCGGCACCACTGCCGGCCTGCACGTCCGCATCGGCAACCCGCCCGGTTACGACCCCGACCCGGCGGTCGTCGCTCGGGCCACCGAGATCGCCGCCGGCACCGGCGGGTCCGTGCAGCTGACCCGGGAGCCGAAGGAGGCCTTCGCCGGCGCGGAGGTCGTGGTCACGGACACCTGGGTGTCGATGGGCCAGGAGGGCGAGGCCGCCGCCCGCACGGCGCCGTTCGTGCCGTTCGCCGTGACCGCCGAGGCGGTCCAGCACGCCGCACCCGGTGCTGTCGTGCTGCACTGCCTTCCGGCCTACCGGGGCAAGGAGATCGCGGCCGAGGTCATCGACGGCCCGCAAAGCGCGGTCTGGGACGAGGCGGAAAACCGGCTGCACGCGCAGAAGGCGCTGCTGACCTGGTTGCTGGGGCAGTCGTGAGCACGCCCGACCACCCGGCGCCGCTGGGCAAAGTGGCCCGGCAGGCTCGCATCGCCGACCTGGTCGCTGCCCAGCCGGTGACCTCGCAGGGTGAGCTGGCCGCGCTGCTGGCCGCCGAGGGCATCGCGGTCACCCAGGCCACGCTGTCCCGCGACCTCGACGAGCTCAACGCCGTGAAGGTGCGCAGCACGCCGGGTGGTCCGTTGGCCTACGTGGTGCCCGAGGACGGCGGGGCCCCGCCGCCGCCGCAGCTGCCCGCGGTCGGCGCCCCGCTGTCCCGGCTGATCCGGCTGCTCGGCGAGCTGATGGTCTCGGCCGAGGGCAGCGCCAACCTGGCCGTGCTGCGCACCCCGCCCGGCGCCGCACACTTCCTCGCGTCGGCGATCGACCGGTCCGGGTTGACCCAGGTGATGGGCACGATCGCCGGTGACGACACGGTGCTGCTGGTCGCCCGCGATCCGGCCGGTGGGCCGGAGCTGGCCGAGCTGATGCGCACACTGTCCCGGCGCCAGGTTCCCGACGAGCTCACCATCCCGCAGCGCCGCCTGCACGCGCTGCTCGACGCCGAGGCAAAGCGCAAGGCCGCCCCCGCTCCCGCCACTGGCGCCCGTGCCGGCGACGGTCCGGGCGGTCGGCCGAGCGCCGGCGACGGTCCGCACGGTCGGCCGAGCGCCAGTGCTGGCGACGGTCCGGGCGGTCGGCCGAGCGCCAGTGCCGGCGGCGGTCCGGACGGTCACGCCGGCGTCGGTGCCGCAGACGCGGCTGCTGACTCGGCTGGCTCGGCTGGCTCGACCGGCTCGACTGGCTCGACTGGCTCGACTGGCTCGGCTGGCTCGGCTGGCTCGGCTGGCTCGGCCGACCCGGCTAACCCGCCTGGCCCGGCGTCAGACCTGGCGTCAGATCTGGCGGCTGACCCGGCCGACCCGGCCGACCCGGCCGACCCGGCGTCCGACCCGCTTGACCCGGCGTCCGACGCGGCCGTCGACCGTGTCGGCGGGCGCCGTCCGCGGCGACGACGACCGGCCCACACCTCCGCCTGACCCCACAACCCGAAACCCCCGCGGCACCGCCGCGCAGATCTAGGAGATATCCGTGACCGAGCGTGTCGTCCTCGCCTACTCCGGAGGCCTGGACACCTCCGTCGCCATCGGCTGGATCGCCGAGAAGACCGGCGCCGAGGTGATCGCCGTCGCCGCCGACGTCGGCCAGGGCGGGGAGGACCTGGAGGAGGTCCGCAAGCGCGCGCTCGCCTGCGGTGCCGTCGAGGCCGAGGTGCTCGACCTGCGCGACGACTTCGCCGATCACTACTGCCTGCCCGCGCTACGGGCCGGTGCCCTCTACATGGAGCGCTACCCGCTCGTCTCCGCGCTGTCCCGGCCGGTGATCGTCGAGGCCCTGGTCGCCGCCGCCCGGCGGCACGGCGCGGACACCGTCGCCCACGGCTGCACCGGCAAGGGCAACGACCAGGTCCGCTTCGAGGTCGGAATCGGCGCGCTGGCGCCCGACCTGCAGGTGCTCGCGCCGGTCCGGGACTCCGGCATGAC
>DATBFW010000041.1:0-3901 GCA_036558285.1 Mycobacteriales bacterium | reverse complement strand
CACCAGGCCGGCCGCGCTCAGCGTCGCGGCCGGGTCCATCCGCCCGTCCCGGGCCGGGACGTCCTTGCCGAGCAGGTCGAGCACCAGCGCACCCGACCAGAAGCCGATCGGCAGGTCGCTGAGCGCGGTGTGCACCGAGTGTCCGGCCCACCGGCCGCCGTGCATCAGCTCGACGGCGAGGTTGCCGCGGTGCCGGTCGTAGAGCGGCTGCAGGACGCCGGCGACACCGCCGTCCAGCGTCTGCAGCCAGCGCCAGCGCCCGACCGCGGTGAACAGGTCCTGGTGCCAGGTGGTCAGCCGGGAACCGCCCTGGTGCCGATCCGCATCCGACATCGAAGGCTCCTGCTCCAGGCCGCGACATGGCGACGACGCGACCGTCTCACGCCGGCTCGGACCCGAGCGTCTCATCCTGCGACGCTCGCGGGAGCTTGGCCGGCGTCATCACCAGGTCGACCCTGACCACCCGGCCGTCGTGGACGGTCAGCGCGCAGATGGCCAGCAGGCGCCCGTCCGGATCGGTCGTGGCGACGCCGACCTGGCCGTTGACCGTGACCTCGCGGTGCCGGACCGGCTGCCGGTGCGCCACCCCGAGCAGGAGGCGGGCCACCCGGTCCGCGCCGTGCACCGGTCGCCGCGCGGCCGTCGCGATCCCGCCGCCGTCGCTGGTCAGCACCACGTCCGGGTCGAGCACGGCCAGCAGGCCGGCGAGGTCGCCGCCGCCGGTCGCGGCCAGGAAGGCGTCGACCGTACGGCGGTGGTCGGCGGCGTCGACGTCCAGCCGCGGCGCCCCGGCGGCGACGTGCGCCCTGGCCCGGGACGCCAGCTGGCGCACCGCGGCCGGGCTGCGGCCGACCACCCCGGCGATCTCCGGGAACGGCATCCCGAACAGCTCGTGCAGCACCCAGGCGGTGCGCTCGGCCGGCGTGAGCGTCTCCAGCACCACCATCAGCGCGAAGCTGACCCGCTCGTCCAGGCTGACCCGGTCGGCCGGGTCCTCGACGATCGGCTCGGGCAGCCACGGGCCCACGTACGACTCCCGCCGCACCCGGGCCGAGCGCAGCACGTCCAGCGCCCGTCGGGACACCGCGACTACGGCCCAGCCCTCGATGTCGCGGATCGGCTCGCGGGCGTCGGCCTCGGCCAGTCGCAGCCAGCAGTCCGAGACCACGTCCTCGGCCTCGGCCCTGGTGCCGAGCACCGCGTACGCGATCCCGACCAGCCGCGGCCGGATCGCGCTGTACGCGGCGGCCAGCTCGTCCGCGGTCACGGTTCGATCGTCGCCAGGTAGTCGGCGAACGTGCGCTTGCCCTCGCGGAACTCGCCGTCCGGCAGCGCCCCGCCGGACCGCAGCTGCCGGCCGACCCGGCCCGGCAGCCGCACCGGCAGCACCCACCGCCGCCCCCACCGCCGCCCCCCGTGCCGGTCTCCGTGCCGGTCTCCGCGCCGGTCTCCGTGCCGGCGCAGCACCTGCCGGGCCATGTCGTCGAGCCTGAGCACCTCGGGACCGGCGAGCTCGGTCGCGTACCCGTCCAGCGGGCCGGCGAGGACCGCCTCGACCAGCGCCTCCGCGACCTCGGCCACCGAGACCGGCCGGGACGGCATCGCCGGGACCAGCGCCACCGGCCCGGACGTGCGGGCCAGCAGCTGCGCGGCGAACTCGTGGAACTGCGTGGTCCGCAGCACCGTCCACGGCACCGTGCCGGCGGCGAGCAGCTGCTCCTGGCGCCGCTTGCCCGCGTAGTAGGGCAGGTCGACGCGGTCGAGGCCGACGATCGACAGCACGACGTGGTGGCCGACGCCGGCGTCCGCGGCGGCGTCGCGCAGGTGGGCGGTGGCGGCGGTGAAGAACCGCTCGGACACCTCGCGCCTCGTCGTCGTCACGTTGGACACGTCGACCACCGCGTCGACGCCGGCCAGCGCGCCGGCCAACCCCTCGCCGGTGACCAGGTCGACGCCGCGGGAGCGGGCCAGCAGGACCGGCTCGTGGCCCGCGGCGGTGAGGCTGTGGGCGAGGTGCCGGCCGGTCAGGCCGGTGCCGCCGGCGACCGCGACCTTCACCGCCGCACCTCCGCCGCCTGCACGGGCGCCCGCGTGCCGGTCCACCGGTCGACCGGCACGCACAGCAGCGCGGCCAGGATCACCACGGCGACCAGGGCGACCTCGTTGAGGACCCGGTCGCGGGTGCCGTAGCCACCCAGGTGGGTCGAGTGGTAGAGCCAGTGCGGCAGCGAGAACACCAGCCACACCACCCCGGCCAGCCGGGCCAGTGCCGGCCGCACCAGTGCGGCGACGGTCAGCGCCGCCAGCGCCAGGTACAACGATCCGACGTCGCTGACCAGGTGCCGGTTGTACGGCCCGTCGGACGCCACCCAGTGCATCGAGCTGGTCGGGAAGTCGTCGTAGAACGACCGCGGCGCCAGCAGCGCCCACAGTCCGATCACCGCCCCGACCGCCAGCAGCACGCCAAGCACGACCCGCTGTCCTCGTACGCTCATGTGCTGAGGACGGAATCACCCCGTGTGGTTGTGACAGCCCTGCCCGTGACGGCGGTCACGGGACCACCCGGTAGTGCGTGGTGAGCCGATCGCCGTCGAGGACGTGCACGGCGACCGCGGGCGGCAGGTCGTAGTCGAGGTCGCCGGCGTCCTCGGCCGGCAGCCGCAGGGTCGAGACCACGCCCGGGGCCACGTGGCAGGGCCGGCCGGCGAACGTGGTCGCGGCGGCGGTGTGTGCGTGCCCGCAGAGCACTGCGACCACACCGGGATGCCGGTCCAGCACGGCGGCCAGCCGATCCGGGTTCGTCAGCAGGATCTCGTCGATCATCGGCTGGTGCATCGTCGCCGGCGGATGGTGGAAGCAGACCAGCGCCGGCCGGTCGGCCAGCACGCCGTCGAGCCAGGCCAGCGTCTGCTCGTCGAGCAGGCCGTCGGCCCGGCCCGGCCGCGACGAGTCGCACATGGCGACCAGCACGCCGGCCACGTCGTGCGCCTCGTTGACCGCATCGCCGGACGGCGGCCGGTCGAGCAGCACCGACTCGTACGGGCCGCGCACGTCGTGGTTGCCCGGGCAGGTCAGCACCCGGTGCGGCGACGTCAGCAGCTGTCTGGCCGCTGCGTACTCGGCCGGCTCGCCGTGGTCGGCGATGTCCCCGCTGACCAGCACCGCGTCGACGCCGGTCAGGCCGTTCACGTATGCCATGACCCGCTCGGCGCGCTCGTGCCGCTGCGGGCTCCCGTCCAGATGCAGGTCGCTGACCTGGACCAGCAGCATCAGCCGGCCATGTCGACGAAGCGCGAATAGTGGCCCTGGAAGGCGACGGTCACCATCCCGGTCGGCCCGTTGCGGTGCTTGGCGAGGATGAGGTCGGCCTCGCCGGCCCGCGGCGACTCCCGCTCGTATGCGTCCTCCCGATGCAGCAACACCACCATGTCCGCGTCCTGCTCGAGCGAGCCGGACTCGCGCAGGTCCGCGAGCATCGGCTTCTTGTCGGTGCGCTGCTCCGGGCCGCGGTTGAGCTGGCTGATCGCGACCACCGGCACCTCGAGCTCCTTGGCCAGCAGCTTGAGCGACCGGGAGAACTCGGACACCTCGACCTGCCGGTTCTCCACCCGCTTGCCGCTGGTCATCAGCTGCAGGTAGTCGACGACGACGAGGCGCAGGTCGTGCCGCTGCTTGAGCCGGCGCGCCTTCGCCCGGATCTCCATCATCGTGAGGTTGGGCGAGTCGTCGATGTAGAGCGGCGCGTCGGCCACCTCGCCCATCCGCCGGGCCAGCCGGGCCCAGTCGTCGTCGCTCATGTGCCCGGACCGCATGTGGTGCAGCGGCACCTTCGCCTCCGCCGACAGCAGCCGCATGGTGATCTCGGACTTGCTCATCTCCAGCGAGAAGATCGCCGACGTCA
>DATBFW010000040.1:0-7648 GCA_036558285.1 Mycobacteriales bacterium | reverse complement strand
CGGCGTGCACTTCTCGATGCTGCCGCCCGGCCAGGCCAAGTACGTCTACGTCCCCCGTGGCGCCGCTCTCGACCTCGTGGTGGACATCCGGATCGGCTCGCCGACGTACGGGCAGCATGATGTGGTCCGGCTCGACGACCGCGACTTCCGGGCGGTCTACCTCTCCGAGGGTCTCGGCCACTGCGCGGTCGCGCTCGAGAACGACACGGTGCTGTCCTACCTCTGCTCCACGGAGTACGACCCGGACCGGGAGAAGGGCGTGAGCCCGACCGATCCGGCGCTCGCCCTGCCGATGCCGGCGGGCGCGCTGCTGTCCCCGCGGGACACCGGCGCGCCGACCCTGGCCGAGGCGGCCGAGCTGGGCCTGCTGCCGACGTACGAGGCGTGCCGGGCATTCTACGCCACGCTCCGCTGATCTGAAAGAACCCCTTCACATCCCCGGCTCGTTCGTGGTGAGATGTGAAAGGACTCTTTCAGAAAGGTGGCGACATGGCGCGACCCGAGGACCGGCGCGAGGTCACCGACGTCCGCCGGCTGGCCGCACTGGCCCACCCGCTGCGGACCGCGCTGCTCTCGCACCTGCTCGCGGTCGGCCCGCGCACGGCGAGCGAGTGCGCGGCCGCGGTGGACGCGTCGCCGTCCAACTGCAGCTGGCACCTGCGCCAACTGGAGAAGCACGGCTTCGTGGAGCGGGCCGGCGAGGCCACCGACGGGCGGGAGCGACCGTGGCGGGCCGCGGCCACCGGCTTCCGCCTCGACCCGGCCGCCGACACCCCCGCCGTCCGGTCGGCGATGCAGGCGCTGGCGTCGGTGCAGCTGGACGAGGAGTTCCGGCTGGCCCGGGCGTACCTCCGGCACGAGGACGAGCTGCCCGAGCCGTGGCGGCACTCCGCCGAGTTCACCACGTACGGGCTGCTGGCCACCGCCGAGGAGCTGCATGACCTGGCCGAGCGGTTGGACGCGCTGATCCGGCCCTACCTGGCCCCGACCCGGGACGACGCGCCCGACGGCGCCCGGCCGGTGCACGTGTTCCTGTCCGCGTTCCTGCGGCCGGACGTGCCGTGAACCTGCTGCGCCGGCGGCCCGGGTTCCGCCGGCTGTGGGCGTCCGGCGCCGTCTCCGAGGCCGGCGACTGGCTGCTGCTCATCGCGCTGCCGGTGTACGTGCTGCAGCTGACCGGCTCGACGCTGACCACCTCGACGGTGTTCCTGCTGGAGCTGGCCGGCGCGCTGGCGGCCAGCCCGCTGGCCGGGGTGCTGGCCGACCGCTGGGACCGGCGCCGGCTGCTGATCGGCGCCTCGCTTGTCCAGGCCGCACTGCTGCTGCCGCTGCTGGCCGTCGACGGCCGCGGCACGCTGTGGATCGTCTACCTGGTGACCGCGGCCCAGGCCGTGCTGTCCACCGCCAACGACCCGGTCCGCCAGGCGCTGCTGCCGGCGGCGGTCGGTCCGGGCGAGCTGGCCCCGGCCGCGGCCCAACTCGGCATCGCGGCGAACCTGGCCCGGCTGGTCGGCGGCGCGCTCGGCGGCCTGCTGCTGCAGGCGTACGGGCTGACCGGGGTGGTGCTCGCCGACGCAGCGACCTTCGTGCTGGCCGCGCTCCTGCTCACCGGCTGGCCGACGCCCGCGGTCGTCCGGGCGCCGGCCGGAGCCGGGCCGGCGGCGCCCGGGAGGGACTGGCTGGCCGGGCTCGCCGTCATCCGGTCCGACCGCCGGCTGGTCGGCGGGGTCGCGGTCGGCGCCTTGCTGTCGGTGGCACAGGGGATGTTCGTCGTGCTGTTCGTGGTCTTCGTGCTGCGCCGGCTGGGCGGTGAGGCCGGCGAGGTCGGCCTGCTGCGCGGGGTGCAGGCGGTCGGCGGCATCGCCGGCGGCCTGGTGCTGGGCGCCGTGGCCGGCCGGTTCGCGCCGCGGACGCTGGTCGCCGCCGGCTGCTTCGGCTTCGGCATGGTCTGCCTGGCGATCTGGAACGGACCGGCGCTGACCACGGCGGCGCCGCTCTACCTCGTGCTGTTCGCGGTCGTCGGGGTGCCGATCGCGGCCGGGCTGGCCGGGCTGACCACGGTGCTGCTCGGCGGCACGCCGGACGAGTTCCGCGGCAGGGTGATGAGCACGCTCGTCGTCGCCGACGCGTCCGCCCAGGCGGCCGGGACGCTGCTGGCCGGCGCCCTGGTCGGCGTCGTCGGGCTGCTGCCGCTGCTGGAGGCGCACGCCGGGCTCGGGCTGGCCGCCGGGGTGGTCGCGCTAGCGGCGCTGCGCCCGCCGGATCGGCCAGTACCGGAACAGGACCTTGGCCAGCACGATCCCCGGCCCGTACGCGCGGCTGTCGTCGGCGACGAGCGGGTTGTCGCCCTCCAGCCACCAGCCGTCCCCGGCCGGCCGGATCGCCCGCTTGACCACGAGCAGGTCCGGACCGCGCGGGAACCGGGCGATGACCAGGTCGCCCGGCCGGACCGAGCCCCCGGGCCGGACCATGAGTGCGTCCCCGTGCCGCAGGGTAGGCACCATCGACGGGCCGACCACCAGGACCCGGCTCACGGGCCAGCGGAGTAGGGTCGGCACAGAGCGATCATGGCAGCGATTCGGAGGTTCCCCCGATGCGGTTGTCCAGGCTTCTCGCGCCTCGCACCGTCGCCCACGCACACTGCGACCTGCCCTGCGGTGTCTATGACCCGGCGCAGGCCCGGATCGAGGCTGAGTCGGTCAAGGCGATCATGGAGAAGTACCAGCAGAACGAGGACCCGGTGTACCGGACGCGGGCGCTGATCATCAAGGAGCAGCGGGCCGAGCTGGTCAAGCACCACCTGTGGGTGCTGTGGACCGACTACTTCAAGCCCCCGCACTTCGAGAAATACCCGCAGCTTCACGAGCTGTTCAACAAGGCCACCAAGCAGGCCGGCGCGGCCGGCGGCAAGGGCTCGGTCGACCCGGCCGAGGGCCAGGCGCTGCTCGACTCCATCGCCCAGATCGACAAGATCTTCTGGGAGACCAAGCAGGCCTAGTCAGCGCGCGCACCAGCGGCGCCGGCCGGCGGACCCTCGTCCGCCGCCCGGCGCCGCGTCGCGTCGTACCGTCTGGCGAACGCGAACATCGATCGGGCCGAGCAGCGGTGCCGGGGCATGGGACGATCCGATGCGGGATCCGACGCATCGGAAGGTGGCTCGATGCACTCGACGACTCGGCCGGCAGCGACCCGGCCCGACCCCGCCCGGCGGACGCGTAGAGGAACGCCGCGGTGAGCCTGCTCGACGCGGCCGGCACCGACCCGGTGCCGACCGTGCCCGCTCCCGGCGAGCTGTGCATCGTCCGGCACGGCGAGACCGAGTGGTCCCGCAACGGCCGGCACACCAGCATCACCGACGTCCCGCTGACGCCGATGGGCGAGAAGCAGGCCCGGGCGCTGGCTCCGCTGCTCGCCGGCGTCTGCCCGGCCACCGTGTTCACCAGCCCCCGCAGCCGCGCGATCCTCACCGCCGAGCTCGCCGGGCTCGCCGACGTCTGCCCGATCGTCGTGACCGATGACCTGGCCGAGTGGGCGTACGGCGACTACGAGGGCGTCACGACCGCGGAGATCCGCGAGACCCGCCCGGGCTGGACGATCTGGACCGGCGACCCGCCCGGCGGCGAGACCGCGGCCGAGGTCGAGGCGCGCGCCGACCGGATGCTGGCCCGGATCCGGGAGGCGCTGCACCGCGGCCCGGTGGTCACCGTCGGGCACGGTCACTTCAGCCGGGTGCTGGCGGCCCGCTGGCTCGACCTGCCGGTACGCAACGGGGCGCTGTTCGTGCTCGGCCCGGCCAGCCCATGCCTGCTCGGCCAGGAGCACGGCCGGCCGGCCATGCACCGCTGGAACGTGCCCAACCCCGCCGAGCGTGATCCCGGCTGACCTGCGTACCCTGCGCGCGACAGGCATCGGCCACGCTGGTCGACAGCCGCCGGGAGGACGTCAGGTGACCGACGACGCAGGGACAGCCACCGCGCACGAGACCGTGCAGGGTGGCGACGTGGTGGAGCTGCGCTTGCCCGCGGACGGGGCGTACCTGTCCGTGCTGCGCACCGCCACCGCCGGCCTGGCCGCCCGGCTCGACTTCACCCTGGACGAGATCGAGGACCTGCGGATCGCCGTCGACGAGGCGTGCGCGCTGCTGCTCCCCGACGCCGAGCCCGGCTCGGCGATGACCTGCTTGTTCGCGCTGACCGACCACACCCTGGCGGTGACCGTGACGGTTCCCAGCCGGACCGGTCGGGTGCCGCGGCGCAACACCTTCGCCTGGACCGTGCTCACCGCCCTCGCCGGCGACGTCGACACCGCGGTCGGCGACGACGGCACGGTGTCGGTCACCCTGCTCAAGCGCGGCGAGCAGGGATGAACACGCGCAGTGTGGCGACCGCGGGCGACGACCCGGCCCGCAGCGACCGGGAGATCGCCCGCGAGCTGTTCGCCCAGTTCACCGAGCTGCCCGAGGACGACCCGAAGCGGCAGCGGGTACGCGACCAGCTGGTCGAGATGCACCTGCCACTGGTCGAATACCTGGCCCGCCGGTTCGCCGGCCGCGGCGAGCCGCTCGACGACCTGGTCCAGGTCGGCACGATCGGGCTGATCAAGGCCGTGGACCGGTTCGACACCGAGCGCGGCGTCGAGTTCTCGACGTACGCGACGCCGACGGTGGTCGGCGAGATCAAGCGGCACTTCCGGGACAAGGGCTGGACGGTACGGGTGCCGCGCCGGCTGCAGGAGCTGCGCGCCTCGCTGTCCTCGGCCACCTCCGACCTCACCCAGAACCTGGGCCGCTCCCCCACCGTCGCAGAGCTCGCCGCGCACCTGAAGATCGGCGAGGAGGAGGTGCTCGAAGGCCTGGAGTCGGCCAACGCGTACACGGCCGTCTCGATCGAGGCCAGCGACGGCGAGGGCGGCCTGTCGGTGGCCGACACGCTCGGCTCCGAGGACATGTCGCTGGAAGGCGTCGAGTATCGGGAGTCGATCAAGCCGCTGCTGGACTCGCTGCCGGCCCGGGAGCGGCGGATCCTCATGCTGCGGTTCTTCGGCAACCTCACCCAGTCGCAGATCGCGGCCGAGCTCGGCATCTCGCAGATGCACGTGTCCCGGCTGCTGGCCCGCACGCTGGCCCAGCTCCGCGAGCGCCTGACCCTGGACGAGTAGCCCTACAGGTCGCGGGCCAGCGCGTCCCTCGCCTCGGCGGTGGCGAACAGCAGCACCAGCACGGCGATCGCCAGCACCAGCACCGGTACGCCGATCTCCGGCCGGCTGTTGGTGCTCGCCAGCGTCCAGCCGACGGGCAGCGCGACGATCTGGACGGCGACGACCGGCGAGCGGGCCGGCGGCTTGAGCGCTCGCAACGCCCGGGCGAGCAGCAGCAGCGCCCCGCCGAAGATCGCCAGCAGCAGCGCGCCGGCCAGCGCGAGCGGCACGTCGCCGGCATCGTCGAGCGCGGTGAGCACGACGTTGACCACGGCGAGCACGAGCAGCGCGGCGCCCTCGACCGCCACCAGCGCCGCCGCGGCGAGCACGGGGCGCGGCGCGCGCGCCGGACGACCCTCCGCCACGCCGGCCAGCCTACCCAGCGCACTACTGTGACCTGCGTGCGCGCCCTCCTGGTGGTCAACCCCGCCGCGACCACCTCGACGCCCCGCAGCCGGGAGGTGCTCAAGCGCGCGCTCGCCAGCGAGATGAAGGTCGAGGTGGCCGAGACCAGCCACCGCGGGCACGCCGCCGCGCTGGCGGTGCGGGCGATGCGCGAGGGCCTGGACGTCGTCGTCGCGCTCGGCGGCGACGGCACCGTCAACGAGGTGGTCAACGGGCTGCTGACGGACGGCCCGAAGCCCGACCTGCCGGCGCTCGCGGTGGTGCCCGGCGGGTCGACCAACGTGTTCGTCCGGGCGATCGGGCTGCCGCCGCACCCGTTCGACGCGACCGGCGCCATCCTCGAGGCGCTGCGCACCGGCCGGAGCCGCCGGATCGGGCTGGGTCTGGCCGACGACCGCTACTTCACGTTCAACGCCGGGCTCGGCTTCGACGCCGAGGTGGTGCACCGGATCGAGAAGCGACGGCGGGCCGGCGAGCAGACCTCGCACGCGCGGTTCGTCCGGGCGGCGCTCGCGCACTACGTCACCGCGGACCGGCACCCGGCGATCACGCTGGAGCGCCCGGGCGAGGATCCCGTCGACCACCTCCACTTCGCGCTGGTGACCAACGCGGCGCCGTGGTCGTACCTCGGCGAGCGGCCGGTCCAGCCCAGCCCGGAGGCGTCGTTCGACACCGGGCTCGACGTCTTCGCGCCGAGGAGTCTGGGGGTGCTGCTCACCCTGCGCTACGTCCGCCGGGCGCTGCTGGGGCCGTCGCCGCTGCGCAGCCGGCGGTTGCTGCGGCTGCACGACGTGGCGGAGTTCACCCTGAACGCGTCCCGGCCGATGGCCCTGCAGCTGGACGGTGACTGGCTGGGCGAGCGCGAGTCGGTACGGTTCCGCTCGGTGCCGGACGTGCTTCGGGTCATCGTCTAAAGACCGTGGGTGATTACATCTGCCGGCGTGGGGCGGAGAAATACCCCCGACTAGAGCATTGTGTGGTCGCGATCAGGCTGGAAGGCTACTCCGGGTCACCACGCAAGGGGTGACGATCACTCGCGGGTATGACGTGGTGACTCAAGCCAGCCTTGACACCGCCGCCACTCGTGAAATGATTCACAAGCGGGGTTTGATTCGTACGCCGTCGCCGCGGGTACGGGTCGCGACCAACATGCGATGCGAGGAGAGTTACGCAATGGACTGGCGCCACCGAGCGCTCTGCCGCGACGAGGACCCGGAGCTGTTCTTCCCGATCGGCAACACCGGTCCCGCGATCGTGCAGCTCGAGCAGGCCAAGGCCGTGTGCCGGCGCTGCCCGGTGACCGATGAGTGCCTGAGCTGGGCGCTTGAGTCTGGGCAGGATGCCGGGATCTGGGGTGGGATGGGCGAAGACGAGCGTCGCGCCCTCAAGCGTCGCGGGGCCCGGGCCGCTCGGGCTCGAATGGCGTAACTGCCCCGCTGTCTTCGACGGCCCGGCGCTCCCGCGCCGGGCCGTCACTCTTGCCCGACCCCTCGACCGCCCGGCCCGCCGTGACCGCCCGGCCCGCCGTGACCGCCCGGCCCGCCGTGACCGCCCGGCCCGCCGTGACCGCCCGGCCCGCCGTGACCGCCCGGCCCCCTCGACCGCCCGGCCCCCTCGACCGCCCGGCCCCCTCGACCGCCCGGCCCCCTCGACCCGAGAGCTGGGGGCGCCGGCGACGCCGTTCACGCGGCCGTCCGGGGGCCCTCCCGGGTACCGTGACCGCCGCCAGCGAGCGGTCCGTCGGCCCCCAGCGACCCCCTCGGCTCCGAGCCGCGTGGCGGTGGTCGGGATGATGGGCGGGTCAGCGGCGGCGGGTCAGGGGGACGTCGAGGACGGCTTCGGCGCCGCGGGAGCGGGCCCGGCGGCGGACCCGGATGCTTCCGCCCAGCTCGGCGGTGACCAGCGTGCGGACGATCTGCAGGCCGAGCCGGTCGCTGGTGTCGAGGGAGAACCCGTCCGGCACCCCGATCCCGTCGTCGGCGACGACGACCGACATCCGCCGGCCCAGCCGGAACGCCGTCACCGTGACCGTCCCGGCGTCGGTGTC
>DATBFW010000039.1:0-6581 GCA_036558285.1 Mycobacteriales bacterium | reverse complement strand
CAGATCGCGTTCGTTCACGGGTCACCCTCCGCGGCCGGGATCGTCACGACCATGACGCTCCCGGCCCGCGAAAGGTAACGCGGGTGAACGCCTCCCCGACCCGCGCCCGGCGGCCTGCCGGCCGACCCGGCTGGCCCGGTCGGCCCGGCCGCCGCCGCAGCCCGGCTGACCCAGTTGGCCCGGCCTATCCCCTAGTCCTCGTAGGCGGCGATGGGCGGGCAGCTGCAGATCAGGTTGCGGTCGCCGAACGCGCCGTCGATGCGCCGGACCGGCGGCCAGTACTTGCCGGTGTGCGGCGTCTCGCCCGGGTAGCCGCCGAGCTCCCGCTCGTACGGCCGGTCCCACTTGTGCGCGGTGAGCATGACGGCCGTGTGCGGCGCGTTCCGCAGCGGGTTGTCGGCAGCGTCCCACTCGCCGGACGCGACCCGGTCGATCTCCGCCTTGATCGAGATCATCGCGTCGACGAACCGGTCGAGCTCGGCGATGTTCTCCGACTCGGTCGGCTCGATCATCAGCGTCCCCGCGACCGGGAACGACATCGTCGGCGCGTGGAACCCGTAGTCGATCAACCGCTTGGCCACGTCGTCCACGGTGACGCCGGTCGCCTTGGTGATCGCCCGCAGGTCGACGATGCACTCGTGCGCGACCAGCCCGCCCTGCCCGGTGTAGAGCACCGGGTAGTGCGGCCGCAGCCGGGTGGCGACGTAGTTCGCGGCGAGGATCGCCGCCCGCGTCGCCGCGGCCAACCCGTCCGGCCCCATCAGCCGCACGTACGCCCAGGAGATCGGCAGGATCGACGCGCTCCCCCACGGGGCGGCCGACACCGGGCCGGGTCCGGTGGCGGGCCCGGCCAGCGGCTGCAGCGGGTGGTTCGGCAGGTACGGCGCGAGGTGCGCGCGCGCCGCCACCGGACCGACGCCGGGACCGCCGCCGCCGTGCGGGATGCAGAACGTCTTGTGCAGGTTGAGGTGGCTGACGTCGGCGCCGAACGTGCCCGGCTTCGCCAGCCCGACCAGTGCGTTGAGGTTGGCGCCGTCGACGTACACCTGGCCGCCGGCCTCGTGCACGGCCGCGCAGATCTCGGCGATGTCCTGCTCGAACACCCCGTGCGTGGACGGATACGTGATCATCAGCGCACCGAGCCGGTCGGCGTGCTGGGCGATCTTTGCCCGCAGGTCGTCCAGGTCGACGTCGCCGTTGTCCCGGGTCGCGACGACGACCACCCGCATCCCGGCCATCGCGGCCGACGCGGCGTTGGTGCCGTGCGCGGACTGCGGGATCAGGCAGACGTCCCGGCCGGCCTGCCCGTTCGCGGCGTGGTACGCGTGGATCGCCAGCAGGCCGGCGAGCTCGCCCTGGGAGCCGGCGTTGGGCTGCAGCGACACCGCGTCGTACCCGGTGATCTCGGCCAGCCACCGCTCGAGGTCGCCGATGAACTCGAGGTATCCCGGCACCTGCTCGGCCGGTGCGAACGGGTGCACGGTCGAGAAGCCGGGCAGCGAGACCGGCTCCATCTCGGCGGCCGCGTTGAGCTTCATCGTGCAGGAGCCGAGCGGGATCATGCCGCGGTCCAGCGCGTAGTCGTAGTCGGCCAGCCGGCGCAGGTAGCGCAGCATCGCGGTCTCGCTGCGGTGCTGGGCGAAGACCGGATGGGTGAGGAAGTCGGTCGTGCGCTCCGGCCCGTACCCGTCCGGGGTGGCCGGGTCGAGCGCGGCGACCTCCGCCGTCACGCCGAACGCGTCCCACACCGCGGCGACGTGCTGCCGCCGGGTCACCTCGTCGCAGGCGATCCCGACCGTGTCCGCGTCGACCAGCCGCAGATTGATACCACTGCTTGCAGCTTTGTCGACAACACTCTTCGCCGCTCCGGCTACATGAATCTGGATGGTGTCGAAGAACGCGGCCGTGCTGACCTCGATCCCGGCGTCCCGCAGCCCTGCGGCGAGGATCGCGGTCAGCCGGTGCACCCGGCGGGCGATCGACCGCAGCCCGTCCGGCCCGTGGTAGACCGCGTACGCCCCGGCCATCACCGCGAGCAGCACCTGCGCGGTGCAGATGTTGCTGGTCGCCTTCTCCCGGCGAATGTGCTGCTCGCGGGTCTGCAGCGCCAGCCGGTACGCCGGCGACCCGTCCGCGTCGACCGACACCCCGACCAGCCGCCCGGGCAGCTGCCGCTGCAGCCCGTCCCGGACCGCCATGTAGCCGGCGTGCGGCCCGCCGAAGCCGAGCGGCACGCCGAACCGCTGTGCCGAGCCCACGGCCACGTCCGCGCCCCACTCGCCCGGCGGCGGCAGCAGGGCCAGCCCGAGCAGGTCGGCCGCGACGGCGACGACCGCGCCGCGCTCCTTCGCCTCCGCCGTCACCGCGGACCAGTCCCGTACCGTCCCGGACGCGCCCGGGTATTGCAGCAGCAGGCCGACCAGCGGCCCGTCCGGCAGGCCCGTGGCGGCAACGTCCCGGACCACGACCGGGATGCCCAGCGGCACCGCCCGGGTGCGGATCACGGCGATCGTCTGCGGCAGGCAGTCGGCGTCGAGCACGACCGGCGCGTCCGGCGGGGCCTTGGACACCCGCCGGGCCAGCGCGACCGCCTCGGCCGCCGCGGTCGCCTCGTCCAGCAGGCTCGCGTTCGCGGTCGGCAGCCCGGTCAGGTCGGCGACCATCGTCTGGAAGTTGAGCAGCATCTCCAGCCGGCCCTGCGAGATCTCCGGCTGGTACGGCGTGTACGCCGTGTACCAGGCCGGGTTCTCCAGGATGTTGCGGCGGATCACCGGCGGCGTGACGGTGTCGGAGTAGCCGAGCCCGATCATGCTTACCGCGGCGGTGTTGCGGGCGGCCAGCGCGCGCAGCTCGGCCAGCACAGTGGCCTCGTCGGCGGCGGCCGGCAGGTCGAGGTGGCGGTCGGCGATCGAGCCGGGCACGGCCGCGGCGACCAGCTCCTCGATCGAGCCGTACCCGACCGCGGCCAGCATCGTGGCCTGATCGTCGGCGTCGGTCCCGATGTGCCGCGCGGCGAACGGCGTACTCGCTTCGAGCTCGTCCAGTGTGGTCATCTGCGGCGGAATCCCTGCGGTCGCGGTCGAGTGGGGACCCGGGCATCGCGGCCCGGCGCTCCCCCTCTGTCCGTACCCGTCCAGAGTCGCCTCGCCCGCGCGGTCCTGACGCCTGAGAGGTTCCGGGGAGGTTGCCCCTTCGGCGCCCCGGCTGGCTTGCCGGAGACTCTCCCGTGCGGGTTCTGCAGCGCGGAACAGGCTACCAGCGTCGCGAATGTCGATCCGGGCGGCCGGCCGCTCGTCATGTCGACGGAATGCCCCGACGATGTTCCGTACGAGGAGGAACCCACGTGAAGTACATGCTGTTCATCACCGCCGACCCGACCGCGCCGGTGCCGGAGAAGGTCGGCGACATCAACGAGTGGCTCGACTCGGTCAAGGAGGTGCGGCTGGACGGCGACCGCCTGCAGGGCCCCGCGGCGGCGACCAGCGTCCGCTCCCGCAACGGCAGGCAGGTCGTCACCGACGGCCCGTTCGCCGAGACCAAGGAGCAGATCGCCGGGTATGACGTGATCGACTGCGCCGACCTGGACGAGGCCATCGCCATCGCGGCCCGGCACCCGGTGGCCGCCTGGGGGACGATCGAGATCCGCCCGTTCTGGACGGACTGAACCGTGCGGGGCCGCACGCCCCGGGGTCGCCCGGGCGTGCGGCACGCGCCGGCGTGCGAAGTCCAACCCTCAAGGGAAAGGTGAGTCTCATGACCGCCCTCGTCGACCTCGTCTCGCGGTTGGACCTGCCCGCCAAGGTCCGGCTGCTCACCGGCGCGAGCATGTTCACCCTGGCGCCCGAGCCCGCGGTCGGCCTGGCCGAACTGCGGCTGTCCGACGGCCCGACCGGGGTGCGCGGGCTGAAGTTCAGCGGCGGTCGGGTGGTCTCGCTGTTCCCCAACGCGACCCTGCTGGCCCAGGCTTGGAGCGAGGACACCGCGTACGAGGTCGGCGGGTTGCTGGCCGAGGAGGCGCTGGCGCAGGACATCCAGCTCGTGCTCGGCCCGACGATCAACCTGCACCGCTCGCCGCTCGGCGGCCGGCTCTTCGAGGCCTACTCGGAGGATCCGTTGCTGACCGGCCGGCTCGCCGCCGCGTACATCCGCGGGCTGCAGGAACGCGGCGTCGGCGGCTGCCTCAAGCACCTCGTCGCGAACGAGTCCGAGACCGACCGCAACACCGTCGACAGCGTGGTCGACGAGGCCACGCTGCGCGAGCTCTACCTGCTGCCGTTCGAGATCGCGGTCGCCGAGGCCGACCCGTGGTCGGTGATGGCCGCGTACAACGACGTGAACGGTGTGCCGGCCACCGAGCAGGACCACGTGATCAACGGGATCCTCAAGGGCGAGTGGGGCTGGGACGGGCTGGTGATGTCCGACTGGTTCGCCACCACGTCAGCCGGCCCGGCCGCGAACGGCGGCCTCGACCTCGTCATGCCCGGCCCGGTCGGGCCGTGGGGCGACGCGCTGGTCGACGCGGTCCGGTCCGGCGAGGTGGCCGAGGCGGTGGTCAACGACCACCTGCGCCGGCTGCTGCGGCTGGCCAGCCGGGTGGGTGCGCTCGGGGACGCCCGCCCGGCGCCCGGGCCGCTGCCGGCACCGGACAGCCCGATCCGCCGGGAGCAGCTCACCCGGCTCGCCGCCGCCGGGATGACCGTGCTGACCAACGACGGCGTGCTGCCGCTGTCCCGCGGGCAGCGGGTCGCGCTCATCGGGCGGCACGCCGTCGACACGGTCGGCATGGGCGGCGGCTCGGCACAGGTCAACCCGCCGTATCAGGTCAGCGTCGGGGACGGGCTGAGCGCGCTGCTCGGCGACGCGGTCACGGTGACCGACGGGGTCGAGGTGCGGTCCCGGCCGGTGCCGGCGGCGACCGCGTTCGTCGCCGACCCGCAGGACGGCGCGCCGGGCGTGCGGCTGACCCTGTTCGACGAGCAGGGCGCGATCATCCAGGACCGGCACAGCGACCTGGCCTCCGCGCTGGTCGGCTTCGACGACGACTTCCCGCAGACCGTCGCCACGGTACGGATCCGCGCCAGGGTGGCCGGCGCCGGACCGGTCGAGGTCGGCGTGCTCGGCGCCGCTTCGTGGCGGCTGAGCGTGGACGGGGCGGTGAGCACGCACGAGCTGACCACGTCGGGCCACGGCATCGGCGAGGAGATCCTGACGCCGCCGGCCGCGGTGGACCGGTACGAGACGGCGCGGGAGGTCGAGGCGACCGCGACGCTGCGGATCGCGGCCGGGTCGCCGCTGGCCGGCGTGGGGCTCTTCGGGCTGGTCGCCTGCCCGGCCCGGCGGGACCCGGAGACCGTGATCGCCGAAGCGACCGCGGCGGCGCGGGCGGCGGACGTGGCGGTGGTCGTGGTCGGGCTGACCGCCGAGCAGGAGACCGAGGCGGTCGACAAGACCACGCTGTCGCTGCCCGGCGCGCAGGACTCGCTGGTGTCCGCGGTGGCGGCGGCCGCCGCCCGGACGGTCGTGGTGGTGAACGCGGCCACGCCCGTGCTGATGCCGTGGCTGGCGGACGTCGACGCGGTGCTCTGGGCCGGGCTGCCCGGGCAGGAGGCGGGGCGGGCCGTGGCCGCCGCGCTGCTCGGCGACATCGAGCCGGCCGGCCGGCTGGTGACCACGTTCCCGGCCGCGGACGGCGCCACGCCGGCCTGGTCGGTCACGCCCGTCGACGGCAAACTCGGCTACGCCGAGGGCACGTTCATCGGCCACCGCGGTCACTACGCGGGGCGGGCGCCGGCACCGGCGTTCTGGTTCGGGCACGGGCTCGGCTACTCGAGCTGGTCGTACGGACCGGCGTCGGTGGACGGGTCGGCCGTGACGGTCGAGGTGACCAACACCGGCGGCCGGACCAGCCGCGAGGTCGTACAGGTCTACCTGGAGCCGGCCGGCGCCGACCAGCCGGTGCGGCTCGTCGGCTGGAGCGCGGTCACCGCCGAGCCGGGCGAGGCCGTGCCCGTCCGGGTCGAGACCGACGCCCGCCTCTGGCGCCGCTGGACCGACGCCGGCTGGGACCGCCTGCCGCCCGGCGGCCGCCTGCTCGTCGCCCGCGGCTTGGGCGACATCCGTATTAGTCTCAACCTCTAGTCCACCCCTAGTCTGCTACGGACGATCGCCCTCGTTCCCGGCGTGGCACGGTCGCAGGGGCAGAGCCAGTGGAACCGAGACCTCGCGCGCGCCTCGGCGACGCTGGAGCGCCTCGACGTGCCTCGGCGACACTTGAGCGCCTCGACGCGCGTCGCCGCGGCCGGTGCGGGTGGACGCGACTGGCGCGACCGGCCCGCGAACCGGCGACCGGCCCGCGAACCGGCGACCGGCCCGCGAACCGACGACCGGCCCGCGAACCGGCGACCGGCCCGCGAACCGACGGCGGGCGCCGCTCTGGGATTGGCGGAGACGGTCAGGCGGAGGCGGTGCGGCGGCGACGGCGCTGGCCGAGCTCGTCCGCGGCGGTCGGCTCGGCCGCACCCGTCGCCCCGGTGGGCTCGGCCCGCTCGGCCTGCAGGTGCGCCAGCGACCCGTGCAGCTCC
>DATBFW010000038.1:0-32316 GCA_036558285.1 Mycobacteriales bacterium | reverse complement strand
GATGGTCGCGCTGGCCGGCGGGACGTTGCTCACGGCCGGTCTGCTCGTCGTCGCCGGCTCCGCCTCGCCGGCCGCGGCGGCACCGGGATCGGGACCGACCGCGGCGGTCGCGCTCGGCGACTCGGCGATCTCCGGCGAGGGCGCCGGTGCGTACGAGCCGGGCACCAACGGCCCCGGCGGCGACTTCTGCCACCGCTCGACCCGGGCGCTGATCCAGCAGACCGCGATCCCCGGGATCCAGAACAAGATCAGCCTCGCCTGCTCGGGCGCCGCCAGCTCGGACGTACGGATCAACGGCACCGCGCACTACACCGAGCCGTCGCAGGCCGACCGGCTGCGCACCGTGGCCCGTGACAACAACGTGAAGATGATCGTGCTGCAGATCGGCGCGAACGACGACCCGCACTTCGCCGACACCGTGCTGTCCTGCGTCGAGGCCTGGGCCAACCCGTTCGGCCCGCCGTGCTCGGCGGCGCTGGCCACCCAGTGGCCGGCTCGGGTCGCCGCGATGGCGCCGAAGGTGGAGGCGGTCGTCGACGACGTGCGGACCGTGATGCGCGAGGCCGGGTACGCGGACTCGGCGTACCAGTTCGTGCTGCAGTCGTACGCGTCGCCGTTCACCGAGAACATGAACTCGATCACGCACGCGTTCGAGGGTTGTCCGATCCGGCTCAGCGACGCGAAGTTCTCCCGCACGCAGGCCGTCGGGCAGCTGTCCGCGGCGCTGCGCGGGGTGGCGCAGCGGACCGGCGTCCGGTTCCTCGACCTGGCCCGGGCCACCGAGGGCCACGAGGCCTGCAACCGGTCGACCTCGGCGCACTGGATCACGCCGCTGACCGTGGACGCGAGCACGCTGCTGCACTCGGCCGACCCGAGCCACATCGTGCAGCAGTCGTTCCACCCGAACGCCGCCGGGCACGCGCAGCTGGGCAGCTGTCTGACCGAGTTCTACGGCGACGGGCTGACCGAGGGCTCCTGCCTGCGCGGCGCCGACGGCAACCTGCACGCGACCGCCGGCATCACCGCGCCGACGGTCCGGGCAGCCCCCACGCCGGCCGGCTGACGGACCGCAACCCGCCCGGGCCCGGTCAGGTGACCAGGCCCGGGCGGGGGTTCTCCGCTTCGGCCACCTCGGCCAGGGTCGGCGGGTCCGCGCCCGAGCGGGCGCAGGTCAGCGACGCGACCAGGATCGCCCGGTCGAGCACCGCCGGCAGGTCGATGCCGGCCAGCCCGGCCCTGCCCCGGCCGAGCGCCCCCCGCTCGGCCAGCGCGGCCAGCAGCCCCGAACTGAACGCGTCGCCGGCGCCGAGGGTGTCCACCACGTCGACCGGCGGCGCGTCCCGGTGCACCGCGCGCCGGTCCGGGCCCAGCGCCACCGCGCCGTCCGGGCCGAGGGTGACCACGACCAGCCCCGGGCCGGCCGACGCCCACCGGGTCGCCGCGGCGACCGGCTCCTGCCCGGGGTAGAGCCAGGCCAGGTCCTCGGCGCTGACCTTGACCAGGTGGGCCAGCGCCATCACCCGCTCGACCGCGGCCCGGCCGGCCTCGACCGGGCCGAGCTTGGCCATCCGCACGTTGGGGTCGTAGCTGATCGTCGTGCGCCCGGCCGCCCCGACCCGGGCCAGCAGGTCCACGATCCGGCTCGCGCCCGGCTCCAGCTCCAGCGTGAGCGAGCCGGTGTGCAGGGCGTCCGGCTCGTCGCCGACCACAGCGGCCAGCTCGGCCCCGGTCCACTGCCAGTCGGCGGTGCCGGAGGTCCAGAAGTCGTAGCGGGCCACCCCGTCGGCGTCCAGGGTCGCCACCGACAGCGTGGACGGCTCGGACGCGTCGACGACGTGCCGCGGGTCGACCCCGGACTCGGCGATGTGCGCGCGGAACAGCTGGCCGAACGGGTCCCGGGACAGCCGCGCGGCCAGCGACACCGGCTGGCCGAGCCGGCCGAGGCCGACCGCGACGTTGAGCGGGCTGCCGCCCGGATGGGCGATGAACCGCCGGTCCCCTTCGGCGACGAGGTCGATGATCGCCTCGCCGAGCGCGGTCAGCATGCGCCGACCCTAGGACATGTCGCCCGACCGCCAGGCGCCGCCGGCGACGCCCGGGCCACGACCGGCGGCGTTGTCGGGAACCGACCGATACAACCCCCGGTATCGGCCGACCCTCCGCCTTTCCGGACGCCGGCCGGACGCCGCCTGGACGCCGCCTGGACGCCCTCCGTCGGTCGGGAGACACGCCTAGACGGGCGGCGGCCGGTCCTCGTACGGGGTGGACAGCACGACCGTGGTCCGGGTCGACACGTTGGCCCGCGACCGGATCTCCTGCAGCAGCGTCTCCAGTGCGCCCGGCCCCTCCACCCGCGCCTTGAGGATGTACGACTCGTCGCCGGCCACGCTGTGGCAGGCCTCGATCGCGGTCAGGCCGGCCAGCCGGTCCGGTACGTCGTCGGGCTGTGCCGCGTCGATCGGCTTGACCGAGACGAATGCGGTCAGCGGCAGGCCGAGCAGGTCGGGGTCGATCCGGGCGCCGTAGCCGCGGATGACCCCGCGCTGCTCCAACCGCCGCACCCGCTGGTGCGCGGCCGACACCGACAGGCCGACCCGTACGGCCAGGTCGGTGTAGCTGGCCCGGCCGTCCGCGGTCAGCTCCCGCACCAGCCGTCGGTCCACCGCATCGAGCTGCTCCACGAACTCGACGCTACTCACAGTTTGCGGAGATTGCGGCTCGTACGGTTGAGGCGCTCGACGCCCGTGTCGGTGACGACGACGATGTCCTCGATCCGGGCGCCATGCCGGCCGGCGAGGTAGATGCCCGGCTCCACGCTGAACGCCATTCCCGGCTCCAGCGGCCGGGTGTTGCCGCCGACGATGTACGGCTCCTCGTGGGTGAGCACGCCGATGCCATGCCCGGTGCGGTGCAGGAACGCCTCGCCGTACCCGGCCGCGGTGATCGCGTCCCGGGCCGCCGCGTCGACGGACTCGGCCGGCACGCCCGGGCGGACCGCGGCCACCGCCGCCTCCTGCGCCGCCTGCAGCACTGGGTAGTACGCGACGAACTCGGCCGGCGCCTCGCCCAGCACGTACGTGCGGGTGGAGTCCGAGCAGTAGCCGTCCGCGGTGGTGCCGCCGATGTCGACCACCACCGGATCGTCCCGGCCGATCACCCGGTCGGAGACCTCGTGGTGCGGACTGGCGCCGTTCGGACCGGAGGCGACGATCGTGAAGTCGACGCTCGCGTGCCCCTCGGCCAGGATGGCCTCGGCGATGTCCCGGCCGACCTCCCGCTCGGTCCGGCCCGGCCGCAGCCACTCGGCCATCCGCTCGTGCACCCGGTCGATCGCGGCGCCGGCCGCCCGCAACGCCTCGACCTCGTCCGGGGCCTTGCGCTCGCGCAGCGGTCCGAGCACCGGGCTGGCCAGCTCCTGCGCCGCGTCCGGCATCGCCGCCCGCAGGCCGAGCACCTTCGCCGCGTGCATGTAGTCGTCGACCGCGACCCGCCCGGCCCAGCGCGGCAACTGCTTGGCCAGCAGCGCGTACGGGTCCTCGCCGTCGGCCCAGTCGAGCACCTCGAGGCCGAGCCCGCCGACCGGGGAGGCCAGCGCGGCCGGCCGCTCCAGCTTCGGCACCACCAGCACCGGGTCGCCGGCCGCCGGGAGCACCAGGCAGGTGATCCGCTCGGCGCTGTGGCCGGGGTAGCCGGTGAGGTAGCGCAGGTCGGCGCCCGAGCCGATCAGCAGTGCGTCGAGACCGGCCGCCGCGGTGGCGGCACGCGCGCGGGCCAGGCGGTCGGCGAAGTCCACGGCGTCGAGTGTGCCAGGGTGGGCCCGTGCTGATGCTGCTGGACTCGGCGAGCCTCTATTTCCGTGCCTTCCACGGTGTGCCGGAGTCGGTGACCGCGCCGGACGGGACACCGGTGAACTCGGTGCGCGGCTTCATCGACATGATCGCGTTCCTGGTCCGCCGCCGCCGGCCGGACCGGCTGGTCGCGTGCCTCGACCTGGACTGGCGGCCGGCGTTCCGGGTCGCCGCGGTGCCGTCGTACAAGGCGCACCGGGTCAGCCCGAAGGGCGGCGAGACCGTGCCGGACGGGCTGGTGCCGCAGATCCCGGTGATCCTCGAGGTGCTGGACGCGCTCGGCATCGCCGCGGTCGGCTCCGACGGCTTCGAGGCCGACGACGTGATCGGCACGATCGCGCACGCCTCGACCGAGCCGGTCGAGGTGGTCAGCGGCGACCGCGACCTGTTCCAGGTGGTCCGCGACGCGCCGCCGGTGCACGTGCTCTACGTCGGCAAAGGCGTGCGCAACCTCGAGGTGATGGGCGAGGCCGAGGTCGCGGCCAAGTACGGCGTGCCGGGCCGCGGCTACGCCGACTTCGCGGTGCTGCGCGGGGACCCGAGCGACGGGCTGCCCGGGGTCAAGGGCGTCGGCGAGAAGTCGGCCGCCGCGCTGGTGAGCAAGTTCGGCTCGCTGGACGCGATGGTCGCCGCGCTCGACACCGGCACCGACACCGGCTTCCCGGCCGGCACCCGGACCAAGCTGGTCGCCGCGCGGGACTACCTGTCCGCCGCACCGGCGGTGGCGAGGGTGCGTACGGACGCGCCGCTGCCCGACTACGACGCGACTGTTCCGGCGGAGCCGGCCGACCCGGCCCGGCTGGTCGAGCTGGCCGAGCGGTGGAACCTCGACGCGCCGCTCAACCGGCTGCTGTCGGCGCTGCCGTCGAAGCCGAAGGGTTAGGACCCGGTCGGCCGCCAGGTGTAGTCGCCGTCGTCGGACGCGACGGTCACCTGGATCTTCTGCTGCGTCTGGCCCTGGATGGCACAGGTGAACGTCTCGCCCTTGGCCACCTTCTGGTTGTCCGGGCAGTTCACCACGATCGTCGACCCGCCGAACTTCTCCTTGTACTGCTGGGAGATCGTCGAGTTGAGCGCGGTCGCGTCGAACACCTTGGGCCGCAGCGCGAGGAAGCCGAACACGCCGCCGAGCACGATTAGCACCGCGATGACGCCGAGCACCGCGAACAGCGCGCCGCGGCCCTTCTTGGCCGGCGGCGCCGTCGGCGAGTATGCCGGCTGCCCGTACTGCTGGCCGTACGGCTGCTGGTAGCTGGTCGGCCCGTAACCGCCGCCCTGCCCGTACTGCTGCGGGGCCTGGCCGAACTGCTGGGTCTGCCCGTACGAGGCGAACTGCTGGGTCGACTGCTGGCCGCCGTACTGGTCGTAGCCCTGCTGGCCGCCGTAGCCGCCCTGGCCGTAGCCGCCCTGCCCGTACTGCTGGCCGCTGTCGTAGCCGGGCTGGCCGCTGTCGTAGCCCTGCTGGCCGTAGCCCTGCTGCGGCTGCTCCGGCTGGCCCCAGCCCTGCTGGGCGGTGTCGTAGCCGGGCTGCCCGTACGCCGGGGCGGAGCCGTACTGCTGGGGCGGCTGAGCGCCCTGCTGCCCCCAGGCCTGCTGGTCCCACTGCTGGGTGGGCTGGGCGCCGGACTCGTAGCCGCCGGGCTGGCCGGGCTGCTGGCTCCAGCCCTGCGCGGGCTGCGCGCCGGACGACGGCTGGCCGGCCTGCTGGCCCCAGCCCTGCTGCTGGCCGTAGCCCTGCTGGCCGTAGCCCTGCGGCGGCTGCTCCGGCTGGCCCCAGGACTGCGGCTGCTCCGGCTGCGGGGCGGACGGGTACGGCGGCTGTGCGGGCTGCTGGCCGGAGGTCGGACCCTGACCCCAGCCCTGCTGGCCGTACGGCTGGCCGGAGGGGTAGCCGCCCTGCGGCGGCTGCTGGCCGTATTGTTGCTGCGCAGCCTCCTCGCCCTCGTCCTCCGGGCGGTATTGCCCGTACGACGGCTGCTGCCCGTAGGGCTGCTGGCCGCGCTGCGGGTCCTGCTCGGGCGGCTGCCCTGGCTGCATCGTGGTCTCCTCCACCTGCCCGTGCTCCGCGCCCGTCGGCGACGAGACGCGCTCCAGACCCTACGCGGTCCCCAGGGTCCAGGTGTACTTGCCCGAATTGTCCACCACCGTGACGGTCACCGCACGCCGTCCCCCGGCATTGTCGGTCGCGCTGCACCGGAACGTCACGCCCGCCCGTTGCCGCTGGTCGCCGGGGCAGCGCACGACCACCGGACCGCCGAGCCGGGCGGTCAGCCGGTCGGCGATCTGTCGCTGCACCGCGGCCGAGTCGAGGTAGTGCGGTCGGCTGAGCCAGACCGCGATGCCGCCGGCCACCAGCACGGCCACCACCAGCAGCGCGCCGACCAGCGCGACCCGGCGGGCGACCCGCGGGTCCTCGACCCGCGGGTCCTCGACCCGCGGCCCGGTCGGCGGCCCGGTCGGCGGCCCGGTCGGCGGCCCGGCATCGCCGGTGTCGAGGCCGTAGCCGGGCGGCTGGACCGCGGCGGCCCGGTCCCGGGACGAGCCGGGGATGCTGCTGGCCGCGGCGGACAAGCCGGGGCCGATGCGCTTCGACCCCTCGGTCGGGTCCGGCCGGGGCTCACCCGGCCGGGTCACCATTCCCGGCACCGCGGCCGGGTCCGCGGCGGCAGGGACCGCGGCCGGGGCCGGAGTGGCCGCCGCGTCCAGCGGGGTGTTGCAGCGCACGCAGGCCGGCGCTCCCGGTGGATTCAGGGTCAAACACGTCGTACAGGTCATACCGTCCGGCACGGGCTAGACCGTACCGGCCGTCGCCACCACTCCCCGGCGTACCGCGGCCAGCGCGGCCCGCGCTGTCCCGGCCAGCTCGGCACCGCCGACCGCGGCGAGCTGGTCGAGCAGGTCCAGCAGCTGCTTGCTCCAGCGGACGAAGTCACCCGCGGACAGCTCCTGCCCGGCCGACGCGGACGAGCCGAGCACCCGGTCCAGCGACTCGCCGCGGGCCCACCGGTACGCGGCCCAGGCGAAGCCGGGGTCCGGCTCCCGGGTCAGCGCCAGCCCGTGCCGCTGCTCGTCCTCCTCCAGCTCCGCCCACAGCCGCCGGGTCGCCTCGACCGCGGCCCGCACCGGGCCCTCGGGCAGCCGCGCCGGCGCCTCCGCCTCCCGGCGGGACTCGTATACCAGCACCGAGACGGCGGCGGCGAGCTCGGCGGCAGACAGCTGATCCCAGACCCCGGCCCGCACGCACTCGGCGACCAGCAGGTCGGACTCCGACCAGATCCGGGCCAGCTGCCGGCCGGCGTCGGTGACCCCGCCGGCATCGGCGCCCGTGCCCGCCAGGTAGCCGCGGGCGGTCAGCAGCGCGCAGACCTGGTCGAACGTCCGGGCGATGGAGTGGGTGCGGTTCTCCACCCGGGTGCGCAGCCCGGCGGTGTCGCGCTGCAGCCGGGCGTACCGCTCGGCCCAGCGGGCGTGCTCCTCCCGGTCCGCGCAGCCGTGGCAGGGGTGCTGGCGCAGCTCCCGCCGCAGCCGGGCGATCCCCTCGTCGTCGGCGGCCGGTGAGCGCCCGCGGCGCCGGTGCGGTGCGTCCTCGGGCCGGGCGTTGCGCAGCGTCGAGGCGAGGTCGCGGCGCGCCTGCGGCGAGCGGTGGTCGAAGTGCTTGGGCACCCGCACCCGGGCCAGCGGCTCGACCGGGGTCGGGAAGTCGACCGGGGACAGCCGCCCGGCCCACCGGTCCTCGGTGACCACCAGCGGGCGCGTCTCCCGCGCCGGGTGCACGCCCGGGTCGACCACGACCGCCATTCCGGACCGGCGCCCGCTCGGCACCCGGATCACGTCGCCCGGCCGCAGCCGCTCCAGCGACTGCTCGGCCGCCGCTCGCCGCGCGGCCGCGCCCTCCCGGGCCAGCGCCGACTCGCGCTCCTTGAGCCGCTGCCGGAGCGCCGCGTACTCGGCGAAGTCACCCAGGTGGCAGTGCATCGACTCGGCGTAGCCGGCCAGCGCCTCCTGGTTGCGGTCCACCTGCCGGGCCAGCCCGACCACCGCCCGGTCGGCCTGGAACTGCGCGAACGAGCGCTCCAGCAGCTCGCGCGCCTGCGGCCGGGACAGCTGCCGGGACAGGTTGACCGCCATGTTGTACGAGGGCCGGAACGACGAGCGCAGCGGGTAGGTGCGGGTCGAGGCCAACCCGGCGACCTGCTCCGGGTTGACGCCCGGCGACCAGAGCACGACCGCGTGCCCCTCGATGTCGATGCCGCGCCGGCCGGCCCGCCCGGTCAGCTGGGTGTACTCCCCCGGCGTCACGTCCGCGTGCGTCTCGCCGTTGAACTTGACCAGCCGCTCCAGCACCACCGACCGGGCCGGCATGTTGATGCCCAGCGCCAGTGTCTCGGTCGCGAAGACGGCCTTGACGAGGCCGCGGGCGAACAGCTCCTCGACCGCCTCCTTGAACGTCGGGATGAGCCCGGCGTGGTGCGCGGCGACGCCGCGCTGCAGACCCTCGACCCAGTCCCAGTAGCCGAGCACGTCCAGGTCGTCCGGCGCGAGCTCGGCCGTGTACTCCTCGGCCACCTCCCGGACCTCGGCCGCCTCCGCCGGCGTGTTCAGCCGCAGTCCGGCGGCCACGCACTGCTGCACGGCCGCGTCGCAGCCGGCCCGGCTGAAGATGAACGTGATTGCCGGCAGCAGGCCGTCTCGGTCGAGCCGGTCGATGACGTCGATGCGGGCCGGCGGGCGCCAGCCGCGGGACCGGCCGCCCCGGCGCACCGGCTCGACGTAGCGCTCCCGCTCCCGGACGTAGCGGACCAGCTCCGGGTCGACCTCCCGCCCGGTCTCGCCGCCCCGGAACAGGTCGAAGATCCGGGTGCCGACGAGCATGTGCTGCCAGAGCGGCACCGGCCGGTGCTCGTCGACGATCACCTTCGTGTCGCCGCGGACGGTGACCAGCCAGTCGGCGAACTCCTCGGCGTTGCTCACCGTGGCCGACAGGCTCACCAGCCGGACCGACGCCGGCAGGTGGATGATCACCTCCTCCCAGACCGCGCCGCGGAACCGGTCGGCGAGGTAGTGCACCTCGTCCATGACCACGTAGCCGAGGTTGTCGACCGCGCCGGAGCCGGCGTAGAGCATGTTGCGCAGCACTTCGGTGGTCATCACCACCACCGGCGCGTCGCCGTTGACCGAGTTGTCGCCGGTGAGCAGGCCGACCTCGCCCGGCCCGTACCGGTCGACCAGGTCGTTGTACTTCTGGTTCGACAGGGCCTTGATCGGCGTGGTGTAGAAGCACTTGCGGCCCTCGGCCAGCGCCAGGTGCACGGCGAACTCGCCGACCACGGTCTTGCCGGCCCCGGTCGGCGCGCAGACCAGCACGCCGAGGCCGTCCTCGAGCGCCTCGCACGCCTCGGTCTGGAACGGGTCGAGCTCGAACGGGTAACCGGCCGTGAAGTCGGTCAGCGCGGGCCGGTCCGCCCGACGCCGGGCCGCCGCGTACCGCTCGGCCGGACTGCTCACCCTCCCAGCGTACGGACCAGGCGTCCGGGCTAGCCGGTGGGCACCCGGCGGGCGGCCAGGGCGCGGATGTCGTCCGGGATCAGCGGGGCGTCGACGAGCAGCGGCAGCAGCTCGGGCTCGCCGGTCAGGGCCCGGAACATCACCCCGATCGTCACCGGGGACTCGGGCCGGTCGGTGACCGTCACCGCGTCGCCGGCCCGCAGCTCACCCGGCTCCAGCACGCGCAGGTAGGCCCCGGGCGCGCCGTGCGCGGTGAACTCCTTGACCCAGCGGCGGCGCTGCATCTGGTCGGTGAACGTCGCGCACGGGATGCGCGGCGAGGTCACCTGCAGGACCACGGAGCCGATCCGCCACACCTCGCCGACGACCGCGCCGGTGACGTCCAGGCCGACCGTGGTGAGGTTCTCGCCGAACAGCCCGCCGCGGATCGGCTGGTCCAGCATCCGGGACCAGTCGTCGAGGTCCTCCCGGGCGTACGCGTAGACGGCCTGGTCGGGGCCGCCGTGGTGGGGCTTGTCGACGATCGTGTCGCCGGCCAGGCCGGAGGCGCCCCAGCCCGGCGCCGTCACGGCGACCGGTCCGGTCGCGGGCATCTTGTCGATGCCGCTGCGCCCGGACTTGCCGACGTACGGCTTGGACACTCCGACGTTGACGGACTCGACGTGGGCCACGGCTCTGACCGTACGGGCTCGTCAGGGCACGAGCACGCGCATTGCGCCGGGCACGCAGGTCGTGGTCACCGGCAGCGGCCCGAGCGGCTCGCCGTCCGCGTACGCGGGCAGGTCCGGCGCGTCCAGCGTCACCGACGCCGCGCGGTGGACGTGCACCTGCGGGTGCCGCACGTGCGTGCCGGCGCGGACCTGCGGCTTGAGCCGGACCAGCGTCGCCCTGGTCATCGCGTCGGCGACCACCACCTCGAACACGCCGTCGGCCAGGTCGGCGCCGGGGGCGATGAGCATGCCGCCGCCGTACCGGGTGCTGTTGCCGACGGCCACCAGCGTGACCTCCTGCTCGGTGGTGACGCCGTCGAGGGTGATCCGCATCCGGTGGTGGCGCAGGTTGGCGATCTCCAGGTATGCGGCCAGGTCGTAGCGCAGCGGACCGCGCGGCCGGTGCATCCGCTCGGCCCTGGCCACCACCTGCGAGTCGAAGCCGGCGTTGAGCACGCCCGCCCACCAGGTCCCCCGGTCGGTCCGGCCCAGGTCGACGTCCCGGGTGCGGCCGGCGGCGATCACCGCGACCGCGTCGGCCGGCTCGGTGGGCAGGCCGAGGATGCCGGCCAGGTCGTTGCCGCCGCCGGCGGGCACGATGCCCAGCGGGACCCCCGTGCCGGCGACGGCCTGCACGGCGCAGTGCACCAGCCCGTCGCCCCCGACCGCGACGACCGCGTCGACGCCGGTGCCGACCGCGTCGGCCGCCAGCGCCACCGACTCGGCCCCCGACTCGCCGGCCAGCACGACCACCCGCAGTCCCGCCGCGGCCAGCGCCTCGCGTACCGGGCCGGCCAGCCGGGCACCCCGGCCGCGACCGGCCCGCGGGTTGGCCAGCAGAGCTACCGTCGCCACGCCGGCACCGTAGCGCCGCCGGTCGTCGGGCTCAGCCGGCCGGGCGTGCAGCTCGGAGCTGGCCGAGCCATTCCGTGCCCAGCCGGCGCCCGTTCGGAAACTGGTCGCCGCGGTCCCAGCGCCATGTCGTGATCATCGCCAGCACGAGGAGCCGGCAGTCGCGCAGCAGGCCGTGATCGACACCCGGATAGTGCTCGCTGACCTCGTCGGGCGCGTGCGCGAGGTCGAACTCGACGGGCCCGCGGCAGCACGTCTCGAGGTCGATGAACCGCGGCCCGTTCGGCGTGGCCAGCAGGTTGCCCGGGTGCGGCTCACCGTGCAGGAGCTGCTCCGCGGCGCCGCGCTCGCCGACCGCTCGCCGCAGGCTTCGCAAGGTGGTGCCGAGGAACTCCCGGTCCGCGTCGGCGAGTGCCGGAGTGTGGTTGCGGTGGGCCACGAGTTGCTGGGCCTCCTCGACCCGATCCGTGAAGTGCGGCGCGGGGACGTCGAGGGCGCGCATGCCCGCATGCAGCCGCTCGAGCGCGGCGGCGTAGTCGGCCGGTCGGATCTCCGGGGGCGTCGCGGGCTCGTAGTAGGTCCACAGCGTGACCACGTAGCCGTCCCGCTCGTAGACCCGTGGCTCCACCCGGGGCTCGAGCGCAGCCACCGGGCTGCCGGACTCGGCGAGCCGTTGAGCGAGCTCGATCTCGAACCGTGCGACCTGCTCCGCCACCGGTGCCACCCGGGCCAGGACGTCACCGGGCAGCAGGCGCAGGGCCAGCTTGTTGGAGTTGTGCAGGACGACCGCGTCGTCGACGCGCAGGCCGAGCGCGGCGGCCGTGGAGACAGCCGCAGCCTTCGCGCGGGCAGTCTCCGCTGCGTTCATCGTCGCTCGTCTCCCGCTCTCCCGCCGGGCAGCGGCGGAAGCTAGCGGCGCGGTGGGTCGAGCTCGGCGGGCTCGTCGACCGGCTGGATGCTCACGTCCAGCGGGGAGATCTCGTCGTCGGCCAGCTCGCCGAAGCCGGCCTCGGCCTCGCGGCGGGCCTTGCGCCGGTCGTGCAGCCAGGCCAGCAGCACCGACAGCTCGAACAGCAGGCTCATCGGGATCGCGAGCATGCACATGCTGATCGGGTCCTGGCTCGGCGTCGCCACCGCGGCGAAGACGAAGATCAGGAAGATGGCGATGCGCTGCCACTTGATCAGCCGGGCCGCCGGCAGCACCCCGACCAGGTTGAGCATCGAGACGAGCAGCGGCAGCTCGAACGCGGCGCCGAACACGAGCAGCATCGACGTCACGAAGCCGATGTAGTTCGGCACCGCGATGACCGCGACCGTCCCGCTGCCGGCCAGGTTGACCAGCAGGGTCAGCGCCTTGCCGATGGTGAAGTAGGACAGCACCGCGCCGGCCAGGAACAGCAGCGTCGCGCTGAACACGAACAACGTGGTCCAGCGCCGCTCGTTGCGGCGCAGCCCGGGCGTGACGAACGCCCAGAGCTGGTAGAGCCAGAACGGCGAGGACAGGATGATCCCGCAGATCACGCCGACCTTGAGCCGGAGCACGAAGCCGTCCAGCGGCCCGAAGAACGCCAGCTGGCAGCTGGGGCCGTTGCTCGGGTTGAACCGCCGGTCCGGCGGGAGCGCGCAGTAGGGCTCTTTGAGCAGGTCGAGGATCTGCGGGTAGAGGATCCAGCCGACCACGGCGCCCACGGCGACGAACAGCAGCGCCTTGATCAGCCGACTGCGGAGCTCGGAGAGATGGTCGCGCAGCGACATCGTGCCGCCGGCGCCGTCATCGGAGCGCGGTCGGCTCCGGATGACGCGCCGCAGCACGTTCGGCACGGTCACTGCGCGACCTACCTCAGCGGGTCTCGGACGGCGGGGGGACGTGCATCGGGCGCTGCGGCGGCGCCTCGGCGGCCGGCGGCGGCGTGGGGGCGGCGGCGGGTGGCGGCGGGGTGGTGGCGTCGCGCCGGTATTCCGCCTCGGCCTTGGCCTCGAGGTCGCGCGGCGCGGGCTCCTCCCGCAGGCCCTTGGTCTCGGCCTTGAGGATGCGGGCCGAACGGCCGACGGCGCGGGCCGCGTCCGGCAGCTTCTTGTAACCGAACAGCGCGAGGATGACGATCGCGATGATGATCAACTCTGGCGGACCGAGTCCGAGCATGGTGGGCCTGACCTCTCAGAAGACGACGCCGACATCGTACGACGCGAACCGCGGAGGGCACCGTAGTCAGAACGGGCCGTCCGACGCCGGTCAGTCCGCCCGGTGCCGTCCTTGGGGGGTCTGCGGCTGGAGCGCCTCGATGCACGGAAGTAGTTCGTCGTGAGCCTGCTCGACGGTTCGCTGCAGCCGCGTGAACTGGGAAAACAGGCCGTATCCGAGGACGGCGAGGACAATGAGGGACACGCCGCCGACGGCCAGCCAGACGATCAGGACGACCACGCCGGCGACCCTATCGCCCCCGAGTTTTAGGGGGCCGGTCGCGTGCCGTTCAGCCGTACGCGGCCAGTGCCTCGGTCGCCTCGGCCCGGACCTGCTCGACCAGCCACGCCGGGCCCACCACCTCGGCGGCCGGCCCGAGCCCGAGCACCAGCCGGCGCATCCAGGCCGGGTCGGCCGCGCGCAGGGTCACCTCGAGCCGGCCGTCGGGCAGCGGGCTCGCCGTCTCGCACTGGTAGTACTCGGCGACCCACCGGCCGGGTTGATCCAGCCGCAACGTCACCAGCGGGTGCTCGGGCGCCGGCTGGTAGATGCCCTCGGACAGGTCGCGCGGGACCGCGTCGTCCGGCGGCGTGGACGGCTCGTCCAGGATCTCCACCCCGTCGACCCGGTCGATCCGGAAGAACCGCATCGCGCCGACCGAGCGGCACCAGGCCTCCAGATACCACCGGCCGTCGGCCCAGCGCAGCCGGACCGGGTCGACGTCGCGCTCGGTGGTCTCGTCCCGAGCGGCCACGTAGTAGGTCAGGTGCACCGCGCGGCTCTGGTCCAGCGCTCCGCGCAGCTGGGCCAGCACCCGATCGGTCGGCTCGACCGCGACCGCGACCGCGCTGGCCGCCTCGACCGCGCCGCCGGCGGCCGCCTCGACCTTGGCCAGCGCCCGCTCGACCGCACCGCGGTCGGTCAGCCGCGGCTGGTCGGCCAGCGTGCGCAGCGCGACGACCAGCGCCAGCGCCTCGTCGGTGGTCAGCCGCAGCGGGCGGGCCAGCCCGGCGTCGTGCCCGACGCTGACCGTGTCGCCCTCGAAGGACAGGTCGATCAGGTCGCCCGGGCCGTGCCCGGGCAACCCGCACATCCACAGCAGCTGCAGGTCGCGGCGCAGCTGGGGCTCGGGCACGCCGAAGTCGTCGGCCGCCTCGGCGACCCGGACGCCGGGGTGGGCCAGCAGGTACGGCAGGAGGGCCAGCAGCCGCGGCAACCGGTCCCCGGAGCCGCTCACCGCCGCCCCTCCGGCACCGGCGCCGACTGGTCACGGGCGCCGGCGTCGCCGCCGCCGCACCCGGACCCGACCGCGCCGCCCGCGCCGCCCGCGCCGCCCGCGCCGCCCGCGCCGCCCGCGCCGCCCGCGCCGCCGGACCCGTCCACGGCGGTCGACCCGTCCGTACCGCCTCGGTCGCGTGCGGAGCCCGTTCTGGCCCCGCGCGGCACGGCGGCCCCCGCCGCGCCGCCCGCTCGGGCGGGGCCGCCGGGGGCGACGGGGGCGCCGCGCCTCGCGGGGGCCGGGCGGGCGGAGCCGGCGTGCGCGCGCAGCCGGCGGATGACCGCCTCCCGGACCTCGACCGGCGCGTCCACGACCGCCCCGCTGCCCTGCCTGGCGACCCGGTCGGCGATCCACTCCGGGTCGTCGTACCCGATCTCGGCGACGTCCCAGTCCGACCCGCGCTCCCCCGGCTCGATCCGGGCGGCGATCTTGCGCAGCCAGGTGCCCTGCCCACGGCGGACCCGGATCCGGGCGAACCGGTGGAACTCCGGCGGCTCCGTGGCCACCACGTAGCCGACCAGGTCGATACCGGTGGGCACCTTGACCGCGCCCTCGGGCCCGGCCGGGCTGACCGCGCCCAGCACCCGGGACAGCCGGAAGCAGCGCGGGGCACCGCGGTCCCGATCGTGGCCGACCAGATACCACCGGCCGCGCCAGGACACCACGCCCCACGGCTCGACCTGCCGGTCGGACTCCGACCCGTTGGGCTTCCGGTATGCGAACCGCACCGCCCGGCCGGCCTGCACCGCGTCCAGGCACGGGTGCAGCGCCTCCTCGGCCGCGTCCAGCCGCGGTTCGACGTCGAGCGTGCGGGCCGGCTCGACGTCCACCCCGCCGGCGCGCAGCTTGAGCAGCGCGCCGCGGGCGGCGTCGGCCAGCTCGGCGGACTGCCAGAGCCGCGCGGCCAGGCCGACCGCGGCCGCCTCGTCCGGCTCCAGCGACACCTCGGGCAGCTCGTAGTCGCGGCGGGCGATCCGGTAGCCCTCCTCGACGTCGAAGATGCTGGTCTTGCCCGTCTCCAGCGGGATGCCGAGCTCGCGCAGTTCGGCCTTGTCCCGCTCGAACATGCGCTTGAACGCCTCGTCAGCACGCGCGCTGCCGTCGTCCGGCTCGTAGCCCGGGACCGCGGTCCGGATCCGCTCCGCGGTCAGGAACTGCCGGGTGGACAGCAGGCACAGCACGAGGTTGACCAGTCGCTCGGCCCGGCGCGACGACACCCGTCCAGGGTAGTCGCCCGAGGCCACCGGTTACCGTCCGGCGCGGCGGCTGTGTCCATCCGGTCGGTGGCCGGGCGGCTCACATCGAGGCGATCAGCTTCTCCACCCGCTCGTCCTGCGAGCGGAACGGGTCCTTGCACAGCACGGTGCGCTGGGCTTGGTCGTTGAGCTTGAGATGCACCCAGTCGACGGTGAAGTCGCGCCGCTTCTCCTGGGCGCGGCGGATGAACTCGCCGCGCAGCCGTGCCCTGGTGGTCTGCGGCGGCGTGTTCTTGCCCTCGAAGATCGCCACGTCCGAGGCCACCCGGTCGACCGAGCCCTTGCGCTCCAGCAGGTAGTAGAGCCCGCGGCCGCGGTGGATGTCGTGGTACGCGAGATCGAGCTGGGCCACCCGGGGCGAGGACAGGGTCAGCCCGTGCCGGGCCCGGTAGCGCTCGATCAGCTGATACTTCGTCGCCCAGTCGATCTCCCGGTCGATCAGCGAGAGGTCGCCGGTGGCGATCGCGTCCAGGGTGCGACCCCACAGCTCGACCACCCGCTTGGACACCGGGTCGCCGCCGCGCCGGTCCACGAAGTCCGCCGCCTTCTGGTGGTATTCGCGCTGGATGTCCAGTGCGGTCGCCTCCCGGCCGTTGGCCAGCTTGACCCGGCGCCGGGAGGTGATGTCGTGGCTGACCTCGCGGATGGCCCGGATCGGGTTCTCCAGGGTCAGGTCGCGGAAGACGATGCCGGCCTCGATCATCCGCAGCACCAGGTGGGTGGCGCCGACCTTGAGCAGGGTGGTCGTCTCGCTCATGTTCGAGTCGCCGACGATCACGTGCAGCCGGCGGAACCGCTCGGCGTCGGCGTGCGGCTCGTCCCTGGTGTTGATGATCGGCCGGGACCGGGTGGTCGCACTGGAGACACCCTCCCAGATGTGCTCGGCCCGCTGGGACACGCAGTAGACCGCGCCGCGCGGGGTCTGCAGCACCTTGCCGGCCCCGCAGATCACCTGCCGGGTGACCAGGAACGGGATCAGCACGTCGGCCAGCCGGGAGAACTCGCCGTGCCGGGCGACGAGGTAGTTCTCGTGGCAGCCGTAGGAGTTGCCGGCGGAGTCGGTGTTGTTCTTGAACAGGTAGATGTCGCCGGTGATGCCTTCCTCGTGCAGCCGGCGCTCGGCGTCGACCAGCAGGCCCTCGAGGATCCGCTCGCCGGCCTTGTCGTGCACGACCAGGTCGACGAGGTTGTCGCACTCCGGCGTCGCGTATTCCGGGTGCGAGCCGACGTCCAGGTAGAGCCTGGCGCCGTTGCGGAGGAAGACGTTGCTGGACCGTCCCCAGGACACCACTCGCCGGAACAGGTAGCGGGCCACCTCGTCCGGCGACAGCCGGCGCTGCCCGTGGAACGTGCACGTCACGCCGTACTCGTTCTCGAGCCCGAAGATGCGCCGATCCATGCCTGCCACCTTACGGCGTGGGGTAGTGGTGGGGCCGTGACGGACTCAACCCAACACGCGCCCGACCCGGCCACGGTCGACGCGCTCGGGAAGATCAGCGAGGCACTGGAGACGGTGGAGCGGGCGCGCGGCTACCTGTACTCGTTCCACCAGCTGTCCGGGTCGGCGGACCTCGCCCTTCAGGAGGGCGTCGCGATGCTGCGCGCGGGCGGGCACGACGAGCTGGCCGAGGAGATCGACGCGGGTCTGGTCGGCCGCAACGTGCTGCCGGACCGGTGGACCTACCAGATCGTCGAGGAGTACGACGACGGCTACTGGTCGGTGTTCCGGGAGTACGAGAACAGGGCCAGGCAGACCCTGGCCCGCGGCCGCCGGCACCTGTACGAGGCGCGGATGAAGGACGACGAGCAGGCCGGCAAGACCTACGACCAGACCCGCCCGCCGCGCTAGCCGCGGCGCCGGGTCAGCGCGAGACCGCCGAGCAGCAGCGCGCCGGCCAGCACCAGCGCGGCGCCGGCCGCCGCGATCCCGGCGGTCTCGCTGCCGGTGCCCGCCAGCGACCCCGCGCTCGGCGGCGGCTCGGTCGGCTCGACCACCGCGGCCGGCTGGGCCGGCTCGACCGTGCCGGCCGGTGCCGGCTGCACCTGGACGAACACGGTGCCGAACACGCCCTCGCTGGTCAGGCAGGCGTAGTCGAACCGGTCGGGGCCGGTGTACCCGGCGTCGGAGGTGTAGATGAGCCCGGTGTCGCCGGTGACCGTCACACCGCCGTGCGCCGGCCCGCCGCCGGTCAGGAAGACGGCGACCGCGCACACGTCGGACACCGTCGCCGGCCGGCCGGACGTGGCCGGGATGGACAGGTCCCGCCGGGACGGGCAGGAGAAGAAGCCGTCCACCGTCGCCAGGACGCGGTTGGGGTTCAGCTGCTGGAGGGCGTACTGGAAGGGGCCGGCACCCGGCGACAACCGGACCACCCGCTGCTCTCCCGCCGGCACCGGGAACGTCTGGAACGGCGGTGCGCCGAACGCGGCGATGCCGGCGGTGATGCCCGCGCCGGTCCCGTTGACGACCGTGAACACCACCTGCTCGGCGGAGCAGTCGGCGACGGCCGTGCCGGTCACCGCGGCGCCGGGTGCCGTGCCGGTCGGCGATGCCGTCGGGCTCGCGGTCGGGCTCGCGGTCGGGGTCGCGGTCGGGGTCGCGGTCGGGGTCGCGGTCGGGGTCGCGGTCGGGGTCGCGGTCGGCGTCGCGGTCGGCGTCGCGGTCGGCGTCGCGGTCGGGGTCGCGGTGGGGGCCGCCGGCTCCGGCGTCGCGGTGGGCGACGCCGGCAAGGTGGTCACGGGCTCCGTAGCGGTCGGCGCGCCGGGTGGCTCCCCAGCGGGCACGGTGCTCGTGGCACCCGGCACCGGCTCGGCCCACGCCGCAGGCCCGACCAGCAGGACCCCGACCGCCACCGCGCCGAGGACGACCGAACCGCGCAGGATGCCCACGCCGGCCTCCAACCCCCACGTGCAGGCGAAGGCTAGCGCAACCGGGCCTACTTCAGGACGGCGAACCTTCCTCGGGGTCCTCGGTCGCGTCCAGGTCGATCGAGCCGCTCTCGTTCGCCGGCGCCGCGGTCACCGCGGCGGGCTTCGGCAGCAGCGCGGTCAGCGCCGCACCCTGCAGCCGGCGGAACTTGCGGGTCGGCCGGCCCCGGTCGAGGACCGCCACCTCGAGCTGGTTGGCGGCCAGGTCCCGCGGCTTGCCGTTGTCGGCGCCGACCGTGCCCAGCCCGCGGATGGCCAGCGCCAGCGCATCGGCCAGCGGCAGGTCGGCCCGGTAGCCGGCCTTGAGCACGGCCACGATCGGCTCACCCTGCCCGCCGAGCACGACGTACTCGGGCTCGTCGAAGATCGAGCCGTCGAACAGCAGCCGGTAGAGCCGGTCATCGGCCGAGGTCTCGCCGACCTCGCCGACGCACAGCTCCACCTCGAACGGCTTCTGCTGCTCGGTGAAGATCGAGTTGAGCGTCTGCGCGTACGCGTTGGCCAGCGCCCGGCCGGTGACGTCCCGGCGGTCGTAGGAGTAGCCGCGCACGTCGGCGAGCCGGATCCCGGCCACCCGCAGCGTCTCGTATTCGCTGTACCGGCCGACGGCGGCGAAACCGATCCGGTCGTATATCTCGCCGACCTTGTACAGCGTGCTCTGCGGGTTCTCGGCGACGAACAGCACGCCCTCGGCGTACTTGAGCACGACGACCGGGCGGCCGCGCATGATGTTCTTCCGCGCGTATTCCGCGCGGTCCCGCATGATCTGCTCG
The DNA here is from genome assembly GCA_036558285.1 of Mycobacteriales bacterium. Classification (GTDB taxonomy): domain Bacteria; phylum Actinomycetota; class Actinomycetes; order Mycobacteriales; family CADCTP01; genus CADCTP01. The sequence goes on along the minus strand of DATBFW010000038.1, from coordinate 12,983 downwards.
GCGGAGGCATAGAACGGCATCGTCATGGCGTGATCCCTCCTCCGCTCAGACCGGGTTGGCGGTGCGCTCGGCGACGACCGCCTCGGCCAGCTGGCCGATCTCGTCGTCCGGCACCCTGGCGATGCCCTCGGCGGTGGCCAGCATGATCACCGGGTAGATCTTGCGGACCAGGTCCGGCCCGCCGGTGGCGGAGTCGTCGTCGGCCGCGTCGTAGAGGGCCTCGACGGCGACCCGGATGACGTCCTCGCGGCTCATCGCCGGTCGCCAGAGCTTCTTCAGCGAGCCGCGGGCGAACAGCGAGCCGGAGCCGATGCCGGCGAAGTTCTGCTCGTCGTACGGGCCGCCGGTCACGTCGTAGGAGAAGATCCGCCCGGCCGCGGACGGCGTGTCCGCGTCCAGGTCGAAACCGGCGAACAGGGGCAGCACGGCCAGCCCCTGCATGGCCGCGCCGAGGTTGCCGCGGATCATGCTGGCCAGCCGGTTGGCCTTGCCGTCCAGGGTGAGGATCGCCGACTCGATCTTCTCGTAGTGCTCCAGCTCCAGCTGGAACAGCCGGATCATCTCCATCCCGATGCCGGCGGTCCCGGCGAAGCCGACCAGGCTGTACGCGTCGGCCGCGGACACCTTCTCGATGTCCCGCTGCGCGATCATGTTGCCCATCGTCGCCCGGCGGTCGCCGGCCATCAGCACGCCGTCCGCGTACGCCGCGGCGACGATCGTCGTCGCGTGCGGCGCGAGGTCGCCGGCCTGGCCGGGCGGCAGCGGCCGGCGGCCCGGCAGCAGGTCGGGCGCCACCGACCGGAGCAGGTCGGTGAACGACGGGCTCCCCGCGACCAGGTAGGCGGCGGGCAGCCCTGCGGGCAGGTCAGCGGGCACGGAACTCCTCGTTCGTCGTCACGGTCAGGACGGTCAGCGCGATCACGGCAGCGGCCAGGGTCGCAACCCTAGCGATCACTGCCCGCCCTTCTGGACGTACCCGCGGACGAACTCCTCCGCGTTCTCCTCCAGGACGTCGTCGATCTCGTCGAGGATCGCGTCGACGTCCTCGGTGAGCTTCTCGTGCCGCTCCTGGACGTCGGTGTCGGCGCTCGCCTCGACCTCGTCGACCTCGTCCGTGCGCCGGGTGGCCCTGCTCTGGCCACCACCGGTCTCTCTCGTCGCCATCGGAACCTCCGCATCCCGGGGCTTCCGACATTAGTCGGCGGTTACGACCGCGGCACGTGACTCACCCTCCGGAGAGCGCCTCCACGAGCGCGTCCGCCGTGGGCGAACGGTCCAGCAGCGCGCCCACGTGCGTCCGGGTGCCGCGCAGCGGCTCCAGCGTCGGGACCCGCACCAGCGACTCCCGGCCGAGGTCGAAGATGACCGAGTCCCAGGATGCGGCCGCGACCTGGGTCGGGTAGCGGCGCAGGCACTCGCCCCGGAAATAGGCCCTGGTGTCCTCCGGCGCGTGGTCGACCGCCGAAAGCACCTCGTCCTCGCTGACCAGCCGCTCCATCGCCCCGCGGGCGACCAGCCGGGCGTAGAGCCCCTTCTCCGGGCGTACGTCCGAATACTGCAGGTCGACCAGCTGCAGCCGGGACGAGCCCCAGCCGAGCCCGTCCCGGGTCCGGTAACCCTCGAGCAGGCGCAGCTTCGCCACCCAGTCCAGCTCCCGGGCGCACAGCATCGGGTCCTGCTCCAGCCGGGTCAGCACCGACTCCCAGCGGTCGAGCACGTCCGCGGTCTGCGCGTCGACGTCGTCGCCGAACCGGTCCTCGACGTACTTGCGCGCCTGCTCGAGGTATTCCATCTGCAGCTGGACGGCGGTGAGCGTGCGCCCGGACCGCAGCGTGAGCACGTGCTTGAGGCTCGCGTCGTGCGAGACCGCGCGCAGGCTGGAGACCGGCTCCTCCACCGACAGGTCCACGGTCAGGAACTTGTCCTCGATCATGGCCAGGACCAGCGACGTCGTGCCGAGCTTGAGGTACGTCGAGGTCTCGGACAGGTTGGCGTCGCCGATGATCACGTGCAGCCGGCGGTAGCGCTCGGCGTCCGCGTGCGGCTCGTCCCTGGTGTTGATGATCGGCCGCTTCAGCGTGGTCTCCAGGCCCACCTCGACCTCGAAGAAGTCGGCCCGCTGGGACAGCTGGAACCCCTCGCCGCGGCCGTCCTGGCCGATGCCGACCCGGCCCTGGCCGGCGACCACCTGCCGGGAGACGAAGAACGGGGTGAGGTGCCGGACGATGTCCGCGAACGGCGTCGCCCGGGACATCAGGTAGTTCTCGTGCGATCCGTACGACTGGCCCTTGTTGTCCGTGTTGTTCTTGTACAGCTGGATCGGCGGCTGCCCGGGGACGGTCTGCGCCGCCCGCCGGGACGCCTCGGCCATGATCCGCTCGCCCGCCTTGTCCCAGAGCACCGCGTCGCGGGGGTTGGTCACCTCGGGCGTGGAGTATTCCGGGTGGGCGTGGTCGACGTACAGCCGGGCGCCGTTGGTGAGGATGACGTTGGCCAGACCGGCGTCGTCCTCGGCCTCCAGGTATTCCGGACCGAGCGCGCTGCCCAGGTCGAAGCCGCGGGCGTCGCGCAGCGGGGACTCCTCCTCGAAATCCCAGCGGGCCCGGCGGTTGCGGGGCACGTCCGGCCGGCCGCCGTACCCGTTGACGATCTGCGACGAGAGCAGCATCGCGTTGGCACCCGGCTGGCCCGGCACGGAGACCCCGTACTCGACCTCCGTGCCCATCACCCGGCGAACGGTCATGGGTTCCAGCCTACGGCCGCTGGTGAGTCGGCATAGCGCGGTTACGAGCCGAACGTCACGCCGGCGAGGATCCGGTCGACCGCCGCGTCAGCGCCAGCGGCCGTGCTGTGCTCCCGGAACGCGATCTTCGACGTGGGCAGCCACCACAGCCGCGGGCCGAAGTCGAGGTCCGCGTTCTGGCAGTTGACCTGCCAGTGCGCGTACAGGGCGGTCTTCGGGCCCACCTTGCGGAAGCCCTTGTCCACGACCGTGCTGCGGGCGATCGGGTCGGTCGACTCGCCGGTGCCGCAGGACGGCGCGCCCGAGCCCCACCACCAGCCGTTCGGCTGGCCGGGCGCCGGATCGGACACCGAGCCGCCGGAACGCCTGGTCGCGCCGATGTCGATGACCTCCAGGCTGCAGCCGGTGTCGTCGGCCAGGGTCACGCAGAGGTAGTCGCCGTCCTTGCTGGCCTTGGTGACGCCGGCGAGCGGGATCGTGGCCTTGCCGACGGTGGCGGACGCGCCGGAGACCGCGGTGCCGCTGCTGCCTGGGGCCGGGGTGGTCCCGGCGCCGGCGGACGGCGCCGGCGCGCCGCCGGCCGGGGTGGTCGCGTTCGCCACCGGCGTGCCGTGGCCGGGGATCTGGCCGGCGCCGCAGCCGGCCAGCGCCAACGCGACCGTCGCGGTCGCGGCCGCCCACAGGACTCGGTTCACGCCGGGCACCCTACGTCGGGCCCGGCGCCGCGCGCCCCTCGCCTCCCCCACCGGCCCCGCACCGTAACGGATCAAGTACGCGACGCCACTCGCGCCGCCGCGGGGCCCGCGCCGCGCCCGCGGACGCCGGACCTGCCCGCGGACGCCAGACCCGCGGGCGACGCGGACGTGCCCGCGGACGCCAGACCCGCGGGCGACGCGGACCGGCGCGCGGACGCCGGACCCGCGCGCGGAGGCCAGGGTCGCCAGCGGAGGCCGGCGGACGCCGGCGAAGGTGGGCCGTGCCCGCGCCGCCGGGCGCCCCTCCCCAGACGCGCCGGAGGCGCCGAGCCGCGGTGCGGGTCGGCGCCCCCGAGCGGGCGACTACAGGTATTGGCCGGTGTTGGAGATCGTGTCGATCGCGCGACCGGAGTCGGCGCCCTTGCCGGTGACCAGCGTGCGGATGTAGACGATCCGCTCGCCCTTCTTGCCGGAGATGCGGGCCCAGTCGTCCGGGTTGGTCGTGTTCGGCAGGTCCTCGTTCTCCCGGAACTCGTCCAGGCACGCGGTGACCAGGTGCTGCAGGCGCAGGCCCTTCGAGCCCTGCTCCAGGAAGTCCTTGATCGCCATCTTCTTCGCCCGGTCGACGATGTTCTGGATCATCGCGCCGGAGTTGAAGTCCTTGAAGTAGAGGACTTCCTTGTCGCCGTTCGCGTACGTCACCTCGAGGAAGCGGTTGTCCTCGCTCTCGGTGTACATCCGCTCGACCGCGCGCTGGATCATCGCCGCGACCGTCGCCTGCCGGTTGCCGCCGTGCTCGGCGATGTCGTCGTCGTGGATCGGCAGCGTCTCGGTCACGTACTTCGAGAAGATGTCCCGCGCCGCCTCGGCGTCCGGCCGCTCGATCTTGATCTTCACGTCGAGCCGGCCGGGCCGCAGGATCGCCGGGTCGATCATGTCCTCGCGGTTGGAGGCGCCGATGACGATGACGTTCTCCAGGCCCTCCACGCCGTCGATCTCGGACAGCAGCTGCGGCACGATCGTGTTCTCCACGTCGGAGGACACGCCCGAGCCCCGGGTGCGGAAGATCGAGTCCATCTCGTCGAAGAACACGATGACCGGGGTGCCCTCGCTGGCCTTCTCCCGGGCCCGCTGGAACACCAGGCGGATGTGCCGCTCGGTCTCGCCGACGTACTTGTTGAGCAGCTCGGGGCCCTTGATGTTCAGGAAGTAGGACCGGCCGGCGTCCTCGCCGCGGACCTCGGCCACCTTCTTGGACAGCGAGTTGGCCACGGCCTTGGCGATCAGCGTCTTGCCGCAGCCGGGCGGCCCGTAGAGCAGGACGCCCTTGGGCGGGCGCAGCTCGTGCTCCCGGAACAGGTCGGCGTGCAGGAACGGCAGCTCGACCGCGTCGCGGATCTGCTCGATCTGGGTGGAGAGGCCGCCGATGTCCGTGTAGTCGATGTCCGGGACCTCTTCCAGGATGAGCTCCTCGACCTCGGACTTCGGGATCTTCTCGTAGACGTAACCGGAGCGGGGCTCGAGCAGCAGCGAGTCGCCGGCGCGCAGCCGCTCGGTCAGCAGCGTGTCGGCGAGGTAGACGATGCGCTCCTCGTCGGTGTGGCCGATGACCAGCGCGCGGTCGCCGCCGTCGAGCACCTCCTTGAGCATGACCACGTCGCCGGCCCGCTCGAACTCGCGGACCAACACGACGTTGAGCGCCTCGTTGAGCATGACCTCCTGGCCGACCCGCAGGCCCTCCACGTCCACCGAGGGCGAGACCGCCACCCGCAGCTTGCGCCCACCGGTGAACACGTCGACGGTGCCGTCGTCGAAGGTCTGCAGGAACACGCCGTAGCCGCTCGGCGGCTGGGCCAGCCGGTCGACCTCCTCCTTGAGCGCGACGACCTGGTCGCGCGCCTCCCGGAGGGTGGACGTCAGCTTCTCGTTGCGCTCGGTGAGCGTCGCAACTCGGCTCTGGGCTTCGGCGAGCCGCTCCTCGAGCACCCGAAGGTGCCGGGGGGACTCCGTCAGCCGGCGACGGAGCATGGACACCTCCTCCTCGAGGAAGGAGACCTGCGTGGTGAGCTCGTGAACGTCCTTCTCGTTCCTCGAGGCTCTGGTCTCCTGGTCGTCGGAGTCGCTGGCCACGATCACCACCTCCTGCGGCAACCTGCGGTCAAAGTCACCCTACACAGCGGGACCGACACTAGGCCCGTCCGCACCCGATCCGCTTCTCCGCCATCGCCGGCCGCGCGTGTCCTTGCGCCGTAAGGGTTGTCGGCCCCCGGCGGGCCGGCTCGTATGGCCGCAGACCGCGCCGGTCCGGACCGGTCGGCGCCGGCGGGCCCGGCGCCGGGTCGGGACCGATCCGACCACGTCAGAGCGGGTACGGGTGGCGGGGCCGGACCGGGACGACGGGTCAGCCGGGATCGACCGGGCCGGCGATCCTGCGGTTGCTGTGGGAATGCCGTGAAAAAGGTCACGGAACGGCCGGCTCGTCCATCGCGGCCTTGGCCGGCCGCCGCTGCCGGGCCGGCGCGGTCACGCCCGGTGCCAACCGGCGCGCCGAGACCAGGAAGGCGGTGTGCCCGACCATCCGGTGGTCCGGGCGGACCGCCAGCCCGACCACGTGCCAGGGCCGGACCAGGCTCTCCCAGGCCGCCGGCTCGGTGAACCCGCCGTGCTCCCGCAGCGCCTCGACGACCCGGGACAGCTGCGTGGTCGTGGCCACGTACGCGACCAGCACGCCGCCGGGCACCAGCGCCGCCGCGACCGCGTCGAGCACCTCCCAGGGCGCGAGCATGTCGAGCACGACCCGGTCGGCCGGCTGGTCCGCCGGGTGGCCGGCGATGTCGCCGTCGCGCAGCTCCCAAGCCGGGTGCGGGCCGGCGAAGAACCGCTCCACGTTCCGCCGGGCCACCTCGGCGAACTCCGGCCGCCGCTCGTAGCTGACCACCCGGCCGCCGTCGCCGACCGCGCGCAGCAGCGAGCAGGTCAGCGCGCCCGAGCCAGCGCCGGCCTCGACCACCCGGGCGCCGGGGAACACGTCGCCCATCGCCACGATCTGGGCCGCGTCCTTGGGGTAGACCACCGCGGCGCCGCGCGGCATCGACAGCACGAAGTCGGCCAGCAGCGGCCGCATCGCCAGGTAGCGGGTGCCCGACGGCTGGGCCTGCACCACGACCCCCTCGGGCGCGCCGATGAGGTCGTCGTGCGCGACCGCGCCGCGGTGGGTGTGGAACGCCTTGCCCGGCTGCAGCACGACCGTGTGCAGCCGACCCTTGGGGTCGGTCAGCTGTACGGAGTCGCCCTCCCGGAACGGTCCGGTGGACCTGCGCGTCATGGGGTGGATCCTGCCGGGGCCGCTCGCCCCTGCAGGACCCGGGCCACGTCCACCGCGGCGAGCACGCCCACCGCCCGGCCGTCGCGGCCGACCACCAGGTATTCGCTGGCCGGCGTCTTCCGGAACGCCTCGACCACCTCGGCGCCGGACATCGAGTCGGCCAGCACCAGCCCTGGCTCCAGCGGGCGGGCCACGTCGGCCACCGTCGTCCACGGCCGGCGCGCCTCCGGCACCGCCATCACGTGCGACTCGCTCACCAGCGCCCGCGGCACCCCGGTCGCGTCGACCACGACCAGCCCGCGGACGTGCGCGTCCCAGGCCCGGCGCAGCGCCTCGGCGATCGGCAGGTCCGGCGGCACCGAGATCGTCGGGCGGACCAGCGCACCGATCTCCAGGGCCGGCAGCCGGGCGGTCACCGTCGCAGTGGACAGCGACTGGGTCGCGCCGACCCAGATGAACGCCGCCAGCAGGCCGGCCAGCAGCACGTTGCCGATCCCCAGCGCGCCGTCGGTCGGCACCGAGACCACCGCGCCGACGAGCACCAGCACCGCCACGACCCGGCCGCCCCAGGCCGCGACCCTCGTGCCGGTCAGCTTGTCGCCGGTGATCTTCCAGGCGCCGGCCCGGATCAGCCGGCCGCCGTCCAGCGGCAGCCCGGGCAGCAGGTTGAACACCGCCACCGCGAGGTTGCTCCAGACCAGCAGGAAGATCACGACCCGCGGGATCGTGCCGCCGTCGACGAACGGCAGCAGGCAGGCCGAGCCGGCCGCCAGCACCAGGCTGACCAGCGGGCCGGCCACCGCGACCAGGTATTCCTGGGCCGGGCCGTCGGGCTCCTTCTCGATCTCGGACACCCCGCCGAGCAGGAAGATCACCACCCGCTTGACCGGAAGGCCGAAGGCGAGGCTGACCGCGGTGTGGCCGAGCTCGTGGGCGAGCAGCGAGACCGCGAGCAGCACCGCGAACGTGAAGGCCACCGCGTATGCCCCGGTGGTGCTGATGCCGTTGACGGACCGCTCGACCAGCTCCGAGTAGGTGATCGTGATCAGCAGGGCGATGAACAGCCAGGACGGCGACAGATACACCGGCACGCCGAAGAACCGGCCCACCGGGAGGCCGGCGGATTGGGTCCGGACCGGGTTCTGGCGTGGCCCGGACGCTGGCTCGGCCATGTAACTCATGGTACGGGCCAACCCTTTGCGTTGGCTGTGCCGGCCGGTCTCCGGTCGCTCAGCTGGGCAGTTCTGACCTACCGTGATCCCATGACCCGTCCGGGGCCGCCCCCGCCGCGGGGGCGGCACTCTGCCCCGGACGATGACGCGCGCCCGGACGAGGGCGTCCCGGTCGGCCGGCACGCCGCCGCGGACCCGCCCCGGCGGCGGCACGCGGCTCCGGAGCGGGACGGCTACTCCGACCCGCCGCCACGCCGCCGGCACGCCGCCCCCGACGAGCCCAACGGCGTCCCCTACCACCGCCCATCAATCGGCAGCAGCATCCGCTACCCCGACCCGAACCCGGGCTCCAACGGTCACCCCGGTCCCAGGGCGAACGGGCTGACCTACGGCCCGGACCCGAGCCCCGACGGCTACCCGGCGACGAGCTCGAACGGCTACGCGTCATCGGGCCCCGGGCAGCACCGGCACGATCCGCAGCAGGGATTCGGGCCCGGCCCGAACGGGAACGGGATCGGCCACCGACCCGAGCCGAGCCGGAACGGTTCCTCGGCAGCGGACCGGATCGCCTACCGGCCCGACCCGGCCCCGAACGCTCCGCCGGCCGCGGACCGGATCGGCTACCGATCCGAGGCAGGCCCGCGCGGCTACCCGAGCCGGAACGGCGCCGGGCCCGAGCCGGGTCCGACCGGCTACGCGGGCGAGAACCGGTCCGGGCCCGAGCCGCGTCCGACCGGCTACGCGGGCCAGAGCCGGTCCGGCACCCGCTCGAACGGCGCCGAGCCCGGGGCTGCGAACGGGGTCGGCTCCGGGCGCGAGCGGGGTTCGGGCGGCTACGCAGCTCCCGAGGTGGACCCGGGGCGGCACCGGCCGGCGCCGGGACGCAACGGCCTCGGCCCCGGGCAGGCGGAGTGGAGCCCGGCCGAGCCGGCGTCCGGTCCGATCGGCTACCACCTCCCGAACGGCGGCGGGCACCGGCGGGCCGAACCGGACGCGGGCGATCAGGGCCCGAACGGGGTCGCGTACCACCGGCCGCAGCCGGGAGCGCACCGCTACGGCGGCGTCGACGCCGCCCCGCACCTCTGGCCGGAGACCAACGGCTACCACCTGGACTCCCCGGCCCCGCCGGCGGTGAACGGCTACCGGCTGGACGAGCCGGTCGTCCCCGTCACCGGCTTCCCCTACGCCGCTCCCCCGCCGACCCCGACCGCATACCCGATCAACGGCCACGGCGTCGACGCCGCCGAGCGGGACGCCGCGTCCTGGCCGGTGAACGGCTTCCACCCGATCGAGCTGGACCGCCCGCCGGACCCGCAGATCGCCGTGGTGCCGCTGTACGACGAGCCGACGGAGGTCCTGGACCGCCCGACCCCGAAGCCGGCCGCCACCGGCCAGCCGGTGAACCAGGCCAAGCCGGCGAAGCCGGCGCACCCGCCGCGCGCGGTCGTCCGGCGTCGCCGGGCCCGGCGCAAGGCGCTGGAGTGGCCGTTCCTCATCGTGTTCGCGGTGGTCTCCGCGTTCCTCATCCGCCAGTACGTCGTGCAGACCTTCTACATCCCGTCCGCCTCGATGCACGAGACCCTCATCGAGGGCGACCGGGTGCTGGTCAACAAGGTCGGCTACCACCTGCACGACATCCACCGCGGCGACGTCGTCGTCTTCCGCAAGCCACCGAACCTCAACGTCAGCGAGGACGACCTGATCAAGCGGGTGGTCGCCCTTCCGGGCGAGACCGTCGAGGGCCGCGGCGGCAAGGTCTACGTCAACGGCGCCCCGCTGGACGAGCCGTACGTGGAACCGCTCTGCCACGGCACCGGCGAGTTCCCCAAGGTCACCGTGCCGGCCGGGACGCTGTGGATGATGGGCGACAACCGGTGCAACTCCAGCGACAGCAGGGTCTTCGGCCCGATCGACGAGCACCTCGTGGTGGGTCGGGCGTTCGTGATCGCCTGGCCGTTCGACCGGCTGTCCTGGCTCTGACCCCGGCCCGGGCGCGGCGGCACGGTTCTGTCGCACCCGCGGGCTAGTGTCGGCGCCGTGACCGAGGTGGCCGAGAAGACAGAGCTGCCGCTGGTCGGCACCCTCTCGCCGTCCCGCGCAGCCGACTTCAAGGCCTGCCCGCTGGTCTACCGGTTCCGTTCGGTCGACAAGCTGCCGCAGCGGCCGACCCCGGACAAGGCCCGCGGCACGCTGGTGCACGCCGTGCTCGACCGGCTGTTCGACCTGCCTGCCGCCGACCGGACCTACGACCGCGCGGCCGGGCTGGTCGAGCCCGAGTGGGCCACGCTGGCCGAGGCCGAGCCGGAGATCGCCGCGCTGTTCGCCGACGGCGGGCTGCCGGAGTGGCTCGACTCGGCCCGCCGGATGATCGCCGGCTACTTCGCGCTGGAAGACCCGAGCCGGCTGGAGCCGGCCGCCCGCGAGCAGCTGGTCGAGGCGGTGCTCGACATCGGCGACGCCGCGCCGCTCGGCCTGCGCGGCTACGTCGACCGGCTCGACGTGGCGGCCACCGGCGAGGTCAGGGTCGTCGACTACAAGACCGGCGCCATACCGCGGGAGGCGTACGAGGCGAAGGCCCTGTTCCAGCTGAAGTTCTACGCGCTGGTGCTCTGGCGGACCCAGGGCACCGTGCCGCACCAGCTCAAGCTCATGTACCTGGCGGATCGCGACACGCTGACCTACCGGCCGGATGCGGCGGAGCTGGAGCGGTTCGAGCGGACGCTGGTCGCGGTCTGGCGGGCGATCGAGCGGGCGGTCACCCGGCGTGACTTCAGGGCCAACCCGAGCCGCCTCTGCGACTGGTGCAACTACCAGGCGCTGTGCCCGCCGCACGGCGGCACCCTGCCGCCCTATCCGGAGCCGGTCGAGCCTGCCGCGGACGGATCCGAGCAGCTCTGAGCCCCGCCTGATGCCGTACGGGTGGGTGAGGCCGCATCCACCGACAGGTGGAGACCCATCTCCAACCGCGGCGCGATGTGCCGGCCGCTCGCCGTCCGTAGCGTCCTGAGGGCCGGCTGAAAACCGGCTGAGCTGCACTGACGGGCACCCGAGGCTCGGGGCAACCCCTGATGAAGTGGGGGGGAAACCCCAATGCCCCACTCGTGCCCGCACACCTAGCGTTCCCGACGAGACCAGAGACCTACGGCCCCCGGCCCCGCCGGGCGGCCTCCCAGAGGGGAGACCACCACGTGACCAGTCCCGCGCCCGGCACCCAGCCCCGGCACCGGGCACCCTTGACCGGCGCGCCAGCCGCGCAGGCCATCGAGCTACGGAAGGTGTACGGCACCGGGCACACCGAGGTCACCGCACTCGACGGCGTGACCGCCACCTTCCCGGTCGGTGAGTTCACCGCGATCATGGGCCCGTCCGGGTCCGGCAAGTCGACGTTCATGCACTGCCTGGCCGGCCTCGACCAGCCCACCTCCGGCGATGTGATCATCGGCGGCGACCGGCTGGCCGGGATGTCCGACAAGCGGCTGACCGCGCTGCGCCGGGACAAGGTCGGCTTCGTCTTCCAGCAGTTCAACCTGCTGCCGACGCTGACCGCCGAGGAGAACATCACGCTGCCGCTGCAGATCGCCGGCCGCAAGCCGGACAAGGCCTGGTTCGACCAGGTGGTCAGCGCGGTCAACCTGCGCGACCGGCTCACCCACCGGCCGACCGAGTTGTCCGGCGGCCAGCAGCAGCGGGTCGCCTGCGCCCGGGCGCTGATCACCCGGCCGGCGGTCATCTTCGCCGACGAGCCGACCGGCAACCTCGACTCGCGCAGCTCGGCCGAGGTGCTCGGCTTCCTGCGCCGGTCGGTCACCGAGCTCGGCCAGACGATCGTCATGGTCACCCACGAGCCGTCCGCCGCCGCGTACGCGGACCGGGTGCTGTTCCTCGCCGACGGTCGGATCGTCGACGAGATGCGCGCCCCGACCGCGGACTCCGTGCTCGACCGGATGAAGGGTCTGGAGCCGGGCCAGGAGACGATGTACCAGCCGGTGGGTGCCTGAGATGTTCCGAGCCACCGTGAAGGCCCTCACGGCCCGCAAGCTGCGGCTGATGATGTCCGCGCTCGCGGTCGTGCTGGGTGTCGCCTTCGTGGTCGGGGCGTTCGTGCTCACCGACTCGCTGGGGCGCACGTTCACCGACCTGTTCTCGTCGGTGAACAAGAACATCGCCGTCGACGTCCGGGGCACCGAGATCACCCCGGGCTCGGGCAACTCCGACGGGGGCGGCCGGCACGACGTGCCGGCGAGCACGATCGCGACCGTGCAGCGCGTCGACGGCGTCGCCGAGGTGCAGGGCAACGTCGTCAACGCCCAGTTCAACCAGGTCAGCGTGCTCGGCAAGGACGGCAAGGCGCTGTCCACCAACGGCGCGCCGATCATCGCCGGCAACTGGATCGACTCCGCGAAGCTCAACCAGCAGCGGGTGGTCGACGGCACCGCGCCGCGCGGACCCACCGACGTCGTGCTCGACGGCCGGCTGGCCGAGAAGGCCGGCGTGACCGTCGGCGACACGACCACCGTGTTCCTGCCGACCGGGCAGCAGCGGGTCAACGTCGTGGGCCTGGTCCAGTACGCGGACGGCAAGGACAGCCTCGGCGGTGAGTCGTACGTCTACTTCACGACCGCGTCGGCGCAGAAGCTGCTGCACGTCAACGGCTACTCCGACCTGGTCGTCGCCGCGAACGACGGGGTGTCCCAGGACCAGCTGCGCGACCGGATCGCCGGCGCGCTGCCCGGCGACACCGAGGCGATCACCGGCACGCAGCTGGCCGACGAGCAGGCCAGCGACATCCAGGAGGGGCTCAGCTTCCTCAACACGTTCCTGCTGGTGTTCGCCGCCGTCGCGCTGTTCGTCGGGGCGTTCATCATCTTCAACACGTTCTCGATCCTGGTCGCCCAGCGGACCAGGGAGCTGGCCCTGCTGCGGGCGCTCGGCGCCTCCAAGGGGCAGGTGACCCGGTCGGTGCTGCTGGAGGCCGTGGTGGTCGGCGGGATCGCGTCGGCCATCGGGCTCGGCGCCGGCGTCGGCGTGGCGATCGGGCTGCAGGCGCT
>DATBFW010000037.1:0-11738 GCA_036558285.1 Mycobacteriales bacterium | reverse complement strand
CCAGCCCAGCGCGGCCTCCAGGCTGGGTATCAGCTCGGTCACCTCGGCGTCGGCCAGCCCCCAGCGCCAGGCGTCGTGCAGCAGCGAGATCCACAGTGGCGTCGCGTCGACGGTGCCGTAGTAGCGCTCGGGGCCGGCCGGTCCGATCCGCACCTCGTGCAGGATCTTGCCCGGCTCCTCCTCGGCGCTCGGGTCGGCGCGGGTGCCCTGCCGGCGGGCCAGCGTGCGCAGCGTGCCGGCGGCGAGGTCGGTGCCCAGCGGCAGCGCCATCCGCGCCGCCCACAGCGAGTCGCGGCCGAACAGCGTCAGGTACCAGGGAGCACCGGCGGTCAGGTAGTGGTCGTCGGTCGCGACCGGGTCGGCGGCGAGCAGCCCGGCCAGGTCGGCCACGCTCCGCTCGACCAGCGCGGGCAGCCGGTGGTCGCCAGCGCGCACCGCTGGCGCCCGCCACAGCTCGCGGGTCGGCGGCGCCGCGACCGGCGGCCCGCCCGGAGCGGTCGCGGTCACCTCGACGGTCGCCTCCCAGCGACCATGGGCCGGCAGCGCCACGTCCCAGCCGGCCAGCACCCGCGACGGCGCCGCGGCCCTGGTCTCGTCCGGCTCGGGGGAGAGCGTCGCGATCACAGCGATCCCGTCCGCGACCGGCCAGCGCACCGTGCCGGCGCCGCCGAGGTCCGGCCGGACCGGCGGCATCGCGGTCGGGCGGCCGGACTTGACCTCGCCGATGTCGGCCAGGTCGGCGTCGAGCTCGAGGTTGACCGTGCAGGTGAGCGGCTCGCGGGCGCGGGAGACCAGCCGGATCGTTTCGCGCAGCCCGCGGGGTGAGATCGTCCGGGCGCGTTCGACGAACACGGTCGGGTCCGGGCCGGGGTCGCCGAGGTGGCGTACGACGCCGACGAACCGGGCGGTGGGCGTGTCCAGCGACTGGCCGCCGACCTTCGCCGGCTCCCGCCCGTCCACGCCCACCACGAGCCGGGACAGGACCCGGCGGTCGGCCAGGTAGACGCCGGTGGCGCCGTCGCCGGTCAGCTGGCCGTCCGAGTCGGACAGCGCCAGTCCCGGCGCCGCGACCACGGTCACCAGCTCGTGCAGATAGGGCTGTTTGTCCCGAACGGACGCCTCCCGAGGGGCAATCTCCACTGCCGACACCGGTTCAGACTAGCGATTTGATCGTTCATCAGACAGACTATGTGCGCACCGATTTGAACGATCAACGGTGTGAACCGGCTTACAAGCACCCTTCGGCGGAGCAGGGGGCGATGGCAGCACGAGCACCGGGAACCCGCCCGACGGTCGAGTCCGTCGCGCGGCATGCCCGGGTGTCCCGGCAGACCGTGTCCAACGCGCTCAACGCCCCGCAGCGGGTCCGGCCGGACACCCTGTCCCGGGTGCTGGCGTCGATCGAGCAGCTCGGCTACCGGCCGAACTCGGCCGCGCGCAACCTGCGCACGCAGTCGACCCGGCTGCTCGGCTGCCGGCTGCTGCCGTCACTGCAGATGGGCACCGGGGGCGTGCTCGACCGGTTCCTGCACGCGCTGTGTGACGCGGCCCGCGATCGTGGGTACGACGTGCTCAGTTTTGCCGCTCCCACCGACGACGCCGAGCTGGACGTGATCGACGACCTGTTGCGCCGCACCGCGGTCGACGCGTACGTCATCTCGGGCACCCACCACGTCGACCCGCGGCCGGGCTGGCTGGCCGCCCGCGGAGCGCCGTTCGTGGCGTTCGGCCGGCCCTGGGGCGAGCCTGACGCGACCCACTCCTGGGTCGACGTCGACGGCGCCGCCGGCACCGCCGCCGTGGTCGAACATCTGGTCGCGCAGGGCCACCGGCGGATCGCGTTCGTCGGCTGGCCGGAGGGCAGCGGCGTCGGCGACGACCGGTACGCCGGCTGGCTGCGGGCCACCGCCGCGCACCGGCTGCCCACCCGCGGCCTGGTACGCCGCAGCGAGGACGGCATCGCCGCCGGCGCCGCGCTGACCGGCCGGCTGCTCGACCTGGCACAGCCGCCGACCGCGGTGGTCTGCGTCAGCGACGTGATGGCACTGGGCGCGCTGCGCGCCCTGGAGGACCGCAACCTGCGTGCCGGCTCCGAGGTCGCGGTGACCGGGTTCGACGACAGTCCACTGACGACGGTCGTCCGGCCCGGCCTGACCAGCGTCCGGCAGCCGCTGGAGGCGGTCGCCGAGCGGGTCATCGAAGTGTTGCTCGACCACCTGAGCGGCAGCCGCACCGACCCGGCCCGGGTGCTGCTCGACCCGGCACTGGTGGTCCGGGACAGCAGCGACCGCGGCGGATCCCCGGTGCGGGCCGCCGCCACCCGTCCCCGAGCGCTAAGCACGACCCCCCGAGTGAGGAGTGATCGACGATGATCCGACGGACCCGGGCTCCCCTGGCGCTGGTCGCCGGGCTCGGCCTGATGCTCGCCGCGGCCTGCGGCGGCGGCGACAGCGGGTTCAGCAACAACAACGGCGGCAACGCCTCCGGCGGCGGCCCGACCACCGGCGTCAAGCTGACCATGCTCATCGGATCGTCCGGTGACGCCGAGACCAAGGCGGTCGACGACGCCACCGCCGCCTGGGCGAAGAAGGGCGGCAACACGGTCACCGTGACGCCGGCCAAGGACCTCACCCAGGAGCTGACCCAGGCGCTGGCCGGCGGCAGCCCGCCGGACCTGTTCTACGTGGACGCCTCGAAGTTCGCCGGGCTGGTCAAGGCCAACGCGCTCGCCGCGTACGGCGACCAGATGCCGAACAAGGACGACTTCTACCCCAACCTGCTCCAGTCGTTCACCTCCGACGGCAAGGTCTACTGCGTGCCGAAGGACTTCTCCACGCTGGCGCTGGAGATCAACACCGACATGTGGAAGAAGGCCGGGCTGACCGAGGCCGACTACCCGCAGACCTGGGACCAGCTCGACGCGGTGGCCAAGAAGCTCACCACCGGCGGGGTCACCGGCCTCGTCTTCAACGACACCCTCGACCGCGTCGACGCGTTCATGCGGCAGGCCGGCGGCTCGCTGCTCAACTCCGACGGCACCGCGTTCACCGCGGACTCCCCACAGAACCTCACCGGCCTGCAGTTCGTGCAGAAGATGGCCCGCGAGGGCACGCTGAAGTTCCCCAAGCAGGTCGACACCGGCTGGGGCGGCGAGGCGATGGGCAAGAACAAGGCCGCGATGGCGATCGAGGGCAACTGGTTCGTCGGCGGCGTGAAGAACGACTACCCGAACCTGCACTACGCCGTGGTCCCGCTGCCCAAGGGCAGCCAGCAGGCGACGCTGTCGTTCACGAACTGCTGGGGCATCGCGGCCAAGAGCAAGAACCAGGCCGCGGCGATCGACCTGGTCAAGTACCTGACCTCGACCGACCAGCAGATCCAGTTCGCCAAGGCCTTCGGCGTGATGCCGTCGGTGAAGTCGGCGTCGACACAGTTCTCCCAGCAGTTCCCGGACCAGAAGGCGTTCGTGGACGGCGCGGCGTCCGCGACCGGCCCGACCAGCCTGCCCGGCTTCGACCAGGTGCAGAAGGACTTCGACTCGAAGATCCTCGGCCTGTCGAACGGGTCCTCCGACCCGAAGGCCATGCTGGCCGCGCTGCAGAAGAACGGTGACGCGGCACTGAAGGCCAACAACTAGGGCGCACGCGGCGGGCGGGCACACCGGTGCCCGCCCGCCGGGTGTCCGGCCACGCCGACGCGGAAGGACGGGCCGTGACCTCGTCAGTCGGATCGACCACCGGAACGGCCGGTACGGGGGAGCTGGCCGGAACAATCGAGGCGACCGCAGCGCCGCCGCCGCGGCGACGACGCGGCCGGGGCAGCGCGCTGCGCCGACAGGAACGTTGGGCCGGCTGGCTGTTCGTGCTGCCGGCGCTGGCCGTCCTGATCATCTTCCTGGTCGTCCCGATCGGCCTCGCTTTCTATGTCAGCCTCACCCGCTGGGACGGCCTGTCCAGCCCGTTCGGCGGCGGCGCCAAGTTCATCGGGTTCGACAACTACAAGAGCCTGCTCACGGTCGACAACCTGACCCGGCAGAACTTCGCCACCTCGATCCGTAACAACTTCTACTTCGTGCTGTTCGTGGTGCCGCTGCAGACCGCGCTGGCGCTGTTCCTTGCTGTGCTGCTGAACAACAGGTTCCTGCGCGGCCGCAGCTACTTCCGGACCGCGTTCTTCTTCCCGTCGGTCACCAGCAGCATCGCGACGACGCTGGTGTTCCTGTTCCTGTTCTCCGGCGGCGGCGCGGTCAACCAGCTGCTCGGCTACGTCGGCCTGCACGGTCCAAACTGGACGGCCGACTCGCGGGGGGTGTTCCACCAGGCGCTCGGGGTGGTCGGGGTGGATTCGGCGCCGGGCTGGTCCCAGCACGAGTTCTTCAACCTGTCCTGGTGGGACTGGTTCTCCGGGCCGTCGGTCGCGATGGTCGTGATCATCACGCTGGTGGTGTGGACGACCTCGGGGACGTTCATGCTGATGTTCCTGGCCGGCCTGCAGAACATCAACGAGGAGGTGCTCGAGGCCAGCGAGGTCGACGGCGCCACCGCCTGGCAGCGGTTCCGGCTGGTCACGCTGCCGATGCTGCGCCCGACGCTGATCCTGGTGCTCACCCTCGGGCTGATCAGCACCTGGCAGGTGTTCGACCAGATCTACCTGACCGGCAACAACCCGGCGACGATCACCCCGGCCTACCTCTCCTACAACCAGAGCTTCCAGAACTCGGCGTTCGGGATCGGCGCGGCGATCGCGTTCCTGCTGTTCGCGCTCATCATCCTGCTCGCCGCGCTGCAGCGGCGGCTCGTCGGCACCGGGGAGGACGACTGATGTCGGCCCACAGCTACTCGCCGCCGTGGCGGCGTGGCATCGGCTACGCCCTGCTGATCTTCTTCGCCGTCGTGTTCATCGGGCCGTTCCTCATCCAGCTGGCGACCTCGTTCAAGACCGACGCGGACGCGGCGAACAACTCGCTGTCGCTGATCCCGCACCCGGCCACGCTGTCGGCCTGGGAGCGGATCTTCGGCTTCACCGAGAACGCCGGCATCCCGTTCGGGCGGTGGCTGACCAACAGCATCATCGTGGCCACCTTCATCACGCTGGGCCGGGTGTTCCTGGACAGCCTGGCCGGGTACGCGCTGGCCAGGCTGCGGTTCCCGGGCCGGCAGGCGGTGTTCTGGGGCGTCCTCGGCATCCTCGCGGTGCCGGGCGCGGTGCTGCTCATCCCGCGGTTCCTGGTGCTCAAGGAACTGACGCTGTTCAACACCTATCCGGGGATGATCCTGCCGATCGTCGTCGACGCCGCCGGCATCTTCCTCATGCGGCAGTTCTTCGTGAACATCCCCACCACGATGGAGGAGGCGGCCCGCATCGACGGCGCCGGCGTTTTCCGGACGTACTGGTCGGTGATCCTGCCGATGGCCAGACCCGGGCTGATCACGCTGACGATCCTCAGCTTCCAGGGCTCGTGGAACGAGTTCCAGCTGTTCCTGGTGTCCACATCGGACCCGAAGTACAACACGCTCACGACCGGGCTGGCGAAGTTCTCCAGCGGCCAGCTCGGCGCCGGCACGCAGTATCCGCTCACCCTCGGGGCAGCGCTGCTGTCGACGATCCCGGTGGCGATCGTGTTCTTCGCGTTCCAGCGGCACTTCATCGGGGGCCAGCTCGCGGCCGCGGTCAAGGGGTGACAGGCGTCAGCGGGTGCGTCCCGAGCCGGCCCGGTGCGTCCGTCTTGCAAGGATTTGCGGTCACCCAATGTGGTGGTTCGTGCCCATGGAGTGATGCGCCAGCGGTCGACAGGCCTTACCGTTCGTCCTAACGGGGACCTGTACGCGACCGTCCGGGGAGATGGCCATGGCCCGTTCCCGCACCGCCAGCATCGAGTACGCCGAGCGACTCAAACAGCTGGAGGCCGAGGCCGCCGAGGCGCGCCGGGCCCGGCGTGCCACCCGGAAGTGGCAGGCCGAGCAGGCCTCCCAGCAATACTTTGCGGACCGGGCGGCGGAGGCGGACCTCCGGACGCGGACGCTCGCCGACCAGGTTGCCGAGCTCCGCACCATCCTCGAGCGCGGCCTGCGCCGCAGTCCCCGGATCGACCTCGCCGGCATGCGGGCCGAGTTCAGCCAGCCCACGCCCGACCTCGGGTCGGTCGGCTGGCGCGCGATCCCGCCGGACTGGTCCCGGTACGAGCCGCCGCCGCCCTCGGTCGTCGACCGGCTGGCCGGTAACGCTCGCTACCGCCAGCAGCTGGCCGACGCGCGGGCGGCGTACGAGGCCGCGATGGCCGAGTACGAGCGGGCGGAAGCCGAGCGGCAGCTGCGGTTCGACGAGGCGCGCCGCCGGTACGTGACCCGGCTGGCCGAGGAACGGCGCCGGGTCGAGGACCACAACCGGCGGGTGGACGCGTTCGTCGCGGCGCTGCGCCGGCGGGAGCACGGCGCGGTCGCCCGCTTCCTCGCGATGGTGCTGGACGCGGAACCGCTGCCGGCGCCGTTCCCGCGGTCGACCGAGGTGACCTGGCCGGACGGGGCGTCGTGGCCGCTGGTCCGGTTCGAGCTGCCGGGGCCGGAGGTGGTGCCGGCCACCACCGCGGTGCGCTACCACCGCCCGACCGATGAGCTGCGCGAGCTGCCCCGCCCGGCCGAGGAGGTCGCGGCGTTGCACCGGTCGGCGCTCGCCCAGGTCGTGCTGCTGTGCCTGCGGGACCTGTTCGTGGCCGACCCCCGGCTCGATGCGGTGACGTTCGCCGGTCACGTGCGCGGGGTCGAGGTGATCCGGGTGGACACCCGCCGGGCGGCCGTCGAGGCGCTGGCCGGGCTCGATCTGCCGCCGGACGCGGCACTGGCCACCTTGTCCATCCTGGACCCCGGCGCGGAGCTGCGCTGGGCCTCCTGACCGGGCCGCGGGCGGCTCCGTCATCATGGGTGGGTGACGTACCCGTCTGGTGAGCAGATCGAGCTGGCGCACGGGACCCACCGCGCCGTGGTGGTGGAGGTCGGGGCCGGCCTGCGCGAGTACACAGTGGACGGCGCGCCGGTGGTCGACGGCTACCCGGCGACCGAGATGTGCAGCGGCGGCCGGGGTCAGACGCTGATCCCCTGGCCGAACCGGATCGCCGGCGGCGCGTACGAGTTCGACGGCGTCGCCGAGCAGCTCCCGCTGACCGAGCCGACCGCTGGCAACGCGATCCACGGCCTGACCCGGTGGGAGAGCTGGACCGTGCTGGACCGCACCGGCGCGTCGGCCACCTTCCGCTACGTGTTGCACCCGCAGCCGGGATACCCGCACACCCTCGACTGCCGGCTGGCGTACACGCTGTCCGACGCAGGCCTGCGCGTGCACACGACGGTCACGAACGCCGGCGACGGTCCGGCGCCGTACGGGACCGGCGCCCACCCCTACCTCACCGTCGGGACGGACACCGTCGACGAGGTCACGCTGACCGTGCCGGGCGAGCGTTACCTGCCGACCGACGACAACGGCATCCCGACCGGGATCGTCGACGTCGAGGGCAGCCCGTTCGACTACCGCGCCGGGCGGCAGATCGGCCCGGCGAAGGTCGACCACTGCTTCACCGACCTGGCCCGGGACCCCGACGGTGTCGCGACCGTGACGCTGGTCGCCGGTGATCGGCGGGTCCGGCTCTGGCTCGACGCTAGCTACCGCTACCTCCAGGTGTTCACCGGGGACACGCTGGTGCCGGCCCGGCGCCGGCGCGGGCTCGCGGTCGAGCCGATGACCTGCCCTCCGGACGCATTCCGCAGCGGCACCGCGCTGCACGTGCTGGAGCCCGGTCGCGGGGTCGAGACCACCTGGGGCATCGCCGCCGGCTGAGCCCATGATGGGATGGGTCCCGTGACCGGTGCGCGCTACCCGGCGATCGAGCCGTACGAGTGGGGCTTCCTCGACGTCGGGGACGGGCACTCGGTGTACTGGGAGACGGTGGGCAACCCGGCCGGCACGCCGGCGGTCTGGCTGCACGGCGGTCCGGGCTCGGGGTCCACGGTCGGAATCCGGCGCAGCTTCGACCCGGCCGCCTACCGGGCGGTGGTGTTCGACCAGCGCGGCTGCGGGCGGTCCCGGCCGCTCGCCGACACCGCCGCGGCCGACCTGACCACGAACACCACCCAGCGCCTGATCGGTGACATCGAGTTGCTGCGCGCTCATCTGGGCATCGAGCGGTGGGTGGTGGTCGGCGCCTCGTGGGGCGTGACACTCGCACTCGCGTACGCGCAGCGGCATCCCGAGCGGGTCGCCGCGATGGTGCTGGCCGCGGTCACGTCCGGGACCCGCCGGGAGACCGACTGGATCACGCGGGACATGCGGCGGGTGTTCCCGCGGGAGTGGGACGACTATGCCGCGGGAGTGCCGGAGTCCGAACGCGACGGTGACCTGTGCGCGGCCTACGCGCGGCTGCTCGCCGACCCGGACCCGGCGGTGACGGATCGGGCGGCGCGGATGTGGTGCACCTGGGAGGACGTCCACATCTCGCTCGCGCCGGGCGCGACTCCGAGTCCCCGGTATGCCGACCCGACGTTCCGACAGGTCTTCGCCCGGCTCGTCACGCACTACTGGAGCAACGGCTGCTTCCTCGACGACGCACCGATCCTGCCGGCGATGGGGCGGCTCGCCGGCATCCCTGCCGTGCTCATCCACGGCCGGTACGACGTGTCCGGGCCGCTGGACACCGCCTGGGACCTGCACAACGCGTGGCCGGGCAGCCGGCTCGTCGTGTGCGAGGACTCCGGCCACGGCGGCGTGACCATGACGGCCGCCATGGTGGCGGCCCTCGACGAGTTCCGTACGGCCCGGTGAAGCTGATCGCGTCCGGGCGGGACGCCGACGTCTGGGCGCTCGACGCCGAGCGGGTGCTGCGGCGCTACCGGGACGGGCGGGACATGGACCGGGAGGCGTCGGTGATGCGGCATGCGGCCGCGCACGGATACCCGGTGCCTCGCGTGTTCGGCACCGAGCCGGGAGCGATGGTGCTGGAGCGGCTGTACGGGCCGACGATGCTGGGCTCGCTGCTCGCCGGCTCGACGGCGGTCGACGCGGCGGGCACGATGCTGGGCGACCTGCTGGTCCGGCTCGGCCCGATCCCAGCGCCCTCGCCGGCCGCCGGCTCGTTGCTCCATCTTGACCTGCACCCGGACAACGTCGTGCTCACCGGGGCGGGGCCGGTCGTCATCGACTGGAGCAACGCGACCGCCGGACCGTCCACACTGGACGTCGCGATGTCGGCGCTGATCCTGGCCGAGGTCGCGGTCGGGAGCCTGGTCGACGTGCCGGCCGCGACCGCGCGCGAACTGCTCGAGGCGCTGCTGCGGGTCACCGGCGCGGCCGACCCGATCCAACTGCAGGCCGCGGTCGCCCGCCGCACCGCCAACCCCACCCTCACCCCGGCCGAGAAGTCCAACCTCCCCGCCGCCGCCACCCTCGTCCTCCACTCCGCCAGCCAGCCCTAGCTAGCCACCGACCAGCGCGGTGGCGAGGCCGAGATCCGCACACGCGGCCAGGACCTCCTTGTCGCCGCTGGCGACGACGAGATCGGGTGCATCGATGCGTTCGGCCGACGCGCAGTGCACGGCGTCGTAGCCGCGCAGCGCGCATCGGTCGGCCAGCTCGGCCGCCCGGACGACGAGTGCGTCGTCGACGTCGAGCACGCGGAAGTCCTGCCACAGGTCGTCCAGGCCGGCGACCGAGGCTCTATGCTGCCGCGGACCCAGGCGGCCGAGCCGGCGCGCTCGGGCCAGCGCGGCCGCCGTCTCGACGTAGAGCAGCCGGGCTGCGGCGACCTCGTCGGCTGTCTCCCACAGTTCGCGGCCGGCCGGCGTGCCGACCTCGACGACCAGCAGTGGCACGAACGCTGACGTGTCGAAGTAGACGATCACCGGCGCTGCTCGGCGACCAGATCGCTCACCGGGCCCTTGGCGGCCACCGGCCGCGGCGTGCCGCGCTTGCGTCGCTGCGGCGGTCGCACCAACCCTTCGGCCACGAGGCGGTCGAACGAGGTCGGGCGATCGACCGGCACGATCCGGGCCACCGCCCGGCCGTGGTCGGTGATCGTGACGGTGTGGCCCCTGCGGACGTCGGCGAGATGCTTGCTCAGGCCGTCTCGCAGCGCGCGGATCCCTACCTCCACGCTTCCTCCCAAGTGGCTACTCCAGCGAGGCCGATTGTAGCCACATGAGGGCTCAGCTGACGGCGTCGTCGGAGAGTTCCGGGGGAAGGGCGCGGCCGGAGCGGGGGTTCGGCTTGGGACGGCGGGGTTCGCGGACGCCGGAGCCTCCGTCCCGCTCGACCCACAACCGGACCATCGATCCGGCCGGAACCCTCGCGCCGGCCTCCGGGGTCTGGTCGCTGACCACGCCGCTGACGTTCTCGCTCATCGCCACCAGGCCCACCGCCGTCAGCAGGTCCACCGCCTTGTCGAACGACAAGCCGATGACGCTGGGCACCACCACCGACGACAGCCGGCGCCGCTGCCGCGCGGTGAGCTCCCGCGCGGCCGCGCCGACGACGTCCTCCTGCTGCTCCTCGTCCAGGTCCCGCCACCGCTCCCAGGCAGACTGCCGCGTCACCCCGAGGCGGGTCGCGATCTCCGCCCACGACTTCCCGTGCCTGCGCGCCGTCCGGACCACCGACAGCTCGGCCTGGTCGAGCAGCCGCCGTACCGTCCCGATGTCGGACAGCGCGGCCAGGGCGGCGGACCCGCTGTCCGGATGCGTGTCCTCGCCCCAGCCGTCGAGCCGCTCCCACGCCCGCCGCCCGTCGTCCCACAGCCCCATGCCGTCAGGCTACCCTGACGCCCCTTTCACGGCTTCACTCTGCGGGGCGCCCTGCCGGCGGGGACCCGTCCGTCAGCCGGCGGTGGTGGCGGGGCTGCGCGGGTGCCAGCGGGCCGGCGGGTCCTCGCCGGCGCGTCCGTCGACCGCCTCGCGGAGCAGGTCGGCGTGCCCGGTGTGCCGGCCGTACTCCTCGATGAGGTCGCAGACCAGCCGGCGCAGGTTGGCGTGCTGCCCGCCGCCGCTGATGTGGACGGGCTGGTCGAGCCCGCCGTCGGCGATGGCCGCGGCGAGCGTGGCCCGCGACCGCGCGATCGTGCTGTCCCACAGCCCGTAGAGCTCGTCCGGTGTGTCGTCGGCGGCGGAGGTGAAGTCCCAGTCGGGATCGGCGTCCCAGGGCGCGCTGTCCCACGGCGCGCTGCGGGGCGCGCCGCTCAGCTTGACCGTGAACATCTCGTCCTCGGCACGGGAGAGGTGCTTGAGCAGGCCGCCCAGGGTCAGCGCCGAGGAGGCGATCGGGGTCCGCAGCCCGGCCGCGTCGAGATCGTCCGCCTTCCAGCGGAAGGTGGTGCGCAGACGGTCGAGCGCCCCGACGAGCGCCTCGGCCTCGGTACCGGCGATCGGTGGTTCCCACGGGTAGTCATCGCTAGCCATGCCGGCACCGTAGGACTCATTGTGGACGTTCCACGTCCGGTATCAGCATCGACGCGTCGGCACTTCCGTACCGGGACCGACCGGAGGAGCCTTGCGGGCAGCCGCGGAAGGAGGCTGGTCATGCGAGCACAGGTGGGAGATCGGCTCCGCGTGCATGGCCGCACGGTCGGTCAGGGCGATCATCTGGTCGAGATCGTCGAGGTACGCGGCAGCGACGGAGGGCCGCCGTACCTGATCCGCTACGACGACGGCCACGAGGCGGTCGTCTTCCCGGGCCCCGACGCCGTCGTGGAGACCGACCCCGGC